>CAZBHG010000027.1:9554-14798 GCA_964491735.1 uncultured Eubacteriales bacterium
CGACAATTTCACGAAGCTGCCGCTTTGTGTAGTACCCGCCGTATTCATGCATGTCATTTTCATTGCCGAATTCTGAAGCAGGGCGTTTTGAGCCGACCTGAAGGAGCCTTTGCCAAGAATCCGTCTCGATTCTCCAGCCCTGGTCATCCGTCAGGTGCCAGTGCAGAACATTGAATTTGAACATAGCTGCGGCATCTATAAATTTTTTGATATCTTCAAAATCGGTCATGTGCCTGACGCTGTCCAGCATAATGCCCCTGTATTTATAGGCAGGCTTGTCCTTTATCAGCACACACGGCACTTTTTTCATGGCAGAAAGCTGTTTGAGTGTCTGCCGGGCATAAAAAGTGCCCGCACCGCGGGCGGCTCTGATGCAAATGCCATCAGAGCTGATTTCGAGTTCATAACCTTCAGGATTTTCGCTTTCGGCTATTTTAGTTTCTATTACGGAAACCTCGGGGGTGATTTCCACCTCACCCCCGAGGAATTCTACATAGTCAGGATATGGAATAACAGGCAGCCTTTTCACTATTTTAGCTCCTTATTTCAGTGTGTTTATCATATCCATATGATTAATGAAAAAGGTGTGTGTTTCCTCTTTATCTGCCATAAGACCTATAACCGAACCGTGGTCGCCGTATGTAAGGGGCATCTTCTGCCATACACCTTTTATCTCGGCACCTTTAATATACTCCATCGATTCATCTTCGAACGGAGCATAGGCGGATATCGTGTTCACAAGCCCATCGTTTGGCAGCCAATCCTCATTGATAGCATAATCCGACTTGTCATTGACCGAATATTTACCCATAAGGGTTGCGGGCAGTTTGAGTACGCCCAGCATATCCGCCGTCGGAACCTGATAGCCGGTGCTTTCGTTGCGTATTGTACCCTGAACGGAAAATGAGAAATAATAAATACCGTCAACGGTTGACATTGTTTTATTCAGATCCTCGGCTCCATCAAGAGTAAGGTCATGGAACACATTATCGTCCGATTCCGCAAGCTCCATAATCTTTTCATTTGTAAGGCTTATCGTGCCGTTTTCCTGCGTCATTCCGAACTGATCCAGCTGCATGTCGATATAATTATTCATGCCCGAGCTGCCGAATACCGAGATACCCGCATAGAGCATCGGAAGTAACGTGTCCATAACATTTTTGTTGAGCGAATAAAGCAAAGTTGTGCCGTTATGCGGTGCCGCAGCTGTGGTGACGCTGAAAATCCAGTTGCCCTTGCCGCCGGTGAAAAGAGGCGAAACTCCGTCAGGCGATGCAGCGGCAATTTCTTCCTTGCTGCCGTTTGCCATCAGATAGGTAAATAGCCGCACCGTCGCGCCGCCGAAGCTGTGACCGTAGAGATTTATCTTCTTTAAGTTGCCTTTTTCATCTTTTTTGCCCCAGCCTTCAAGCAGCGGCTCGTCATATGTTCTGCCATAGCGCGCATGACCGTATTTTTCGGAATGCGCCGCCCCGTAATCGACCGTTGCACCTGTCAACTCAGCATAAAGCTCACAGGCCCTGTCCCACGCGCTTGAGAATGGGCCGACGGATGCAGCATAGCAGTCGTAGCCCTCTTCATTCAGATATTCAACCAGATTCCCGGTTGTCGCGCCCCAATAAGATAAGACACTGTTGATTGAGCTTGTGTCGCCCCATCCTCCCATGCCGTGAACCATAACATATGGATAGCAAATCTGTTCCTTTTCCACTACAGGCGGAGTTGTTCCACCGCCGATAAGGACAATTACCGCTGAAACCACAATACTTGCCAGTCTTTTGAAAAACATAAAAACACTCCCTCTCCATTCTTAAACACGTTTACAGAAAAATTAATCTTTGCTCTCGTCCTCCTCGTTATTTTCAACATGCAAAATTTCAACTCTGATTTTTCCAATTCGTCTGTCCTCAACATTGAGCACGGTGAACTTCAGGTTTTTATAAAACACCTCGTCCATTTCACCGTCCTTTGGCAAGAAGCCAAGATTGCTGATTAAAAAGCCTGCGAGTGTGTCATAATCGCCTTCCGGAATTTTTGAGCCTATCAGTTCATTGACCTCTTCAATGTCCGTTACGCCGTCAATGGTGAAAGTCGTTTCATCAATCTTTGAGATTTCTTCCTCCTCGTTGTCATACTCATCCTGAATATTGCCGACGATTGATTCAAGCAAATCCTCAAAGGTTACGATGCCTGCCGTGCCGCCGTATTCATCAACAACAACCGCCATCTGAACATGGCTGTCAGTCATCTCCTTGAACAGCTCGCCGCAGCGCATTGATTCAGGCACATAGTAGGCGTCGCGCATAATGTCCCTGAGTTTTTTGCCTTCAGGCAAATCATTCCCGATATATTTCAGCAGGTCCTTAATATAAACGATACCGATAATATTGTCCGGATCGTCGTCATAGACGGGGATTCTGGAATAGCCATCTTCTATTGCAATACTTATAACCTCTTCAAGAGGCTCGTCTGCCTCAACCGCCGCCATGTCCGTCCGGTGCGTCATAATGTCGCCCACGTTAATGTCGTCAAACTCAAAAATATTGTTTATCATTTCCTTCTGGACGTCCTCAATGACACCGTGTTCCTCACCGACATCGACCATCATGCGGATTTCCTCTTCCGTGACAGACTCAAGGTTCGCATTCGGGTCAATGCCGAAAATGCGGACAATGCCGTTTGCTGAAATGGAAAGCACCTTGACAAGGGGTGTCGCAAGTTTTGCGAAAACTGTCAGCATGCCCGCAACCGCAAACGAGACCTTTTCAGGCGACTGCATTCCGATTTTTTTCGGCACAATTTCACCGAGAACAAGTGAGAAGTAAGACATAATCATTGTGATAACCACAAGTGAAAAGCCGCTTATAACTCCCGCAGGGATATGTGTCTGAACACCGGTACGCAGAATTGCACCGGAAAGCATATCAACAAATGACTGGGAAGCTGATGCAGATGTCAAAAAGCCGGCGAGTGTAACGCCAATCTGAATCGTCGATAAGAAACTGCTTGAATTTTTTGTGAGCCTCTGAATCTGTTTTGCCTTTTTGTTCCCCTCGTTTGCCATCTTATCAATTTTATTGTCGTTCAAAGAGATAATCGCTATCTCGCTCATGGCAAAAAAGCCGTTAATCATAACAAGGATAAACAAAAAGATTATTTTTAGTACAATTCCCGTTGCAGGGTCAGGGTCCATTATAAATGGTCTCCTTTCAGGTATTTAATATGGTTAGATTTATTATATAACATTATAATATTAATGTCAATTATTGCATACGCTTAACACTTAATTTTTCTTAAAAAAACAGCACCGCAAAAAGCGGTGCCGTGATTTCGTGTTCAATCCAGTTCAAATTGACCGGTATAGAGCTGATAATATTTGCCCTGCTGGGCGATGAGAGATTCATGGCTGCCCCTTTCAATAATCGCGCCGTGTTCAAGCACCATTATTGCATCGGAATTGCGTACGGTTGACAGCCTGTGCGCAATGACAAACACCGTTCTGCCCTCCATGAGCTTATCCATGCCCATTTCGATGAGGCGCTCTGTTCTTGTATCAATCGAGCTTGTCGCCTCGTCAAGGATAAGGACGGGCGGGTTTGCAACCGCCGCTCTGGCAATCGCAAGCAGCTGCCTTTGCCCCTGGCTGAGATTTGCTCCGT
The DNA here is from genome assembly GCA_964491735.1 of uncultured Eubacteriales bacterium. Taxonomy (GTDB): domain Bacteria; phylum Bacillota; class Clostridia; order Oscillospirales; family Acutalibacteraceae; genus JAAZFZ01. Next base: position 13,214 of record CAZBHG010000027.1, read on the forward strand.
CTCCCGTCAGCATAGTATTATAACCCTGAGGAAGTCTTGTAATAAATGAATCTGCATTTGCAAGCTTTGCGGCTTCAATTATTTCTTCATCGGAAGCGTCAAGCCTGCCGTAAGCTATATTGTCCCTGACAGTGCCGTTAAAAAGATGAGTGTCCTGCAAAACCATTGCAAGCGAGCGGCGCAGGTCATCCTTCCTGATTTTTTTTAAGTTGATGCCGTCATATGTTATTTTGCCGTTATTCACATCGTAAAACCGATTGATGAGATTGGTGATTGTGGTTTTGCCCGCACCCGTCGAGCCGACAAATGCAATTTTCTGACCGGGCTTTGCATAAAGGGATATATCGTCCAGCACAGTATTCTTGCCGTCATAGCTGAAAGTGACATTCTCGAAACGCACATCACCCGTCAGCTTTGTATAAGTCAGGGTGCCATCGCTATGCGGATGTTTCCATGCCCAGATACCTGTTCTTTCTTCACATTCGGTGAACACACCGAATTCGTTTTCTTTGGCATTAACGAGAGTTACATAGCCGTCATCCTGCTCGGGCTGCGTATCAATAATTTCAAATATTCTTTCCGCACCCGCAAGAGCGGCAAGGAAGCTGTTGAACTGCTGAGATACCTGTGTTATGGGCAGTGAGAACTGGCGTGTGTATTGAAGGAAAGAGGCGATAGTTCCAATGCTCATGCCGCCTATACCTTTAATAATCATATAACCGCCCAAAGTTGCCGTTGCGGCGTAGTTTATATATGAAAGGTTGCCCATTATCGGCATCAGGATACTCGCATAGGTATGGGCATTGGTTGCGGAATATTTAAGCTCATTGTTAATCTCTTTAAAACCTGCTTTTGTGTAGCCCTCGTGGCAGAAGACTTTTACGACCTTCTGACCTTCAACAAGCTCCTCAATATAACCGTTAACTTCGCCGACTGCTTTTTGCTGACGTCTGAAAAACTTGGCACTTTGCCCGCCGATTTTTTTGATAAAGAAAAACATGACAAAAAGCATTATTACTATCAATAGTGTCAGCCGCCATGAAAGAACAAGCATCATAACAAAGGTACCGACTACCGTTATCGTCGATGAAATCATCTGCACAATGCCCTGACTTATTGCTTCACGCACAGTATCGACATCATTTGTATAACGTGACATAAGCTCGCCATGTGTGTGCGTGTCAAAAAAGCTGATGGGCAAATCCTGCATATGGTTAAATAAATCCTTGCGAAGTGTATTCAAGGTTGACTGCGAAATAATGAGCATAATGCGCTGATATATATACTGCGCAACAGCACCGGCAAAATATATTGAGCCTACGCCGATAAGTGCAAATAAAAATGGTCTTAATTGCTGAGCCCCCGGATTTGTCCCAACCAAAGGCAGTATATATTTATTTATCAGGGGCTTTATAAAGTATGTCCCCGCAACCTGCGAGCCTGCACTGATTACGACAAGAAAAGCTACTACTGCGAGCAACCACTTGTTTTTGACTAAATAGCCTAAAAGCCTAAGCAGCGTTTTCTTTGTATTTTTCGGTTTTTGAAAACCGTTTTTTCCTGCCGGTCCTCCCGGGCCTCCTAT
>CAZBHG010000028.1:0-14760 GCA_964491735.1 uncultured Eubacteriales bacterium
CCGACCTGCTGATTACAAATCAGCTGCTCTACCAACTGAGCTACACCAGCGTTTGACGCTCGATTAATATATCACAATTAATAATTGACGTCAAGACCTTTTTTTAAAAAAATGAGAGAAAAAGAGAGAAGATGATGGGCAGTTCAATATCTTAATTGCGCCAGAGGTGGATTATCCCCTCGTCGTTGAGGAGTTTGAGAAGGACTGCGAGTATCGGCAGAAGGAAGATGCCGATGAAGCCGAAAACCTGAAGCCCCACATACATGCACATTATGGTTATTATCGGCGACATGCCCAGTTTCGATGCCACAAGCTTAGGCTCTACTACCTGCCTGATAACGGAAATCACGGCATAGATGACCAGAAGACCGATGCCCATGCCGATTTCGTCTGAAAGGAAAGAATATATTGCCCACGGCACGATTATCGTACCGGTGCCGAGAACGGGGAATATATCGACAACCGCAATAACCAGAGAAATAGCAATGATATAGTCACTGCTGTAAAAGCCGAGAAGCTTAAGAATAAACAGGCCGACAAACATTTCGCAGAAGGTAATAAAAATAATAATCAGGTAAGCTTTTATCATTTTGGCGAGTGACGAGAAGAAAATACCCTTTGTTGAGGAGAGCGCAAATCTTTCCGATTTTGAAAGCTGGAGTTTTATGAATTTTACAATTTCGTCATAGCCCGAGGTCATAAAGCAGCATGACACGACAGTAATAATTGACGCAACCAAGATGCTGGGGATTTGCTTTGCCGTTGACCAGACTCCGCTCAAAGGTGTTGATAGAATTGAAATATCAAAGTTTGACAGAAGACCGCCGAACGGATTCAGGCTTTCTTTGGCGGCGGCTGTGCCATTTGCCGTTTCAGGGGCAGTGCTTGAAAGGTTTTTAAACAGTTCTTCAATACTGCTTGCAACAGATTTTTCAAGAACATCGGGCAAAAAACCGATTTTGACAAGCAGCCATGATTTGAGCCCCTGAAGAGTGTCCGGCAGTTCATCAAGCTTCGCGACAAGCGTGCTGCCCAAGCCTTTAAGCTCAGAAGCAATTCGCAAGCCCCCCGCACAGATTAATGTCACAAGCAACGCAAGTGTTATCAGAACAAAGACAGTGGAAACCAGCCCTTTTTTCAGCGGTGTTTTTCTGACAACGAAATTCACCGGCCTTTGAAGCAGCATCGCCACAAAAAAAGCAAAAATAAACGGCGCAAAAATTGAAAAGGCATATCTCATAAAAAGGTAGAATGCCCCAAATATTAAAATGTAAAAAGCCGCATTGATTAATGTTTGCTTTCTTCTTTCAGTCTTTGTCATATTCTATACCTCAATTAATTTAATCGAATTTAGTTTACACCGATTTTCTAAAAAACACAATTATTTTTTTACATTTACAAAAAGTTAAAAAAACTCTTTATTATGCTAATAATTTGTGCTAAAATATTGCGTGTTATTAAGTTCAAATCAAGGAGCGATAAAAATGTATGTTGCGATAATGGGGTATGGCGTTGTTGGCTCCGGTGTTGCTGAGTTATTTAATAAAAACCATGAAAGTATTGTGAAGAAGAGTACGCAGATTCAGCTTGAACTCAAATACATCCTTGACCTTCGTGATTTTCACGGCGACGTGAACGAAAAGCTGATGATTAAGGATTTTAATATTATTCTTAACGACCCTGAGGTCGGCATTGTTGTCGAAACAATGGGCGGGCTTCATCCTGCATATGATTTTGTGCTTGCCTGCCTGAAGGCGGGGAAGAGTGTTGTCACCTCAAACAAGGAGCTTGTTGCCGCAAAGGGCTATGAGCTTCTCCGGACCGCAACCGAAATGAACGTCAATTTCCTTTTTGAAGCAAGCGTCGGCGGCGGTATTCCTATAATCAGGCCTATAAGTCAGTGCCTTGCCGCAAACGAAATTGATGAGATTGCGGGCATACTCAACGGCACAACCAACTTTATACTTACGATGATGATTGAACAGAGCATGAGCTTTGAGGATGCCCTTAAACTCGCGCAGGAAAACGGCTATGCCGAAAAAGACCCCACAGCCGATGTTGAGGGGCTTGACGCCTGCAGAAAAATCTGCATTCTTGCCTCCCTCTGCTTTGGCAAACACGTTTACCCCGATGAGGTTTACACGGAGGGCATTACAAAAATCACGCTTGAAGATGTTGAATATGCAAGGTCGTGGGGCGGAGTAATAAAACTTATCGGCCGCGCGGTCAAGCTTTCCGAAAATAAAATATCCGTCATGGTCAGCCCCGCAATAGTTGAGAGGCACAGCCAGCTTGCAGGGGTGGACGATGTTTTCAACGCCATACTTGTTCGGGGCGACGCAATAGGCGACGTTGTTTTCTATGGCAGAGGAGCGGGCAAGCTGCCGACGGCGAGCGCCGTTGTTGCGGATGTTATCGACTGCGCAAAGCATGTTGAGAAGAAAAAGCTCTTCGGTTGGGATGACAGCAGTGACGACTATATAGCTGACTGTCTCGACAATAAGACCGCACTTTATATCAGAGCTAGGGCTGAAAGCTGCTCCCTTGCGGCTGAAGCCGCAAAAAAAGTGTTCGGAGAAATAAGGCTGCTCACAAGGGAGAATGCTCCTGACGACGAGCTTGCGTTTGTAACTCCTGAGGCGACCGAGAGAGAGCTTCGCACAAGGCTTGAGACCCTGCATGTTATTGAGCCTCTTTCGGTAATCAGAATATCCGACTATTGATTTTAATATTATATATGAGTTGCTGTGACAGGGACATTGTGACTTACACATACTATCCGTGTCACTCAGAATTTTGGGGGTTAATATGGGCTTAATCGTTCAGAAATTCGGCGGAAGCTCCGTTGCAAACGCCGAGCGCGTGATGAATGTTGCGCGTATCGTCACCGAGACTTACAAGAAGGGAAATGACGTTGTCGTCGTTGTTTCCGCTCAGGGTGATACAACGGATGATTTGATAAATAAGGCCAAAGAGATTAATCCGAACGCGACAAAACGTGAGATGGATATGCTCCTGTCCTCCGGTGAACAGATTTCGATTGCCCTGCTTGCAATGGCAATTGATAAACTGGGCTTCCCTTCAATTTCGCTTCTGGGCTGGCAGGCAGGGTTTGAGACAAATTCCAGCTACGGCAGTGCAAGAATCAAATCCATTAAGACCGACAGGCTGCTTCTTGAGCTGGGCAAAAGGAACATCGTTATCGTTGCGGGTTTTCAGGGCTGCTGCAAATATGACGATGTGACAACGCTTGGCAGAGGAGGCTCTGACACAAGCGCCGTTGCAATCGCAGCGGTATTGAGGGCGGACCGCTGCCAGATTTTCACTGACGTTGAGGGCGTTTATACTGCCGACCCGCGGAAGATTCCGGGCGCAAAAAAGCTCAGTGAGATAACTTATGACGAAATGCTCGAGCTTGCAACCCTCGGCGCTCAGGTTCTCAACAACCGTTCGGTTGAGATGGCAAAGAAATATAATGTTGAGCTTGAAGTTATTTCAAGCCTGAATCCCGTTCCCGGCACGATTGTTAAGGAGGTAGCCAAGATGGAAAAAATGCTGGTAAGAGGTGTAACAAAAGACACGGACGTTGCCCGTGTTTCAATAATCGGAGTTCCGGATGTTCCGGGCATAGCTTTCAAGATTTTCAGCAAGATAGCAGCAAAAAACATGAATGTTGATATTATTCTTCAGTCTGTCGGCCGTGACGAAACCAAGGATATTTCCTTCACCGTCAGCCGCGAAAACGGCCCCAAGGTCGTTGAATTGCTCAAGAGCTTTGACATTCTTGACGGTCTTAAAATTGTCTGCAATCAGGATGTTGCCAAAATCTCTGTTGTCGGTGCAGGTATGGAGACCCATCCCGGCACAGCCTCAAAGATGTTTGAAGCATTGTTCAGTGTCGATGTGAACATTCAGATGATAGCAACGAGTGAAATTAAAATTTCGGTTCTTATAGACGCAAAGGATGCAGACAGAGCCGTAAATGCCGTCCACAAGGCATTTATTCCGGAGGAATAAAATTTTTGTATGCTTCATCGGGCTGCCTCATGCTGAGACAGCCCAATTTTTTTAAATAACTATTAATATCCTCATGCGGAATAATGTTAGCTTGTCATAAGAGTGATGCCGGTGTAATAATGCTTCAGAATCTCCTCATATGTGCTGCCCTGCCTTGCCATGTAGTCGGCACCGTATTGGCTCATGCCCACCGCGTGGCCGTAGCCTGTTGTTTTTATGGTGAATGTGCTTTCCGTGAGGGTAATGGTAAAAGCATTGCTCCTTAGCTTCAAAGCAGTCCGTACCTGTTTGCCGGTAAGGACTTTTGAGCCGATTGTTATTGATGTAACCGTTCCCGCACCGGAGGTTTTTATGCCCGAAACCCATTTTGTCACATCTTTGCCGAGAGCAACGCCGTCTATTGAGGATATACCCTCCGAGAACTGTTCCGATGTAAGAGCAAGAGTATTTGTATAATTCGGAGAAAGCTTATCGCCGTCACTCTTTACACTGACAAGATAAGGGACGCTCTCGCCCCAGACAACCTCGGCGTTTTCCGTCTGACCGGGGCATATAGCGTGAAATGCAGCAATAATAGGTATATTGTCATAGGTCATTACCTGACCGAGCACGGCGGATACGGCAGTCTCAATTTTTTTCTCGTATTCATCGTATTTATCTCCCCATTTTTCTTTTCTTTCTGCGGAGGAGAGATAACCCTGATGCGAGGTGCTTTCGTCGGAGATTATTGCGCCCTTCAGAGTGCTGTCCGGGCTCTCCGACTGCTCAAGCTTCATTCGCTGGGCATAGGTGTAGCAGCATACCGCCTGAGCTTTCAGCGCCTGCTCATGGTATGTTGCGGGCATTTCGGCGGCAACGGCACCGACCACATACTCAAGCGCAGATAAGGTTTCAACTGTCCCCGAAACTGTGCGAAGCACCTTTATCGAGGCATTGTCCTCCGTTTGCGTCGAAGCGGCCTGCGTGGTCTCCGTTTGTTTTTGAGTGGTTTTTACTGTTGTTGTTTTAATGGCTTCTCCGTTCTCCGCGTGTGAAACGGCGGCAATCGGTGTCAGCACCATCGCGAGAACCAACAGCAACGTGATTAAACCGATACTTTTCATAATATCCTCCTTTATTTTTTTATGTACTTGAAGTAGCTTGACTTTTTTGTATGTTTTGATGTAAAATAAAATCTAATTTAATTTAGAAAGTGAAGAGTGGTGTTATATGTCAACATATATTTCTCCGATTTCCAATGATTCTCTTACCAAATTATGCAAAGAATTCGGCAAACATAACATAATCAACCCAATTGATTTTGAAAGATTCAATGTTAAAAGAGGTCTTCGCAACGCTGACGGAACAGGCGTTATGGCGGGGCTTACGCGTATATGCAGCGTTGAAGGCTATTATGTTGACGACGGCGAGCGCGTGCCCAGAGAAGGCCACCTGATTTTCCGCGGCATTGATATAAATGAAATTGTTGACGGCTGCAGGGAGGAAAACCGCTTCGGTTATGAGGAGGTTGCATGGCTGCTGCTCTTCGGCTCAATGCCCACAAAGTCACAGCTTGACCATTTTTGCATGGTTCTTGCAGAATGCCGCGAGCTGCCCGAGGATTTCATTGAAGATATGATAATGAAGGCTCCGTCTCCGGATATTATGAATAAGCTTGCCCGCTCTGTTCTGGCACTATATTCATATGATGAAAACCCGGATGATATATCTATTGAAAATGTTTTAAGACAGTCAATTCAGCTTGTGGCTCAAATTCCGACAATAATGGCATATGCTTATCAGGTGAAACGCCGCCATTATTATCATAAGAGCATGTATATTCATCCGATAAATAAGGAGCACTGCACGGCTGAATCCGTCCTCAACTCAATCCGGTCGGACAGGGTGTTTACCCTTGAGGAAGCAAGGCTTCTCGACCTTTGCCTGATGATTCACGCTGAGCACGGCGGCGGTAATAACTCAAGCTTTGCAACGAGAGTCCTGTCCTCAAGTGCGACGGATACCTATTCCGCAATTGCGGCAGGTATCGGTTCTCTCAAAGGTCCGCGCCACGGCGGCGCAAACCTGAAGGTTGTGCAAATGCTCAAAGCAATGCAGGCGGAAGTCAGCGACATAACGGATGAGGGTCAGGTTGCCGATTATCTGAAAAAAATCATCAACAAGCAGGCGGGTGACGGCTCGGGGCTGGTTTACGGCATGGGGCATGCTGTTTACACACTTTCAGACCCCAGAGCGCTTATACTCAAAGAAAGCGCCAGAGATTTTGCATACAAGGCAGGCTATGGCGATGAGTTTAAGCTCATCGAGCTTGTTGAGGAGCTCACTCCCATGATTTTTGCGGAAGAAAAGGGAAACACGAAAAAGATATGCGCAAATGTTGACCTCTATTCCGGTTTGATTTATAAGATACTGAAAATTCCTGAGGATTTGTTTACGCCGTTATTTACCGTTGCGAGAGTTTCCGGCTGGTGTGCGCACAGGATTGAGGAGCTGACAACGGGCGGCAGAATTATCCGTCCGGCATACAAGAGTGTAACATTGCCGCATAAATATATTCCTATCAATGACCGTACCGATGAAAGCAGCTTTGAAAATGATGTTTATATCCCGTCAGAGGAAAGATATTGATTATAAGGGTGATAAATCTTGTCAACGGAATCAAAATCCAAATTCAATTTGGGAACAGTGTTTAAAATTTTTGCAGCAGGTCTTGTGCTGATATTACCTTTGCGGATATATCAGTATATGAACATTATAGAGGGAGGGTCGGGCTTCTATTCGGTCAAAAACGTCTCTATTCCGATAATGTACTTCCTGCTTGCCGTGTTTTGCTTTGTCCCGATAATACTCTCGTTTTCAATGAGAAAAGGGCTGGAAATAAACTGCCCAAAAAAGGTCAGGCTCGGTGAAGGCATAGCCGCTCTCCTTGTCGCACTCACTCTGATAATCAATTCTGTGCAGATGTTTGCATTATTTTCTGATATTTTAAACAACCCGCAAATCACCGATTATACTCCGACATTAATGAAATATCTTTCAAAATCGGGCGGGATGGCGATTTTGTTTGAAGCGATTTTTGCTGTTCTTTCAATGATGTTCTTTATATTGCTCGGCGGAGCCCAGCTTAAAGGCCGCAGCGTGAGCGATTATAAATTTCTTGCTATTGCTCCGTTAATCTGGTGCATTTGCCGCATAATTTACAGATTTATGCGCGCAATCAGCTACCTCAAGGTTTCCGACTTGTTCTTTGAAATGCTGATGATTGTGTTCCTTATGATGTTTTTTCTTGCCTTCGCGCAGACGTTGGCGGGCATTAACAGCAAGGGCAAGGGCTGGAAGGTTTTCGGCTACGGTCTGCCTGCGGCGACGCTCTGCCTTCTCTGCTTCATCCCGAGGCTGACGATTGCCATTATCGGCAGGAGCGATTTGCTGGCGGAAAAGTCACCGATAGAATATTGCGACATGGCGATTGCGGTGTTTATCGTCTGCTATTGCATTGGCAGGCTGCAGGACGCAAGGAGCGGCATAAAAGCTGAGGTCCATGAGGTCGAGCAGGAGCCGGTGCCTGAGGATGAAAACTCATAATATTATGCTTCACCCGGCACATGTGTTTCGGGACGGCTTTTGTTATTAAACGGATTTGGGTGGATTATGTTTTTAGAAAATGCTTTGATAACCGCAGAGCAGGTTGCGGTGCTATATATAATTGTCGCTGTCGGCTTTTTTGCAGATAAGGTGAAGCTTTTCACCGAAAAAACCGCAATGCTCTGCACGAACCTTTTATTTTATATCATTACTCCGGCTGTCATTATAGAGTCGTTCCTTAAAATAGATTATGACAAACAGACGGTGCGGGAACTTTTCATCGCAATGGGCTGCGGCATGATAATGTTCACAGTTTCAATATTGATAAATCTCCCGTTTTTCCGTAAGGGAGATAATTCAAAAAACTGCGTTTTAAGATTCGCAAGCATTTTCAGCAACTGCGGATATATGTCTATTCCTTTGGCAAATTCCGTTGTAGGCCCTCAGGGAGTCCTTTATTGCTCTGCCGTGGTTGTATGCTTTCAGATTTTTTCCTTCACTTATGGCGTTATGATTATGGATAAGTCGGAAAGCAAAAGTAAAATTAATTTTAAAAAAATAGTTTTAAATCCGGGTGTTATTTCTGTCGCAATAGGGCTTCCTCTGTTTTTATTGGGTGTTAAATTGCCTGAAATAATAACGGCGCCTATCGGCCATATATCAAACATGAACACTCCGCTGGCAATGCTTGTTTTCGGAACTTATCTCGCAAACGCAAAGATTAAGAGTGCGTTTAAAGAGAAAAAAATATTTTTGGCTGCATTTATAAAACTTATAATGCTTCCCTTGATTATGCTGTTGGTTTACAGGCTCTTTAATCTGCAAGGCGCATTAATAGTTTCACTGATAATTACCGCAAGCGCGCCTTCGGCAAATAATACCGTTATATTTGCAGCTAAATATGAAAGAGATGCGGGGCTTGCCGCGCAGGCCGTTGCAATAATCAGTATAATTTCAATATTGACAATGCCTTTGATGATTGCTCTTTCGGGCACAGTTTAAGGCAGAGGTAAAAAAATGCAAGACACGTTAAAAGAGATAATGAATAGTATTTCGCCCGCCTGGGGCGTCTGCAGGTTTGAGAGCGAGAACCTCCTCCCCTGCTTTGCCGTGTCGCGCCTGCCAAAGGACGCTAAAAGCGTCATTGTCGCGCTTTTTCCTTATTATCTCGGCAAGGATTCATATGAGGGGCAAAATATTTCAAACTACGCTGTCGTACCCGATTATCACAGCGTGATAGGTCAAAAGCTTGACGGAGCGGTTAAAGAGCTTCGCAGGGCATTCCCCGATGACCGCTTTGAGCATCTTACGGATAATTCGCCCTTACCGGAGGTCAATATGGCTGTGATGGCAGGGCTTGGAGTTAAGGGAAAAAACGGGCTTCTAATTAATCCCGAATTCGGCTCATGGGTTTTCATCGGAGAAATTGTGACAACGCTTGGGCTTGAACCCGCACAGGCACAGGTAATTGACTGCAGCAACTGCCGCAAGTGTATTGAAAGCTGCCCGACAGGGGCGCTGAGCGAAAAAGGGGTGGATAAAGCCCTCTGCCTTTCAGATATAACCCAAAGAAAAGGCGAGCTGAGCGAAGAGCAGAAAAAGCTTGTTGCAGAATACGGCTGTGCATGGGGCTGCGATATATGTCAGAAGGTTTGCCCCTTGAACAGCGGGGCAAAAGTTACATCTATCAACGAATTCAAGGCAGGCGCACGCCCTAATGCTTCAAGCGGTGAGGACATTTCTGACAGAGCTTATGCCTGGAGGGGCAAGGCGGTAATAGAGCGCAACCTTGAGATTCTTAAAAACAACGGCAAGGCATAAATTTATTTTTTTATTGTAATAATCTGCGGCTTGCTTTATAATATAATAACTAAATGGTATTGGGAGGAATCGGTATGAAGCTTGTAATAGCAATCATCAACAATGATGACTGCCCGTCTGTTCTGAATGAAATCACAAGAAAAGGATACAGTGCGACAAAGCTTTCAACCTCCGGCGGTTTTCTCCGCGCAGGGAACGCGACTCTGCTTATCGGCGTTGAGGATGGAAAGCTTGACGAGGTTTTTGGTATCCTCGAGCGTTTCAGCAGCAAACGCACGGAGCTTGTCCAGGCAACTCCCTCGTATGTTGATGAGGTATTTATTTCGATGCCTGTAAAGGTCACTGTCGGCGGCGCAATTGTTTTTGTGCTTGACGTTGAACAGTTCAGAAAGTTTTAAGCCATGAATTTTGGGGATATTAATATTAATGACAATTTAAAGCAAGGCCTTGGCTCTGCTGTGGACAGCGGAAAATTGTCTCACGCCGTCATCCTTGAGGGCGGCAGTCCCGGTCAGAGGCTTTCGCTTGCAAGGCTGCTTGCAAACGCTCTTGTCTGTTCAGACGACGCGCAACGTCCCTGCGGTCACTGCCAGAACTGTATAAAAACAGCCTGCGGCTCACATCCTGATATTATAGAAATCGTCGGCGGTGAGGCTGCGAGAAGTTTTCATATCGACCAAATCAGAGAAGTCCGGAAGGATGCTTTCATTCTTCCGAATGAAGCTATGCGCAAGGTTTATATTCTGATAAACGCACAGTCGCTATCGGTTGAGGCACAGAATTCACTGCTCAAAATTCTTGAGGAGCCTCCTGCGTATGTATGCTTTATCTTTGTATGCACAAGCAGGAATTCACTTTTGCAGACTGTACTCTCCCGTTCATCCGTATTCAGCCTCGGTTCTGCAGAGCAGGGTGGAAATATTACGGATGAAAGGCTTGAAGATGCAAAACGGGCGGCTGCAGGGCTTGCACAGGCTGTCTGTGAGCCGAATGAATATGAGCTGATGAAAAAGGCGGCGGTTTTTGAAAAGGACAAGGAGCTTCTTGCAGTCTGCCTGCCTGAACTGCGGCTGATTCTGAGAGACGCTCTTATTATAAGAAACGGCGGCAGACCGGTTTCATGTTCACCCGAAGCGGCTGAGAAGCTTTCAAAAAAACTGACCTGCGAAAAGCTGCTGATTTTGATGGAAAATGTGAGCATGATTTCAGAAAGTATCAAAAAAAACGCAAACCACAACCTTATGATTACGAGGCTTTGTTCAAAGCTGAGGGCATAGGCTGCGAGTTGGAGGTATTATGGCGGAAATTATCGGGGTAAGATTCAAAGAGGTAGGGAAAATTTATTATTTTGACCCTAACGGGGAACAGCTCGTGAAGGGCGACAGTGTTATTGTCGAAACCTCACGGGGGGTCGAGTGCGGCGAGGTTATGCTCGAAAACCGCGAAGTTGAAGAGGAACAGATTGTAAGACCGCTTAAAATGATGATTAGAAAAGCGACTCCCGAGGATTTGCAGACGGTTGAGAGCAATCTGGCAAAAGAAAAAGAGGCGTTTGATATATGCCTGAACAAAATAGCATATCACAAGCTTGATATGAAGCTTGTCAATGTTGAATATACATTTGACGGGAGCAAAATCCTTTTCTATTTCACTGCCGATGGGCGTGTTGATTTCAGAGATCTTGTCAAGGACCTTGCAAGTGTGTTCCGCACCCGTATTGAGCTGCGCCAGATAGGCGTCCGTGATGAGGCGAAGATGATTGGCGGTCTCGGCATTTGCGGAAGGCCGTTTTGCTGCAACTCACACATGGGCGAGTTCCAGCCGGTTTCAATAAAAATGGCAAAGGAGCAGGGTCTTTCGCTGAATCCGGTCAAAATCAGCGGAACCTGCGGCAGGCTTATGTGCTGCCTGAAGCATGAGCAGGATGCCTACGAGCATCTTCTTAAAATCACGCCTAAGCCCGGCGCAATTGTTGACACGGTGGATGGCAGAGGTACTGTTGTCGAAAGCAATGTGCTCACAGGCAAGCTCAAGGTCAAGCTTAACAGCAATCAGGATGCCATTCCCGCAGTCTATCTGCGAAATGACGTGAAGATTGTCAAGGACGCTCAGATAAGGATTGAACGTGAGGAGTTGGAGGCTCTTAACGGGCTTGAGAATTAATGCAAAAACCTCTTGCATTTTACTTTTTTTGTGATACAATGTCTGTAATTAATATAGGAGGTAATACATATGGCTTATGTAATTAGTGACGAATGCATTTCCTGCGGAGCATGTGAGGCCGAATGTCCTGTTGAGGCTATTTCCGAAGGCGATGGAAAATACGTCATTGACCCGGAGCTTTGCACAGAGTGTGGAACCTGCGCAGATACCTGCCCCGTGGGAGCGCCCCAGGCTGATTGATTTTGATTTTTTAAAACAGGCACGTTAAGGATATTCACACTTAATTAGGCAGAAAGCCCCAGAGCATTAGCTCTGAGGCTTTTTTGTTATTTGTTACCCGGATTCGTTAAGCGTTTTGAATTTCGTTAATATTACTGAGCATTCCAATGCATTTGCCGCATACCTTTTGACCCTTAAAATTAACGATATTCTCTGTCGTTTTACAAAAGATGCAGCACGGTAGGTATTTTTTGAGAATGATCTGATCACCCTCAACAAATATTTCAACCGAGTCCACATCTTCCTTGAGGTCAAACATCTTCCTCAATTCTTTCGGCAAAACAATTCTGCCAACCTCGTCAATCCTCTTTGTAATACCAAAGGATTTCAACAATATCATCTCCAATATTCGCAAGTGTGTTTATCTTGCTGATAATATACCATTTATTGACAAAAAAGTCAATCAAAATATTGACAAATATTGGCAAAATTTTACGGTGATTTTTAGATTATTTAACAGTATACATATTATAACAGATAAAAAATATGCAATACTTGGTGGTGATTGCCGGATGATGAACTATATATGGGCTGGATTAATGGTTTTTGCCTTTATTGCGGCGGTGTTTCAGGGCAATATGCAGGAGCTTTCAAACTCCGTAATACAGGGCGGAGTGGATGCCGTTCAGCTTTGTCTGAAGCTTATGGGAAGCATCTGCCTGTGGAGCGGGCTGATGAGAATCGCCGAGCACTCGGGGCTGACGGAAATAATAAGCAGGCTGCTTTCGCCGCTGCTCAAGGTTGTCTTTCCGAAAATAAAATCCTCTTCTCCCGAAGCGGGGGCAATATCAATGAATGTAACGGCAAATCTGCTGGGGCTTGGCAACGCAGCGACCCCGCTGGGGCTTGAGGCGATGAAGCATCTGCAGACACAAAATAAAGATAAGCAAACCGCGACACGTGAAATGATAGCATTTGTTGTGCTCAATTCCGCCGCGTTTCATCTGATTCCGTCAACCGTTGCACTATTAAGGCAGCAATTCGGGGCGCAAAACCCGCTTGATATTATGCCTGCGGCATGGTTAAGCTCCGCCGCCGCACTGACTGTCGGGATAACGCTGACAAAAATCTTCGGAATGAGGGGTGGACGCAAAAATGGATGAATTCACACCTTACATATTGCCGACAATAGTTGTTTTTATTGTATTATGGGGTTCGTTTAAAGGAGTGAAGGTGTTCGACTGCTTTATTGATGGCGCAAAGGACGGCATGAAAACTGTCGCAAAGCTGCTGCCCCCTCTCATGGGGCTTGTTCTGGCCGTTTCGATGATGAGAGAATCAGGCGCGCTGGAAATCCTTGTCAAGGCCTTATCACCTGTTGCCGAATTTCTGGGGATACCCGAAGAGGTCATGCCGCTGACGGTTATCAGCCCGATTTCGGGCAGCGGCTCACTGACGGTCTATGAAAGCATCATGAAAACCTATGGCGCCGATTCCGAGGCAGGGCGCGTGGCCTCGGTGATTATGGGTTCTACCGAAACAACTTTTTATGCCATAACCGTTTATTTCGGCTCTGTCGGGATTAATAAAACCGGCTATACCATACCCTGCGCACTTGCCGCGGATCTGACAAGCTATATTTGCTCCGCATGGGCAGTAAGAATGATTTTTTGATTATTGTTCAAAAACCTTGTATTCACGGCAAATTCTGATATAATAGATTAATGGTAAAATTTTCTTGTGGAGGTAAATTATGAGTGCGTTAGGTACTGTTGCAAAAATTCTCAGGAATTCAGCCGCCAAAAGCGGCGAAAAGATTTTTAAGAACAATCCGGCACAGCCTCTGCCGACAGCAGTTGCGGATAAAATCGAAAACGCTGTCAGCGATTGCTTTTCCGTCGGTTTTTCAATTTCGGATATTATGCCCTCAGATATAGATAAAAGGAAATATTGGATTGCGGGCTACAGAATAAACAACCGCGCCTCAGGCGTTCTAAACCCCATAACAACCAGCGCTGTATGGATTGACGACAAATCCGGCAGGGGCGGCGTTGTATTCTGTTCAGTTGACAGTGTCGGCATGACAAACTATGATGTGAGTATAATCAAAGATTCTCTCAAGGATTTTTCCGAGAGGACAGGCTGCCGCGCCATCACAATTGTCAGCACACATAACCATTCCGGCATTGACACAATGGGGCTCTGGGGGCCTCTGCCGAAAACCGGACGCGATGAAAAATACATGAAGATTGTGCATGAGGGCGCAAAAAAGGTCATTGAGCGGGCCTATGAGGACAGAAGGGACGGCTCCCTTTACTACGGCACAAAAGAAACTCCCGATATTCAGCGCGATTCCAGAGACCCGCAGGTATTCTCAAAGGTGCTCGCAAGGCTTCGCTTTGTTCCGTTTGACGGCACAAACGAAACATGGCTGCTTAACTACGCCTCTCACTCAGAATCAATGCTTGGCAAAAACTCGCTCGCAAGCGCCGACTTCCCGCACTATATCCGTGAGAAAATTGCGCAGGAAACCGGTGCAAGAGTATGCTATACTGTCGGTGCTATCGGCGGCCTGATAAGGCTCAAGGAGCTTGACCCGGATAACATTAAATCAACAATTATCGGCGGTCAGGCGATTGCGCAGACAGCTATTGAAATTGATAATGACCGCAAGCTTACACCGAAAATCAATTTTATCAGGCAGGAGTTTTATGTTGACGCTGATAATTTTGTGCTTGTTTTTGCTGCGAGAGTAAATATTATCAAGGCTCAAAGATATTCGGAGGGCAAGGGTTCCCTGAAGCTTTCACTCAAGACGGAAATGACATTCTTCGATATTGACGGGCTGAAAATGCTCATGATTCCGGGCGAAATATTCCCCGAGCTTGTCTACGGAGGCTATCTGAGCGCAGAGAAATCCGCAACACGCAAGGGTCCTGAGTTCAACCCCAAGCC
>CAZBHG010000029.1:0-11177 GCA_964491735.1 uncultured Eubacteriales bacterium
CTTTACCGGAACCCATGCGGGTTTCAGCGGGCTTCTCTGTGATTGGCTTATCCGGGAAAATTTTTATCCAAACCTGACCGCCACGCTTGATGTAGCGGGTCATGGCAACACGGGCTGCCTCAATCTGATTGGATGTAATCCAAGCGGGTTCGAGAGCTGTAAGGCCATATTCACCATAGTCAACACGATTACCGCGAGTCGCTGTGCCTTTCATACGGCCTCTTTGAACTTTGCGGTGTTTGACACGCTTAGGTAACAGCATTATCGATTGCCTCCTTCCCTACGGGGCTTGCGGGAGTCATGAAGAACCTCGCCCCTGTAGATCCAGACCTTGACGCCGACACGGCCGTAGGTTGTCTTTGCCTCAGAAAAGCCGTAGTCAATGTCAGCTCTGATTGTCTGCAGCGGGATGGTTCCTTCATGGTAGTGCTCGGTACGCGCGATTTCAGCGCCGCCGAGTCTGCCCGAAACCTGAGTTTTAATACCCTTTGCGCCGAGCTTCATTGTGCGTCCGATTGCCTGCTTGAGTGCGCGGCGGAAGGAAACACGTCTTTCAAGCTGAGCTGCAATATTTTCAGCAACAAGCTGTGCGTTGAGGTCAGGCTGCTTAATCTCAACAATATTGAGTGAAACAGTTTTGCCTCCCAGCTTTTGCTCGCAAATTTTCTTGAGCTTATCAATTTCTGTGCCGCCGCGGCCGATAACCATACCGGGCTTTGCACAGTGAATATTGATGTGAACGCGTTTTGCGTCACGCTCGATTTCTATCTTGGGTACACCGGCTGGAGCAAGTAATTTAAGAAGGTACTCGCGGAGCTTATAGTCCTCAACAAGAGTGTCTCCGAAGTTGTTTGCATTTGTATACCAACGTGATTCCCAGTCTTTAATAACGCCAACTCTCAGGCCGGTCGGATTGATTTTTTGTCCCATTTCTTTACCTCCTCCTCGCTTATTCTGTTTCCTTGAGCACAAGGGTGATGTGAGATGTCTTCTTGTTGATTCTGTATGATCTCCCCTGAGCTCTAGGTCTCATACGCTTGAGGGTCGGACCCTGACATACGCTGCATTCAGCAACATAAAGTCTGGAAACATCCATATTGTGATTGGTTTCTGCATTAGCCATTGCTGATTTTAAAACCTTAATTAAAGGTTCACACGCGGCCTTGGGCGTGTATTTTAAAATTGCCATTGCCTTGTCGGCTGGCTGATTACGGATAAGATCAAGCACAATCTGAACCTTACGCGGAGAAATTCTCACATAAGTTGCCTTTGCCGTTGCTTGCATTAGTTATACACTCCTTTCGACCGATTACTTTCCGCTATTTGTCGTCTTTGAACCTGCATGACCTCTGAAAGTACGCGTCGGTGCAAATTCGCCGAGCTTATGACCAACCATATCCTCTGTAACATACACAGGGACGTGCTTGCGTCCATCGTGAACAGCGAAGGTATGGCCAACGAACTCCGGAAAAATTGTGGAGCAGCGGCTCCATGTTTTAAGGACCTGCTTGCTGCCGCTTGCGTTCATTGCAACAACTCTGTCATACAGCGCAGGCTGTACGAACGGACCTTTTTTTACGCTTCTGCCCATTATTCTTCGCTCCTTTCTTATTTACCGTTACGGCGTTTAACTATAAGCTTGCTGGATGCCTTCTTCTTTGAACGTGTCTTGTAACCGAGAGCCGGCTTGCCCCACGGGGTAACAGGACCGGGACGCCCGATCGGACTCTTTCCCTCGCCGCCGCCGTGCGGGTGGTCATTGGGGTTCATAACGGAGCCTCTCACTGTCGGCCTCCAACCCATGTGACGCTTACGTCCGGCTTTGCCGATTTTAACATTCTCATGATCCACATTGCCAACAATGCCTATTGTTGCCATACATCCTGCCTGAACATTGCGAAGCTCACCTGAGGGCAGACGAAGGAGTGCATATGCACCCTCTTTTGCCATAAGCTGTGCGGAGTTTCCTGCCGCTCTTGCCAGCTGGCCGCCTCTGCCGGGATAAAGCTCAACGTTATGAACAATGGTTCCTGTCGGGATATTTGCGAGCGGCAAAGCATTGCCGGGCTTAATATCCGCATTGGAACCTGCTAAAATACTGTCTCCTACCTGAATACCAGCCGGTGCGAGGATATATCTCTTTTCGCCGTCTTCATACTGAAGAAGTGCGATGTGAGCAGAACGGTTCGGGTCGTATTCGATAGACGATACTGTCGCATTGACATCAAATTTATCACGCTTGAAGTCGATAATGCGGTATTTCCTGCAGTTTGCGCCGCCGCGATGGCGAACGGTGATTCTTCCGTAGCTGTTGCGTCCCGATTTGTTGCTGACCTTTGTCAGCAGGCTCTTTTCGGGGCCCTTCTTTGACAGACCCGAGTAATCTGTGACCGACATATTACGCCTTGCGTTTGTTGTCGGATTATAGGTCTTTATTGACATTTTTTCACTCTCCTTACGGCAGCTTTGCGGAGCATGTCACTCTCCATACGTTACCGCCATAGATTAAAAGTTTTCGCTGATATTACAGAATTCCATCAAAGAATTCGATTGTTTTTGAATCCTCTGTCAGAGTAACAATAGCTTTCTTCCATGCTGAGGTATAGCCCTCATAGTGACCGTATCTGCGAAGCCTGCCCTTGCAGTTGAGGGTGTTTACCTTTGCGACTTTCACCTTGAAAAGCTCTTCGACCGCATGGGCGATTTCAATCTTGTTGGCATCCTTTGCAACTTCGAAGGTGTACTTCTTGTTGGCGGTGTCTGCCATACTTTCCTCAGTGATAATCGGGCGGAGGATAATATCCTGTGCTAATTTCATGCATATACCTCCTCAATCTTGCCTACAGCATCCTTGAGGACAAGCAGTGTGTCACAATTAAGGATATCGTAAACATTAAGTGTATTGACGAGAGTAGTCTTCACACCTGCAATGTTACGAGCGCTCCTGTAAAGAACTTCATCCTTCTCAGGGAGAACGATAAGAGTCTTTTTGCCTGTTTCAAGAGCGCCGAGAACCTTAACGACTTCCCTTGTCTTGATGCCTTCAAGTGAAAAACTGTCAAGAACAACAATCTCATCCTCGATGGCCTTTGATGACAAAGCAGACTTCATTGCAAGCCTTTTGACCTTCTTGTTGATTGCGAATCCGTATTCGCGGGGCTTAGGACCATGTGAGATACCGCCGTGAATCCACTGCGGTGACCTTGTTGAGCCCTGTCTTGCGCGGCCTGAACCCTTTTGTTTCCAAGGCTTCTTGCCGCCTCCGCTGACTTCGCCGCGTGTGAGGGTAGATTGTGTACCCTGGCGCTGGTTTGCGAGGTAATTAACCACACAAAGGTGCATTGCCGAGACGTTTGGCTCGATGCCGAAAATATCCTCGGAAAGCTCTATGTCGGAAACCTTCTCGCCTGCCGCATTAAATACTGTTACGTTTGGCATACTTTTCTACTCCCTTCTTACGCTTTTACGCTGTCGGTTATAATAACTGTTCCGCCCTTGGGACCGGGGATTGCGCCCCTGATAGCGATGAGGTTGTTTTCAGCATCAACCTTCACGATATCCAAGTTCTGGATTGTAACGCGCTCATGTCCCAAATGACCTGCCAGTTTCTTTCCCTTATAGACTCTGGACGGATCGCTGCAGGCGCCAAGTGAGCCTGCGTGCCTTGCAACAGGGCCTGTACCGTGTGTCTCTTTAAGTCTGGAGAAATTCCATCTCTTAATTGCACCGGCTGTTCCCTTGCCTTTGCTCGTGCCGATAACATCAACACGATCGCCTGTGACAAAAACATCAGCCTTCAAAATGTCTCCCACCGCGAAGCCGCTTATATCATCGAGCCTGAACTCCTTGAGCACCTTCCTGGGGGCTATGCCTGCCTTGTCAAAATGCCCCTTCATCGGCTTGGTTACATGCTTTACGCTGATATCACCAAATCCGATTTGGATTGCCTCATAGCCGTCATTCTCAATTGTCTTCTTCATGGCAACTGTGCAGGGACCTGCTTCGACTACTGTTACGGGGATTACGTTACCCTTTTCATCGAAAAGCTGAGTCATACCGATTTTTTTACCAATTAGACCTTTTTTCATTTTCCTTTCCTCCTTCAAGTTATTGGTTGACTTTTGTCAACATGACCTGCGGCGCGCATTATATTAATATAATGTATAAAGATTAAAGCTTAATCTCTATCTCGACGCCTGCGGGAAGCTCAAGTCCTGTGAGAGCCTCAACTGTTTTTGCTGAGGGTCTGATTATGTCGATGAGCCTTTTGTGTGTACGCTGTTCAAACTGCTCGCGTGAGTCCTTATATTTATGGACTGCGCGGAGAACCGTAATGATCTCCTTCTCTGTCGGAAGCGGAACCGGACCTGAAATCTGTGCGCCTGTCCGCTTTGCGGCCTCAACAATCTTTTCTGCCGCTCTGTCAACGAGGTTGTGATCATAGCCCTTGAGTCTGATTCTGATTTTTCCCTTAACTGCCATTTTCGTCACGCCTTTCTTTTTTCCGAAGCATTCTTACGTTTTGCCTCAAATTTTTGGCGGGCACTGCGCAAAAACTTACCACTGCCCCGGGTGTTTCGAAAACCCGATTTTTTTAACCTGGAAAGAATATTCCAGGTTCAGCATAAGCCAGCACACTCCTGAACTGCCACCACCGCAAGGGAAGCGGTTCTGACAGACAACAGGTGATTTTTTCGCCCGGTTTTTTAATCGGACATACTCCGTGGAAATTTCCTGCTTCGAGAGCAGCCACCTCCCACATCAACGCATATCAAAAATAGGCACGTTACACACGTGCCTAAAGATAGTACCACAATATTTTTTTTATTGCAAGCGCTTTTTTATGATTTTTTTAAGTTTTTTTATTATTTTTAGCTTTTATTTAGCAAAAGCTTGCGTAAACGCGTTTGCAACCCTTTCAAGATCCTCCAAAGTCATCTGCGAACCGCTGGGCATACATATTCCTCTGTTGAAAATGTGCTCCGAAACACTGATATTTTCATTTTCAGTGAAATATCCCGAATCCTTAAAGAACGGCTGGCAATGCATCGGGTTCCATGCTCTGCGGGCTTCAATGTTTTCGTCTGCAAGTGCAGCGATTATTTCATCAGGAGTTTTTTCACAGTCGTCATTGATTGTCAGAACCGTGAGCCAGTAGCTCGGGCTGCTGCCCTCAAAAACAGGGGCTATTCTTACCGGAAGGTTTTTGAAGCTCTCTTTATAAAATGAATTTATCTCTTTGCGGCGCGCTATTTTTTCATCAAGGGTTTTAAGCTGCCCTCTGCCGATACCCGCGCAGATGTTGGACATCCTGTAGTTGAACCCAAGCTCCTTATGTAAATAATAATTAACATTTTCCTTCGATTGATTCGCCCAAAAATATATTTTTTGAATCGCTTCTTCATCGTCCGAAACAGCCATGCCGCCGCCGGAGGTGGTTATTATTTTATTTCCGTTGAAAGAATAGATTGAAATTTTGCCAAAGGTCCCGCATTTTTTGCCGTTAAACTCCGCTCCGAGAGCCTCTGCCGCATCTTCAATGACGGGGACACCGTATTTCTCACAAATCGGCAGCAGTTTATCATAGTCAGCGCTTTGACCGTAGAGATCAACAATTATAACGGCTTTGGGGAGCCTGCCGCTTTTTTGGGCCGCTTCAAACGCTTTTTCGAGAGCCGCGGGGCTCATGTTAAAGCTTCTCTCATCGGAGTCAATAAATACAAGCTGAGCGCCTTCATATACAACAGGGTTGCAGCTGCCCGAGAAAGTCAAATCCGAACAAAAAACCACATCCCCCCGCTCAATGCCGATATATCTCAGGGCAAGGTGCATCGCCGCAGTGCCGGACGCAAGCGCAACCGCCCGTTTGATGCAGTTGTATTCACACATTTCCTCCTCAAAGCCCGTAAGATTCGGGCCGGTCGGTGCAATCCAGTTTTCATCAAAGGCCTTTTGAATGTACCCTATTTCACTGCCGTTCATGTGAGGCGGCGAAAGAAAAATGCGTTTTGCCACTTAACTCATCTCTTGTTAATATTATTTTTATCCTTGTTAATCAGTATCCTTTTGTTCATTTTTTTATTTTTTTATCTTTTGGGATTTTTTTGAGGGTTTTGAATCTTCAATTTCTTTTGGATTTTCATCTTTCTTCTTTTTGTCTTTCTTTTTGCTTCCGTAGCCATAGCCGTAACCGTAGCCGTTGCCGTAACCGTAACCGTAGCCGTAGCCGTAGCTGCCATAGCCGCCGTAATAGCCCTTCTTTCCGTAATAGCCCGAATAGCCGTAGCCGTACCTGCCGTAGCCGTAACGGCTGTAATACCTGCGGTATCTGTAGCTCTTCCTGCTGTAGTACCTGGAGGTAACGTCGTTGCCTGCCATTGTAAGTATGATACCCGCAACGTCAATATCGGATGCGGACAATTCCTCAATTGTATCGTTGATGTGATTGATCTTTGCATAGTCACTTCTGACCGCGAAAATCAATGCGTCAACCAGAGGTGCAATTATCATGGCGTCTGTGACAACACGCGCAGGCGGGGTATCAATAATTATATAATCAAACTCTTCCCTTGCCTGGTCAAAGACAGTCTTCACCTTTTCGATGTCAAGCATTTCAGTCGATTTCATTGTGCAGCCGCCTGATGACAGCACAAAAATGCCGACAGATTTAATATATTTAATTGATTCGGCATATGTTGACTCACCCTTAATGATCGGGATAAGTCCGAATTCATCTGTTTCCTTGAGCCCTAAGGTTTTAAGGATAGCAGGTTTCCTCATGTCGCAGTCAACAAGCAAAACAGATTTGCCCTTTTGTGCAAGAGCGCAGGCAATGTTTGCGGCGACTGTCGTCTTGCCTTCGTCTTCAAACGTACTCGTAACCATGAATGTTTTATATGATTTTTCCGCCGCGACATTTTCAATTTTCGTTCGTATCGACTTGAACGTTTCAATAAATGCAAAGTTTACCGAGCTTTCATCCGTTATGAGCAGCCCCTGCCGATACCCCCGTTTCCCGAAAAGCTTATTGCCCGAAGATTCAATAAGAGGCACTGCGCCGAGCACTTTTGCGGTAGTCTTATTGCGGATATCGTCAACGCTCCTTACTGTATCGGTAAGCATCTCTGTGATAAATACCAATGCCGCCACGAGAACCGCGCCGATAGCGAAGCCGTATAATGCCTTCTTCGTTGCGCCGTCCGGATTGATGACGTATGGTTCTGCCGGAGCATTGATGACGTCAACGCCAAGGGTTGTATCAAATGTTTTAAGGTATTCGGGATAAGTTTCAATGACAACATTTATTGCATTTTCACAAAGTTCTCTCTCTGTGTGTGCAACCCTTATCTCGAAAATTCCCGTAATATCTGTCCCCGAAATTGTCAGGGAGCCTGTAATTTCACCCCTGGAATACGGTCTTGAAATCTTGCCCTGTTCATAAAGCTCATTAATCGCATCGTATATGTAAGAAACCATCAGGTCGCTCTTCATCAGGAACTGATATCTTGAAACATCATCCGAAGTGTAGGAGACGGTGCTTTCCTGATAAGTTGTGATTATATCTCCGTCTTCATTCTGATTATACATTGTTATCTGTTTTGTTGTGGTAAACGCAAGAGTCGCAGATGAAGCATAGATAGGTGTATACCTGACCCTTGCATATATATAGAAACTGCCGGCTAGAATGACACCGACCATGATAATTGCCCAGAGCCTTTGAAAAAGCGCTTTGCCGACCCTTGCAATATCAATGTTTTCAGTGGTAATACCACCCGCTCTGTTGTAAAAATTATTGTTATGTGAATCAAAACTATGCGTGTCGTACCTTTCCTGCATTAATGTCACTCCCAAGCTTTCTAATCAAAATATGAATTGCTTTCACCATCTGGCTTTTTGAAGCCTTCCCCTGGTTATGTTTGGCAGCCGTTCGTTCTTCAGCACCGCCTCCGGCGCAATGTTGACCATATAGTCCAGACTTCTATGCTCAATATCCGGCGGAAAAAAATGAGACATTCTGAGCAAATCGTTCGCTCTTCCTCTGACCGAATGTGCATCGGTTCCTATGAAGCTTGCTATATTTTTTTTGACCATCAGATATGCCAGATCAAATTCCTCTCTCGTTCCAAGCCCCGCAAGACTGCCGGCATTTACCTGAAAATAAACGTCCCTTTCGGATATTAAATAATTTATCTTCCCGTAATCCCTCTGAAAATAATCGTACCTTTCGGGATGAGCGATAATCGGTATCAGACCATTTTTTTCAATCTCATCGAAATATCTGCACATCCTGTCAATACTCAGCCCGAAAAAGTCAAACTCTATCAGAATATACCGACTCGAATTTATTGCCGCTTTCTTTAGGTCTGAAGCAAAAAACAGGTCATCATTTGTATATACCTCGGCGCCTGGAAAAATCTCAATCCCAATTTTTCTTTCATCCAGTTCTTCCTGAAGCTCCGCAATTTTTTCGTCTCTGTTCACAATGAACTCGTCAATATCGTTTACGCTGGGCAAGTGCGGCGTAAGCACGATTTTTTCGATTCCGTTTTCTCTTGCGAGAATGCAAAGCTGAACTGAATCGGATATCGTTTTTGCGCCGTCGTCTATTTCGTGAAGCACGTGACAATGTAAATCAATCATTTTTTCACCGCCTGCTCAGAATCCTCTACCCAACTCAACAGTTTTTGACATAGATTTCAGCTAACCGACAACGATATGATACCATTTTATTATTCATCCGTCAACTGAAAGAATTTAGCTTTAAAATGCTCACCGAACAACCCGTATTTTTATATTCCGATTCTCATCGCATATCCCTGTGCCGCAGGCATCGGAGCAAGCCTCAGTGAATAAAAGCCGATACCCTTTGTGTCGCCCTGGGCATAATCTATCGTCCCGTCCCTACGCGTGCGGCTCATAAGGGACCCGATTGCCTTTTCACCGGATTTTTTATATTCCCCGTCGCCCGTAGCCTTGAAGGTTTCGTTCATAAACCATCCGATTATTGCCGTTGCGGATGACTCGGCAGTGCTTTCGCTAAGTATCTGCCGGCTCCATCCTCCGTCCGGAAGCTGAAGCCCAAGCAGTTTGTCCGCAAGCTCTTTCATTCTGCTTATTAACAGTCCCCTAAGCTCGCTTTCGTCCGTCGCCCTGAGGCTGTCCGCGAGGGCTATGCAAAGCCAGCCGCAGCCTCTGCCCCAGCCGACAACACCGAGGGGCGCCCTTGTCTTTTTATTAAAGCAGTGCATCGGAAGCCCTGTTCTTTCATCGACTCCGTTTCCCAGATATTCTTTAAGTTGTTTTTTTGCAAGCTCAAAAGCCTTGGGGCAGTCGTATTCTTTTGCATATTTGAGAAGGAAAGGGCATATCATGCCCACAGTATCCACAAACCTCACATCCGGTACCGATAAGCTATACGGGACTGTTCCGGACTTTTCCGAAAGCTCAAGCAGCATTTTTGCCTTGCTTTCCATTGCGGGGCGAAGGCTTTCTTTATCGACACCGTCCGCGCTGAGTATTGCGAAGGCGAGCATTGCACTGTCAACGCTGTTGTTTTCCTCTTTCCATTTTCCGGATGAAAAATCAATCTTTCTGCCGATAAAGCCTTCACAGGCTTCCTCAATCTTCAAGTCCTCAGCAGCCAGAAGAAGCGAAGCCTCCTGCCACGACTGAATTTTTTTATTCTTATGCCGCCCCCTGATTCTGTCGACAACAATCCATCTCATGCTGTCATTGACAGGGACGGGGGGAGTTTTTTTGAGCCATCTGAGCCCGGTGACGGTAACAGCTTTCTTCCACTCATTTTTGTCGTTCCACTGACCGATATGTATACGCGAAATCCATGTAAGTGCGCACGGAACAATATCAAAAAGAAGGACTATAAAACATATGAACCCAATTAAGGAAAAAATAACAACTGCAATTTCCACCCGAACTCCTCCGTTTATGCTCTGATAATTCTGTAAAATTTCTCAATTTCTTCTTCATTGCCTGTTTTTTCATTTTTCAGGTTTTCCGAAAGCTCGGCGCACTTCCGGGGGCTGTCAATAAGATATTTTATTTTCAGTGCTATATCATCCGGGTCTTTTTCCGCTATCAGCCCGTTTTTTCCGCCCTCAATCTGGTCAAATACCGTTTCAAAGTTTGTGACGACAATGGGCTTCCCAAGGCATTTGACCTCATCGACCGCAATTGACTTGCCTTCATAATTTGACGGCTGAACATAAATATCGCACTGTTTTATATACGGATAGGGGTTTGCTCTTTCGCCGAGCATAATGAAGCTCTGCTCCAATCCGTCTGATTTTATCAGCGCTTCAATTTCCTCCTTCATCTCTCCCTTCCCTATCTGATACCATTTGATTTTGCAGCCCATTTTTTTGAGAGATGCACAGGCTTTGACCGCATTGTCAATCCCCTTAGGCGGCGAAAGCCTCCCGATTGTAAGAATAACCGTCTCACCGTCTCCGGCACAAAAGACATTATCCTGAGCTTCTGCCATTGAAGAAATCAGCTTTTCGGAAATTATGTTTTCAATCACTGTTGTTTTTTCGCCGATGAACGGAAAAACCTCTGTGAGAATATTGCGGCATTTTTGAGAAACTGCGACTATTTCATCGAGTCTTTTGAAATAAGGCTCGTCCATACCCTTTTGAGAAATAATGTTTTTGTAATCCGTATGCATATAACCGACAGTTTTTTTTGCCCTGACCTTATCAATGCAATAGTAGATTGACGTGCCTTCAAGATAGCCTATTGCGGCGTCATATTCCTTTTCATATTCAGGCAGCACTCTGCTCAGATATTTCCATGCGAGTTTATTCTTCCTGTCCTCATTTTTTCTACGCAGCGCAAACGAATATTTTATACGGTCAAAAGCCGTTGAAAGCTTTCCCGCTTTTAAAAAACCTTTTAAGGCTTTTTTAATGTCCCCGTCAAAAAGCTCATAGTCGCCGCCGGCTGTGAGGACGTTCACCTGCGCGGGGATTTGCTCGACAAAAAGCCCCGTATTTCTGAAAAGCAGCAAGTCTGCATCATATTCGTTGTAGTCGAGCAAAGTCAGCAAAGTAACCAGGCTTTTTTCTGCCCCGCCGCTCGAAAGCGAGGGCATGATAAACAGAAGGCTTTTTTTCATTATTATCCTCCGGTCTGCATTATTTTCTGCCTGACGTTATAAA
>CAZBHG010000029.1:11187-14523 GCA_964491735.1 uncultured Eubacteriales bacterium
CCCTGATTTTCATAGCAGCCATAACCGCGCGGATTCCCGAAACACTGCCGCGTCTCACCATCCTGAGAATCAGTATATTGAATTTTGAGTTGTTTTGAATTGAATAATCCCACGATTCGAGTATCAGTTTTTTAGCCCGATCGTTTTCTATAATACTTTTCATTACAGCATGCCTTGCCTCGCCCTTCAATTTGTTGTCGGCAAAAGACAACGCGCAGATTATCTGCCCCACGGCGCAGTTAGAATTGATTCTTTTGATTGTTTCCTCATCCACGCCTAAAGCACCAAACAGTTCAAAATCAACGTCATACTGATCCATAATGGTATCTGTATAGTCATAGCGCGGTTTTTGAACCGCGCCGGTTTCAACATAACGGTAGTAGTAACCTATGTAGGAAATATAGCTTATACCTTTTGACTTTTCTATAAATCTCAGAAAGAACTCTCTGTCCTCACCCTGCTTTTTTCCAAGGCGCAGCCTTATTGAATTATCAATAATTATCTGCCGCGCGAATATCTTATTCCAGAGAGAATTGAGGGATGAGTCGCTAAGCATGAACGGACAGACTGTGTCTCTGATATAGTTCCTGTCAAGGAGCTCGTTTTGCATAAACGGGTATGAGACAACGACATCCTTGTCAGGATAAGGATGAAAGAAATCGCAAAAAGCAATATCCGCTCCCGTTTCTGATGCGAGGTCATATAGTTTCCCGTACATTTCGGGAAATAAATAATCGTCGGAATCAACGAAGCCGATATATTTTGCCGATGCGTTTTCAATCCCCGTATTTCGCGCCGCACTGACGCCCGCATTTTGCTGATGAACAGCCATTATATTACCATGCTTTTGGGCATAGTCATCGCAAATAACTGACGAGCCGTCAGTTGAGCCGTCATCAACCAGAATAATCTCAAGGCTGTCAAAAAATGTCTGCGCTATCAGAGAATCAATGCACTCACTGAGATATTTTTTTGCATTGTAAACCGGCACTATTACCGAAATATAATACTCCCCGTTCAAGCTATCACCACATTTTAAATTACAATTTTGCCATCAACTGGTCTTGATATTCTTCCTCGCTGATTATGTCGCCGCCACAGTTTCCGCCGGCACACATTTGCTCGATATACTTGTTATATTCGAGATTTAAATGACCGATATCTAATGCTCTTAAACCCTGCATCGCTAAGTCATAGCACAGAACAGACGCTGTCGGCCCAAGTGAAACAAGAATCAAATCAAAATCTTTTGCGGCATCCGCAACCTTGCCGAGAATTTCATCATACACTGACCATGCATTCTCCGGCGGGCACAATATCCTTTTTACTGACCTTGATTTTGAAAACATATCATTTGAAACTCCCAGCCGACTGGTTCTGCCTTCAACAATCAAAAGCCTCTTATCATCCATAAGCTCCAAAAACGATTTAAACCACAGCGCACTTTGCTCTTTATCAGCATAATCTATATAGCATCTGGTCATGGACGCATTCAGATACCTTGTTTTTTTGCCGCAAAGCTTCAGCCAGTGCATACGCCCGGTCTGCATATTCATGCGCCAAAAATCTGCGGCAATCTTTTTATAACCCTCTGTCGTATTTATCGCTAACGGTATGCCAATCATGAGTTTTTCATCGCTTGTATATTGCAAAACCTCTAAAAGCCTTTTAGCCAATAAGGCATCGTATTTTTGAAAGTGTATATCTGCGCCCATAAGGATATTCATTTCACCGTCACCGAAACGTGACAGAGAGCATTGATTGTTTTTTAGATAGTCAATTGAATCCTCGGTTGACATAATATTGAGCTTGCAGAATATTCTCAGCGAATCATTGAAAGCGTAGACAAGCCTTGTTTTTAACTTCAAATTACTCTCCCCTTTTATTTATAAGGATTGATAATATACTCCCCCGCGCCGTTATAAGACAAAATCCTTGCAGGCACTCCCGCAACAACGGCATTGTCAGGCACGTCCTTTGTCACAACCGCATTTGCACCGATTGCGGCGTTGTTTCCTACCCTGATGCCGCCGATAACCTTGGCGCCCGGAGCTATATAAACATTGCTGCCGATAACAGGAGTGCATATCCTGCCGTCCTTTATTGTCTGCCCGATTGTTACGCATTGTGATATGCAGACATTTTCGCCCAGCACAGCATCCCTGTGAATTACAATTCCGTTCAGATGTGCTATATGGAAGCCTTTGCCTATTTCCGTCATGTCACAGATGTCATAGCCGAATTTTATTCCCGTCCTGTCCTTTTTTAACTTGTAATAAGGGAACAGGATATATCTTAAAACTCTGTGGTTGCGGTAAAAGCTGCACATTCTCATATAGTAGGTGAAGCGAAAGCCTCCCGAAATATGTTTGTATTTGCGGCGGCTTTTTGGGTCGGTTCTGCCGCAATATCTGTAAAGATCTGCTCTTATATATTCCTCAAGCATTTCGCGGCTGTCGATTGCCAACCTCATTCACCACCCTCAATAATTTTAAAAAGCTTTTTAATTTGCCCGACGTTGCTGTAATCCGACTCAAAGGCGTTCTTTGAAAGCCTGTCCCTTAATTCCTTGTTGTTTATCAGTCTTTGTATATTATCTGCCACTGCCTCTGACTCCATAGGTGAAATTATTGCATCAAACCCGTCCCTCACCTGACCTTTTGCGGTTTTAAAATCTGTTATTATCACGGGACGTCCGAGAATCTGAGCCTCTCTGACCGTTACAGCCTTGCCCTCATATCTTGACGGCTGAACATATATATCGCAGGCTTTCATATATGGATAAGGATTGATTTTTTTGCCGAGAAAAATAAATTTATCCTCAATAGAAAGCTCCCTGACCTTCGCCCTTACCAGTTCTTCATCTGTGCCATAGCCCAGAGCGTACCACCTGACATCAAGCCCTCTGTCCGAAAGTGTTTTGCAGATTTCTGCGGCGGTATCATATGCTTTTGCATGGCAGAACCTACCCGCAGTCAAAAGCTTTACCGCACCCGTTTTCATCTCGTCAGGCTCAAACTCCGCCGCTTGCGACCGGACAAATTTGGGGAACAAAACATTTTCTATTGTAGTAACCTTGTTTGAAAGCGAGGGGTAAACGCTGCGAAACGCATCCCCGCATTCATCGGATACTGCGGCAATGGCGGTGAATTCGTTCCAGATTTCTTCGTCAGCTTTTTTATTTAAAGCGGCTTTTGTGTAATCGGTATGTACCCACGCAATTTTAACATTTGCATTGACCTTTTTTGCAACAAAATGATGCGGCCACATAAAGCTCAGTGCAGCGTCATAATTTTTTTTGAGTTTCGGCATGAGTGAAACGGATTCATCCCAGAT
>CAZBHG010000030.1:0-13358 GCA_964491735.1 uncultured Eubacteriales bacterium
TACCGGAGAAATTGTTTTTTGAGCAATGTGTAACACATCATTGACAAACCTACAAGTTTTATGTTAATTGTCAAAAATAATTATTATATTAATTGACTGTTATTCAAAATATAGGTATAATACTTATTATTAAAAAAATCTGTTTGGGGGCTTATTGATGACTCAAGCAAGCACAAGATTACTTTATAAAAAGCCTGCTAAGGTTTGGAACGAAGCCTTGCCAATCGGCAATGGTACACTCGGCGGCATGGTTTTCGGCGGCGTAAAAGAAGAGATAATCTCTCTCAACCATGATGAGCTTTGGAGTGGTTACCCGAAAAATGACGATAATGCGGGCAAAAACATATATTTTGAAAAAGCAAGGGAATTGGCCCTTGACGGCAGGCTTATCGAAGCCACGAAATTAATTGAGGAAAAGTTTTTAGGCGGTGTGAGTGAAGCATATATGCCTCTCGGCGACCTTGTAATGAAATTTACAGATCAGGCAGCCCCAAAGAAATATAAACGATATCTTGACCTCAAAACTGCAATTGCCGGCGTTGAATACGAATCGGGCAAAACAAAATATATAAGAGAGATGTTTGCATCATATCCTGATAATATTATCGCTGTCAGGATTTCTGCCTCAGGTGAGCAGAAATTAAGCTTCAATCTTTCGCTTAAATGCCAGCTTCATTCTGTATGCGGAACAAACGGCAATAAAATATATTTATCCGGTGAATGTCCGTCATCCACTCAGCATAACGGGACAGATATGCCCGGTGTTTATTATTGTGAGGATGAACGCAGAGGTATTCAATTCCTTGCAGGTGCGGCAGTACATACTGACGGCAATATCGTCTCAAACCTTGACAGCATTGAAATCAGCGGTGCTACTTCGGCAATTATATATTTAACCGCCGAAACCAGCTTTAACGGCTATGATAAGCACCCGTTTCTTGAGGGTAAGGAATATAAAAAGCCTTGCATAGAGAGGCTTGAAGCTCTTGATGCTTTATCATACGACGATATACTTTCCAGACATATCGCTGATTACGCAGACCTTTTCGGCAGAGTTACATTAGATCTCGGCAACGGAAAATATGAAAACACTTCGGCTGATTATCGCCTGAAAAATAACGAAATCAAAAAAGACGATAAGGAGCTTTGCGTCCTTCTCTATAATTACGGCAGATATCTTGCAATTGCTTCCTCACGCAAGGGTACTCAGCCGTCAAACCTTCAAGGCATATGGAACAATAAGACTTTACCGCCGTGGCGTTCAAATTACACAATCAACATCAATACGGAAATGAATTACTGGCCGGTGCTTATGTGCAGCATGCCGGAGCTTCATTTGCCTCTTGTTGAAATGATTAAGGAGCTTTCCGTCAAAGGTGAAAGCACGGCAAGGGACTATTATAACGCTCCCGGCTTTGTGAGCCACCACAATACGGATTTGTGGAGATTTACAAAACCCGTTTCGGGCAGCGCCTGCTGGGGCTTCTGGCCTTTTGGCTCCGGATGGTTCTGCCATCACCTTTTCGAGCATTATGAATACACGAATGACGTTGACTTTCTGAGAAATACCGCTTACCCTGTGATGAGAAAAGCCGCAGAGTTTTATAATGCTTTATTAGTCAAGGATAAAGACGGGTATTACATATTTTCGCCTTCAACTTCTCCCGAAAATCTATTTAAAACTGAAGGCGGGGCTGCTTCGGTTTCTCAGACCTCAACTATGTCGATGTCAATTATTAAGGAGCTTTTCGGTAATTGTATTAAATCCGCAAAGATTTTAAACATTGATGATAATTTTATTGACGAGCTTGGCAAAAAGCTGGAGCTAATGCTGCCCTATAAAATCGGCAGCAGCGGGCAGCTTCTTGAGTGGTATGAGGAAATGACGGAGTGTGAGGTGCATCACCGCCATGTGTCACACCTTTACGGGCTTCATCCCGCAAATTTAATTGGTGTTGAGAAAACTCCGGAGCTTGCTGAAGCGTGCAAAAAGACGCTTGAAATCAGGGGTGACGACGGCACGGGCTGGAGCCTCGGATGGAAAATTAATTTTTGGGCAAGGCTTAGGGACGGCGACCATGCTGTCAGGCTTCTCGATAAACAAATGCGTTTTGTCTCCTGCCGCAAAGCTAATTTTGTCAGCGGCGGCGGAACCTATGCAAACCTGTTTGACGCCCATCCCCCTTTCCAGATTGATGGCAATTTCGGTGCAGTGAGCGGCATAACAGAGATGCTCATGCAGTCATATGATAATAAGATATACCTTCTCCCCGCTCTTCCCTCAAGGTGGGCAGACGGCTCCGTAAAAGGTCTGACTGCAAAAGGCAATATAAAAGTTGATATAATATGGCGGGATGGAAAGCTCGTTGATTATAAAATTGAAGGCAAAAACAAAAATACTGTTGTTATATACAGCGGAGAAATTTTAAAGTGAGGTACAATTATGCTTGCAAATCTATATGACTTTGATAAAACAGTCTATCCCAGGGATTCCGGCAAGGATTTTTTTAAATTCTGCTTTTTTAAACGCCCTTCGCTTATAAAGTATCTGCCCAAAATAATTATTTCGGGAATTAAATTTACCTTGAACATAGGAAACAATGATGTGAACAAATCAAACCTTTATTGTTTTGTTAAAGACGTTTATGTTCAGCAGCTTGCAAAAGAATTCTGGGAAAAACACTATGCAGATATTTATCCGTTTTTTCTGCCTGAAAACAGGACGCTGCCGGCAGTAGTCTGTTCTGCATCACCTGAGTTTTTTCTGAAGCCGATTTGCGAAAAATTAAAGGTCGATGTTTTGATTGCGACAAAGGTTAATCCGAGAACGGGTATTATTTTCGGCAGGAACTGCAAGGGGCATGAAAAAATCGAAAGGATTAAAAACCAGATACCCGAATATGAATTTGAGAACGTCTATTCAGATACGGTCAGAGATGATAAAGAGCTTTTATCTCTCGGCAAAAAAGCGTTCAAAGTAACCAAGGGCAAAATGGAAGAGATTAGAATTTAGCAAAACGCACTTGTAAGCGGAATGTACAGATAAATATAAAATCAAGCCATCACCAAATAAACAGGTGGTGGCTTAAACAAAAATATGAGCAGCAAATGAATATGTAAATTAAATTTTAATTCCCCCGACAGGGCGAACCGAAAGAACATGGCAGTTTGAAACTCCGAAAATTGCCTCCATTCTTTCCATGTATTCATCAAGCTTATATTCGGGGACAAATGCCTGAATAGTGCCAGCAAAACCACCGCCGTGGACTCTCCATGCCCCACAGCCCCGCAGTATTTCCTCGCTGACTGCCAATGCAAGAGAAACAGGCTGAGCGTCCTTATTCTTGTACGAATAAACATTTTGATTATACATATACGACGAATTGCCGCTTTCTATTATGAGCTTTTTAAAAGCTTCAAAATCGCCTTTGTTCAGAGCGTCAACCAGCCCGAGCACACGCTCATTATCCTCATAGAAATGAATGGCGCGAAGGACTGCCCTGTCCCCTGCCTTTGCGCGAACGGCAGGTATATTGTTCATAAATTCAGAGTATTCAACGTCTCTCAACACGGGTTTGTTAAATACGTTCGCAGCAGACTCCATTTCCCGCCGGATAGCTGAATATTCGTCGGTCAAATCAGAGTGGCTGCCGCCTGTATTGACAATGCAAAGCGAGTGACCGCAGGATGCAAAATCAAAATCTACCTTTTTAATAACAGGTTTTGAAGTATCTTTAAAATCAATAGATACGAATCCGCCGACCGAACAGGCTGTCTGATCCATAAGACCGCAGGGCTTGCCGAAAAATTCATTCTCCGCATATTGTGAAATCTGAGCGATTTCAACGTCAGTGACTCTTCCATCATTATATAAATGATTAAGGATTGTGCCGACAAGCACTTCAAACGCCGCGGAGGATGATAAACCGGAGCCTGAAAGCACGTCAGAGGCCGTTGCCGCATCAAAGCCGCCAACTTTATATCCCCACCTGACAAAGCCGGCACAGACGCCCCTGACGAGCGACACGGACTTGCCTGTCTCTTTTGAAAATACATGAAGCTCCGAAAGGTCAACGGTATCCATATTGTAGTTTTCGGATTTTATGTTTACGGTATTATTTTTACTTTTTGAGGCTGCAGCTATGGCATCGAGATTAATACCTGCCGCAAGCACTCTGCCGTGATTGTGGTCTGTATGATTGCCGCCCACTTCAGATCTGCCCGGCGCGCTGAAAAGCTCAATATCCCTATCGGAGCCGAAGAGTTCGGAAAATTCATTTATAACTCTTGAATACCGTTTTCTTTGCTTTGCAACCTCATCAGAACTTTTATACAGAACCAGAAGTTTATCATTATAGCCATCATTTAATATTTCATTGAGCAGTGTTTTCAGTGGAGTCATCTTTTGTACCGCCTTTATTTATTTTCGAAAGAATCAGGTTCACACCCAGCAGAGAAAAACCGGAAATCAGCAAAATTATAATTATTGGTGAGAGGAAGGAAGCCGACAGCGGGTCATAAACATTTCGACCAATAAAAGTATAGGAAAGAATCTTGGGAGTAAAGCCGCCGAGAGATATTAATATAAATCGCTTGTAGCTTGAATTCATGGAGCCGTACAGCTGGCTCACCGCATTTATCGGGAAGCTCGGAACAAGCCTGAGTGCTAACAGAAGCCACGGATTTCCCGTGCCGTCATGCTCAACAGCGCTGAGCAGAGAATCATTTATTCTGATAAATTTTCTTGTCCTGCCCCCTCCGAATTTTCGCCCCCAAAAGAATTTAATGCTCATTAGTATGACTATTCCCAGCACATTGACGGGCAAGGATAAATAAATCGGGAAAACAGCACCTGTCAGAACACATAAAGCCGATATTGAAAGCAACGGAAAGAAGCTTTTGACACTGTACAGAATAAGAATTACGATAAGAAACAGCCACCACTGTTTAATGTCCATAACAGCGTCTTCCAAAGACGTCAGCTGGTCCAGATATTTTGCATACCACACCTTGACTTCGGGTATTTGTGAAAAATATAATATAGCAATAAAGACTACTGCCAAGATTAACAGCACATAGCCCGCTAAACTTATTAATGCCTGCAAGTTTGGTCTTAGTTTTTTTCTATCCAATTAATACAATCCATTCGTAAATAGTGTAATTATTTTATTACATTTTTATATTTCGGTCAACATATTCTTGTAAATCTTTTAGATTATTTTCGTAATTTTTAGTCTAATAAAAAATATATGATATAATATAAAATAAATGCAAGCGCAGAGGTGAAGAAGTATGCCTGTTAAAAGAGCTGTTGTATTCAGCGGCGGAGGAGCTAAGGGCGGTTATCAGATAGGTGCATGGAAAGCGCTCAATGAGCTGAACTATATACCCGATATTGTTACAGGCACTTCTGTCGGTGCTTTAAACGGTGCTTTGATGGCACTGGGTAAATACGAGGAGGCACTGTCAATTTGGGAAAACATGAGTATGGACAGTGTGTTTTCACAAATTGTAGAAAAATCAAATGAGGATAATCCCAAAATAGATATCAGCACCCTGCGGCTGGCAAAGGAAATCGTCACTAACGGCGGTGCGGATTATACACCTCTTCAAAACCTAGTTAAAGGGCTGATGGATGAGGAAAAGCTGAGAGAATCAAAAATAAAGTTTGGTCTTGTTACAACATCATTCCCAAAAGTAAAACCTGTGCAGATGTTTATTGACGACATACCCGTCGGTGAAGCAGCAGACTATGTCATAGCCAGCGCAGCCGCATTTCCATTGCTGAAGTCATATAAAATCGACGATAACAAGTATGTCGACGGAGGATATTCGGATAATATGCCGATTAATATGGCGCTTTCAAAGGGAGCCGAGGAGGTCGTTGCGGTCAATGTCGGCAAAATGAATGTTTCTAAGCTTGCCAATACAAATGCATTGATTCATTACATTCATAATAAACGCCCATACAATGACGGAAAATTTGGGAGCATAATTTATTTTGACAAAGAGCTGTCGTCAAATAATATACAGCAGGGATATCTGGACACACTTAAGAGTTTTGGCAAATTTGACGGCTATTATTACACATTTGAAAAGTATGAGCGATACAAGGTTACACCCTATGAAAAACAATGCGCAATAAAATTCGAATCAATTTTCCCCAATCTGCCCAGTGTTACAAAAATAGAGAAATTCGGGCGTGAAAATGTTTTGTCTTTGCTCAGAAAATATGAGGACCGGCCTTTTGAGTTCAATTCAAATGTAATGTATTGCGCTGAAATTGCCGCTGAGGCGCTTTCAATAAATCCCAGAATAGTTTATACTATGAAGTCATTGAGCGTGAAAATACTTGAAGAGACAGTAGAACTGCTCAATGACAAGAAAACTGAACAGAAGCTTGAAAGCCTAATAGCAAGCCTTGACAAAGGAGTCAGCCTTGAGCTTTTGAAATCAATTGCAGATGTCAGGGATAATATGCTTTTTATCTGTTATGCGATTCATTTATTTGAGAAAGATGACCTGACATATGACGAAAAAAGAAGGCTATGGCTAATAGCCTGCCGTTCTGCCGAGTCATTTTGCGCCGCACTTTTCTGCAATGCGGTAATGGAAGCCGAAAAACATAATGAAATCATTCAATAGAAAATAACGGAGGAAACAAATGAAAACTGTAATTCTCGATGCCTACACAACAAACCCGGGCGATTTATCATGGGAGTGGCTCTCTCAATTCGGTGAATATAAAATATATGACTATACAAAGCCCGAGGAGATTATTGATAGAGCAGACGGGTATGAAATTGTTATTACCAACAAAACTGTCCTTAATGCAGATACTTTGTCAAAACTTAAAAGCCTTGAATATGTCGGGCTTCTGAGCACCGGCTATAATGTTGTTGACATTGAAAAAGCCGCACAAATGGGTGTGCCTGTTGTTAATATTCCGACTTACAGCACAGATGCCGTCACTCAGCTGACGTTTGCTCTGCTTTTTGAGATGACAAATCATGTCGGAGTTCATAATGATTCCGTTCATTCGGGTGAATGGAGTGCAAACAGAAATTTTTGTTACTGGAAGACACCGCTTGTTGAAGTTTCATCAAAAACCTTTGGGATTATAGGCTTCGGCAAGATAGGCTCATCGGTTGCCGCCGTTGCAGCTGCTTTAGGAATGAAGGTGTTGGTCAGCACTCCGCACCCGCCGCTCGACACAGGTAAAAATCAAATTGAATTTGTGGAATTGGACGAACTTCTGGCACGTTGCGACGTTGTCAGCCTGCACTGCCCACTGACAAAAGCAACGGAAAAGATGGTTAATACGGATTTCCTGTCAAAAATGAAGAAATCAGCCTATCTTATCAACACTTCAAGAGGAGCGGCAATTGATGAAACGGCTCTGGCAAATGCCCTCAACAGTGGAAAAATAGCGGGAGCGGGAGTTGACGTTTTATCGACCGAGCCGCCCAAGTTGGACAATCCGCTGCTTTTCTGCGATAAGTGCATAATTACTCCACACATTGCATGGGCGGGATACGAAACGAGAAAACGGCTTATGGATATTTGTGAAGATAATATCAGGTCTTTTCTCAATGGAAAAACCAAAAATGCAGTCAATGCGTCCTTGCTAAATAATAAGCAATAGATAGTATGTGATAAGAAATTAAAAAGCGAGTGACGGATTTTGTCACTCGCTTAAATTTATATCTTAATCAAAGAGTAATTTTTTGAAATGCCTTTTTTCCCTTTTTGATGATTATATGGCTGTTCTCAAGTCTCTCCCTGCTGACATTGAACGAAAAAGAATCAACTTTTTCATCATCAACAGTGACCCCTCCCTGTTCAATGAGCCTGCGTGCATCCCCTTTTGATTTTGCAAGACCTGATTTAACAAGAATGTCTACTATATTTGCCTGCCCGTCAACAAAATCGTCATCTGTCAGGACGGTTGTCGGCATATTATCGGAGTGTGCGTTATTGCCGAACAATGCCCTTGCAGCCTCCTGAGCCTTGCCCGCTTCATCCTCTTCGTGGATAAGCTTTGTAACCTCATAGGCAAGGATTTCTTTTGCCGAATTGATGTCGCTGCCTTCAAGCTTTGAATATTCATCAATCTTTTCAATCGGGATAAAGGTGAGCATTTTCATGCATTTGATGACGTCTGCATCGTCGATATTGCGCCAGTACTGATAGAATTCATAGGGCGAGGTTTTTTCCGGGTCAAGCCAGACAGCGCCCTTTTCTGTTTTGCCCATCTTCCTGCCGTCACTAGTCAGCAGAAGATTAAAGGTCATGCCGTAGCATTCCTTGCTGTCAGCTTTGCGGATTAGTTCAACGCCACCGATAATGTTGCTCCACTGGTCGTCACCGCCGAGTTCAAGAGTACAGTTATGCTTTCTGCTAAGAACAAGAAAATCATAGCTTTGCATGAGCATATAGTTTAACTCAAAAAATGATAAGCCTCTTTCAAGCCTCTGCTTATAGCATTCAAAAGCTAGCATACGATTAACGGAGAAGTGAACACCGATTTCACGAATAAAATCGATATAGTTAAGTTTCATAAGCCAGTCAGCATTATTGACCATAATAGCCTTACCGTTGGAGAAATCAATAAGCTTTGACATTTGCTTCTGAAAACACTCGATGTTGTGTTGAATCGTTTCTTTTGTGAGCATTTTTCTCATATCGCTTTTGCCGGATGGGTCACCGACCATGCCTGTTCCGCCGCCAAAAAGCGCAATCGGAATGTGACCTGCACGCTGCATATGCGCCATAACCATAATCTGAACAAAATGACCGACATGAAGACTGTCAGCAGTCGGGTCAAAGCCTATATAAAATTTAATTTTATCCTTTGTCAGAAGTTCTTCAACTTTTTGCTCATCCGTCATTTGAGCGATAAGTCCGCGAGCCTGCAATTCTTCAAAAACATTCATTTATATCACCTTCAAAACTGGATTATACTTGAAACTGAACAATTTGTCAACATCAGTATAATTCAATATGCGAAAGCTTTTCAATCCACAGCTCTTTAAGAGCCTTTAAATCCGCTCTGAAATCCGCGTCTGTTTTGGTTTCGTCTTTTTCCAGCTCTTCGAGAACAGAAAATTCAAACGCCTCTGAGCCGTATTCTGCCCAGTCCGATTGGAGCTGAATATAGGCACAGCAGTTTGTATTCTGCGCAAATCTGAAACGGTTGGCAGCACCACACAAATCAGGAGCGAATTCAATTATGGCTTTACCGTTCACAGTGTTTTTTACGCAATAAACTCCGCCTATCTTTTTTTGCTCTTTATATGCTGTTTTAAGCTCTTGTCTGTCCATATTAATACCCCAATTCTTTAAGAAGTGACGAAAGAGTTATCAGCCTCTCAGAAATAAGCTCGTCATTGTCGCTTAAAGCCCGTGAAAAGAGTTTTATATCCTCGTCAATCATCTGGTTATCCGTACAAACGGATACTGTCATTGCATCGCCCTGCAGCCCGATTCTGTCAATTACGGCTTTGTTTTCGTCATAAAGCTTATCATATCTGTAAGCTTCGGCAAAATGTTGTTTTGCCCTACAAATCAGTATTGCGAGGTCAAGAACCCTGTGAAGCGGCAGCTCTTCGGACTGCCTAGACCATTTTTCGCCGGTATAACGCCAGACTTTTGCCGAAATATCAACCTTTCCCCTGTCGTTCCACTGGGCAAGCCCCAGAGACAGCCCTTTTGCCTCGCTGTTATAAGCGTTTCTGCCGTCAATGTTTTCGTAGTTGTCCGAGACAATGACCGGTTTGTGTTTTAAGGTCGTCGGAATCTTCATAACCATCGCTCCAATCAGTAATTTACTAAATAAGTATACTACTAATTTATTATATGTCAAGCATTTTTATTATCTCTTAAAACCTCTTGAAAAATTTTGTAAAATCTATATATTTTTTCTTGAATACAATTTTTATATGTGCTACACTTTACTAAAATCATCAATTGGGGGATCTTTATGAAATATGAAATCAACCTGACAAATTACTCCGATTTTGCCGTATATGAAATAAATAAAAGAAAGCCCAGGGCATACTCTGTTCCCTACTCGTCACGTTCAAAGCTCGCAAAGATTCCGTTTAAAAAAGAAAGAATGTCATCTGACCAGGTACGTGTTTTATCCGGCGAATGGGAATTCAAATATTACTCAAAGGATACTCTGATTCCCAAGGAGTTTAACAGCAGCAAAGTCAGGTTTGACATAATTAAAGTTCCTTCCACATGGCAGAGGACAGGCTATGAGCCGCCTGTATATTTAAACTGTGCGTATGAATTTGAAATGAAGCCTCCAAAACTGCCGGATGATATTTCAGCAGGTGTTTACAGAAAATTTTTTGATATTGCCGCTTTGAATAAAAATTATATCATCTCATTTCTCGGTGTGATTGCCAGCCTTGACCTTTACATAAACGGTAAATATGTCGGTTACAGTGAGGGCGCACATAACACTGCGGAATTTGACATCACCAACTATGTCGTTGAAGGCGAAAATGAGCTTCTGGCTGTTGTTCACAAATGGTCAACAGGCACTTATCTTGAGTGTCAGGATATGTTCAGAGAAAACGGCATTTTCAGAGATGTTCTGCTATATGAAATGCCTCAGACTTACATAAACGATTATTTTCTTAGAACACATAAAGGGGAAAATGGCTGGAACATTGATGCAATGGTAACAATTGCAGGGCAGACCGAGGGTTATTCCGTTGAAGCGAGTATATATAAAGACGGAAAAGTTCTTGCAACAGCCGTGACCGAAGCCGAAAACGAAGTAATTATACCTCTTAAAGGCCTTGATGTAATCGAGTGGAATGCTGAAATTCCGACTGTTTACGAAACTTATATTACTGTCAAAAAAGGCGGCAAAGAAATTCAGAGCATAAGAAATTATACCGGATTCAAGTCAATTAAAATCAACGGAGAAGTTTTCTTTTTCAACGGCGCGGCAATTAAGGTTAAGGGTGTCAACCATCACGACACGCATGAGAAAAACGGTTATGTTTTGACAGTTGACGATATTGAAAAAGATATCCTTCTCATGAAAGAGTT
This sequence comes from uncultured Eubacteriales bacterium, assembly GCA_964491735.1. Taxonomy (GTDB): domain Bacteria; phylum Bacillota; class Clostridia; order Oscillospirales; family Acutalibacteraceae; genus JAAZFZ01. The sequence goes on from CAZBHG010000030.1 coordinate 11,071, forward strand.
CAATGTGAATGCCGTAAGGACTTCGCACTATCCGCCTGACCCGCAGTTTTTAACTCTTTGCGATATTAACGGCATTTATGTTGTCGACGAGGCTGATATTGAGACTCACGGTGCCGGATGCGCTCCGAATTATCATATTAACATGATCAGCAACAGCTCAAAATGGATACCAAGATATCTTGACAGAACGAGCAGGATGTATTACCGTGACAGGAATCATCCGTGCATACTAATGTGGTCATTGGGAAATGAGGCCGGCGGGTGGAAGTGTCAGGATGCCTGCTATGATTTTCTACATAAGATTTCCCCAGAAATTCCGGTACACTATGAAGGCGTAAGCAGGACTCCGAGGCATGCATATGACGTTTATTCCGAGATGTATACACATCCGGACAGGGTCAAAAGTATTCGAGACGGCAAGGACCGCAGATCGGTTAAAAATAAACCGTTCTATCTTTGCGAATACTGCCATGCCATGGGTGTAGGTCCGGGCATGCTGGAAGATTATTGGAATTTATTTTACTCATCCGAAAAGCTTATGGGCGGATGCATCTGGGAGTGGGCCGACCATGCTGTATACCATGAAAGCGGCAAGCTGAAATATACCTATGGCGGTGACCACGGCGAAAGAAAGCATGACGGTAACTTCTGTGTCGACGGTCTGTTCTATCCGAGCAGAATACCTCATACCGGCGCAAAGGAAATGAAAGCTGTATATCGTCCGGTAAGAGCAAAATATGTCGGCGGCAGCACGTTTTCATTTGAAAACACAAACAGATTCAGAAATGCAGATTACATAACTATTAAATGGTCTCTGTTAAAGGATTGTGTCCCTCATGCCGAAGGCAGTTTAAACCTTGACATTACACCGCGCTGTGTCAAAAATGTTGAGATTGACCTATCTGATGTTACAAAGAAAAATGACTGGTACATTAATTTTATATATATCGGTGAAAAAGGCAATGAGATTGCTGCCGAGCAAATAACGCTCAAAGAAGTAAATAATAAGATTGAAGCAGCAGAAAATGCTGAAATAATCTGTAAAAACAGTGACAATAAGCTTGAAACCGTCATTGGCGATCTTTGTATCGTGTTCAATAAATCCACAGGAAATATTGAAAGCTACCGTATCGGTGAAACTGAGCTTCTAAACACAAACCCTGCCGGCGGTTATATCGGGTTTGCTCCGAATATTTTCAGGGCATTGCTTGACAACGATGTAAAGAAGACGAGCAGCTGGCTAAAGTTGGGGCTTGATAGATGTACGTTTGCAGCCGGAAAATTTTCTTTCGATCAAAACGAAAGCGGAGTATTCATCACCACAACAACCGCTCTGAAATGTTTAAGAAAAAGTCTTTTTACGTGTGTTACAAAATATAAAATTAGCAAAAATGGTATTATAGACGTTACCGCCTCTCTTACGCCCAATAAAAAGATGAATTTGGAAAAAGATTTGCCAAGATTCGGCCTGATGATTGAGCTTTCAAGAGAGCTTGATAATATTGAGTATTACGGTCTGGGTGATATCGAAAATCTATGCGATTTTAAGGCACAGTCAAAAGTCGGTATTTATTCAACAACCGTTGATAAAATGCATGAGCCTTATATCAAACCTCAGGATAACGGCAACAGAGGTAATGTACGCTGGCTCAAGCTCACCGATAATAACGGAAAGGGAATTGCAATTCATTCCGGGGATAAGAGATTCAGTTTTTCCGCTCATCATTATACTCAAAAGCTTCTGCAAAAAGCCAAGCACCAGGAAGATTTGAAGGATGAAAATACGACCGCGCTGTGCATAGATACCGTTTGCAGAGGTGCAGGAACAGGCAGCTGCGGGCCGGACACATTGCCGCAGTACACCTTTAATGCTTCAGAAGAGATGATGCTTACATTCTCAATAGTGCCTATCGAATAATAATCCGGGCGGGAGTTCTTCTCCCGCCTGTTTTGTTTTATCGAGCAGAACAAGATGAACACCTAGAACAGATATGGGGCGCAAAGAAAATATTCTATGAAAAAGCACAAATTTCAAAAAAAATATCCAAATATCGAGCAATAAATCAGGTATAATTTTTTAAAAAACCGAACATAATTTTGTTCAATCAACACATTATATTGTTGGTGATGATATGAACAAAATTAAGGAATATTCAATTGTTTTTACTCTCGGCGGTGTGATTTACAGCTTGATTGAAATCTTATCAAGAGGCTTTACACACTGGACAATGACAATAACCGGCGGGGCGGCATTCTTAACCCTTTACACAATTAATATTAAATTTAAA
>CAZBHG010000031.1:0-4811 GCA_964491735.1 uncultured Eubacteriales bacterium
GATAGGCTCTTCAATGCTGGGCAGCAGGCGGGCAGGCATGGTGATTTTTATGTCGCTTTGTCTTTCCTCCCTGTTTATAGGCTTTCTGACACGCTTTATCGCTCAGGACCGCGAGGACGAAAACCCTCCGCCTAAGCTCTTTATGAAGGATATTCAAAAGTCGCTGGTAGAATCCGTCGCGGACGGCTCGGGCGCAATGCTTTCCGTATGTTCGTGGATTATTCTTTTTACCTGCATATGCTCGCTTTTAAACCTTTTGCCCGAGGGATACGGATTTATCATCGTTCCGCTCAAATGCTTTTTTGAAGTAACCTCCGGCAGCGCTGCGGCGGCGGGGGCCGGAGTCAATATTGCAATAATAACGGGCATCATCGGATGGGCGGGGATTTCCGTCCATTGTCAGGTTCTCGAACATGTTAAGGCTGTGGGCATGAGCACCTCTGTCTTTTTGGCAGCAAGAGCCGCAAATGGGGCGATTGCTTCGGTGATAAGCTATGAGCTTTTTAAAATAATCCCCTGCAGTGTTTACACTTATTTGTCGGCAGACCTGCCTCTTTCGCCCGCATATTCCGCCTATGTTCCGGCATGTGCAGGCCTCCTTTTTATGGGTGCCCTTCTCATATTAGACCTTGATATGAGCAAGAGAATGTGCTAACATTATCATTTGAGGTGAGAAGATGAAAAGGAAGCTTTTAAATGTTAAGGATATACCTCCGTCATGCAGTTATTGCATTTACGGAAGGCTTTCACCCGATGGAGAAAGCATTCTGTGCATACAGCACGGCGTTATGCTGCCGACCTCGTCGTGCAGGAAATTCAAGTATAATCCTCTAAAACGCAAGCCTCAAAGAGCAAAGAACCTGCCTGCAATGGATGCAAAAGATTTTGAAATATAATTCGGAGGGATACGAATGGCATACATATCAATGATTGACTATGAAACAGCCTCACCCGAGGTCCGCGCGGCCTACGATGAGCATCAAAAAATCGGCAAAATAACAAACATGAAGAAAACGCTGCTCAACAGCGTGCCCGCGTTTAATGCGCTTATGGAGTGGTACACGCTCAGGGACGAGGCGGCAAAATTCTTAACCCCGCTAGAAATCAATTTCTTCTGCTATGCCATATCGGCGGAGAACGACTGCCTTATATGCTCAACATTTTTCAGAAAAATTCTGAAGGATCAAAGCATAGATTTCAACAGCTTCAAATTCACCGAAAGGCAGGAGCTTCTCATATCCTACGGCAGGAATCTTGTCAAAAACCCTCGCAGCATGGATGATGATGTTCTTGCTGAACTGAAAAAGCTTTTCAACGAGGAGCAGATAGTTCTGCTGACCGCTTTTGGGGCGATTATGATTGCCACAAACCTTATCAACAGCGCTCTTCATGTTGAGCTTGACGGTTATCTCTTTGGATATTAATGCGTTGGAGGCAAAATAAATGGATTTTCAAAATAAAACCGTATTTATAACGGGGGCGGCAAAAGGTCAGGGCAGAGGAGTCGCTCTGGCATTTGCAAAAGAGGGCGCAAATATAATTGCCTTTGATTTGGGCAAAAAAATCGGGTACCCCTCGTATAACCGCTCATGCGGCGAGGATCTTCTGAAGCTCAAGGCTGATGCTGAGGCTCTGGGAGCAAAGATTGAAATTTGTGCGGGCGATGTGCGCTGTGCAGATGAGGTCATCGCGGCCGTCGCCGCGGGCATTGAGCGTTTCGGCTCAATAGATATTCTTTTCAATAACGCGGGCATCTGCGCCTACGGCCTTTCCTATGAATTGACAGAGGACGAATGGGATTCAATGATTGACATCAACCTCAAGGGCGCATGGCTTGTCTCAAAATATGTGGTGCCTCACATGATTGAAAAACGAAGCGGAGTAATTATCAACAATTCATCAATCGGCGGCCTGCGTGGGATGAACAGGCTTTCACATTATGCCGCCTCAAAATTCGGCATGGTCGGGCTTACAAAATCGCAGGCAATTGAGCTTGCGCCTTACGGAATAAGAGTTATCAGCATCCATCCGACAGGAGTTGACACTCCGATGAACGACGGCCTTGCGGAAATGGAGGGCTCAACGCCCAGAGAGATTGCGGAGCGTTCCGCCGGCAATCTCATTCCCGTACCGTGGATTGACGTTGATGATGTTGCAAACTCCGTTCTTTTCCTTGCAAGCGATAAGGCCCGTTATGTGACGGGCAGCCAGTATGTGCTTGACGCAGGACTTTTGACGAGATAGTAGGGTGTAGAAATGAAAGAATATAATATTGTTGTACTTAAAGGTGATGGCATAGGTCCGGAAATAGTCGATGAGGCTTTGAAGGTTCTTAATGCGGCAGGCGAAAAGTTCGGATTCGGATTCAAATATGACTATCGCCTCATAGGCGGGTGTGCTTTTGACGAAATAGGTGCGCCTCTTCCGCAAAGCACTGTCACCGCGTGCAAAAAGGCGCAGAGCGTTTTGCTCGGAGCAGTCGGCGGCAGCAAGTGGGACAAGCTCCCCGGCGCCCTTCGTCCAGAAGCGGGTCTTCTCGGCATACGCTCGTCTCTGGGGCTTTACGCCAACCTTCGCCCCGCAAGAATTTTTGCGCCCCTTAAATCCGCCTCCCCGATAAAGGAGAGCATCATCGGCGGCGGGCTTGACATAATGGTGGTCAGAGAGCTTACCGGCGGCATATATTTCGGTGAAAAGGGCAGGTTTGAAAAAGACGGCAGTTCCGCCGCGTTTGATACGGAATGTTACACTGTGCCCGAAATCCGCCGCATTGCAAAGGTCGGCTTTGAGATGGCTCAAAAAAGGCAGGGCAGGCTCTGCTCTGTCGACAAGGCGAATGTCCTCGAATCCTCAAGACTGTGGAGGGAAACGGTTGTTGAGCTTTCAAAGGACTATCCCGATGTCGCACTTTCACATATGTATGTTGACAACTGCGCAATGCAGCTTGTGAGAAACCCCGCGCAGTTTGATGTAATTCTGACCTCCAATATTTTCGGCGATATTCTGTCGGACGAGGCGTCAATGATAAGCGGCTCAATCGGTATGCTTGCCTCCGCAAGCCTGAGCGACGGAAGCTTCGGATTGTATGAGCCTATTCACGGCTCGGCTCCCGACATTGCGGGCATGGGCATTGCAAACCCTCTTGCAACGATTCTTTCCGCCGCAATGATGCTGAAATATTCATTTGATGAGACGCAGGCGACAGAGGCTATCGAAAACGCCGTAAACACCGCGCTCAAAACGGTGCGTACCCCCGATATCTGGGAAGAAGGCTGCAGAAAAGTCGGCACGGCGGAGATGGGCGATACGGTGGCAGGGCTGCTGTGACTCAAGAGGGCGGCATGCGCCGAATATGTAACTCTGAAAAGATGACCGGATGAGATTGCGAATCATTTTGCCCGACAATACCGATGGGACGGGGCTTTCGCAATCTCATCATAATATTTTTTGGAGGGTAAAAAATTGAACGAGAGAGTTAAAACACTCGACTGGCAAAACGGAAAATTAATTCTGACAGATCAGACCCTTCTGCCGAATAAAATATGTTACAGAACGCTCAGCTCCGAGCGGGAGGTTTTTGACGCGATAAGAACCATGGTGGTACGCGGCGCGCCCGCAATCGGCGTGGCGGCGGCATACGGCATGGTTCTTGCGGCCGGGGAAGCCCCGCAGGGGGACTATGCCTCTTTTTTTGAATACTTTGAGGCGGCGGGCGCGCACCTGATTGAGTCCAGACCGACCGCCGTCAATCTGTCGTGGGCGGTCAGAAGGATGCTTAATTGCGCCGAAAAGCTGTCTAATCTCCCGATTAGCGAAATCAGAGCAAAGCTTGAACAGGAGGCAGCAGCAATTCACAATGAGGATATGCAGATTAACCGTTCGATAGGCGAAAATCTGCTCTCTCTGCTCCGCGAGGGGGATACGGTGCTGACTCACTGCAACGCAGGGTCATTGGCGACCTCCGATTACGGCACAGCACTCTCCGTTTTCTATCTGGCGCAGGAAAAGAATTTTCCGCTCAAGGCATATGCGGATGAAACCCGTCCCAGGCTGCAGGGCGCGAGGCTGACTTCCTTCGAGCTTTTCAACGCGGGCGTTGATGTAACATTAATCAGCGACAACATGGCGGCTGTTGTAATGGCTCAGGGCAAAATTGACGCGGTGATTGTCGGGTGCGACAGGATTGCCGCAAACGGCGACACCGCAAACAAAATCGGCACCTTCAATGTCAGCATTCTTGCAAAAACCTTCAACATACCCCTGTATATCGCGGCGCCGACGCCGACAATTGACCTCGGCTGCCGCACGGGCAAAATGATACCGATTGAGGAGAGGAGCGGGGATGAGATTGCCGTAATAAACGGGGTCAGAATTGCTCCCGAGGGGATAAAAACCTATAATCCGTCCTTTGACATAACACCCGCAGAGAATATCACGGCAATTGTAACAGAAAAAGGCATCGCATACCCCCCTTTTAATGAAAGCCTCAAAATATATTAATTTTCAACAAAATTTGGAAAATATTGTGGTTGAATTTTGGAGTAAATATGATATAATTCAATTGACATCCTTTAATAATTTTTATAAAGAAGGTGGCCACTTGACAAAGCTCACTGAAGAACAACGCTTTAATCGCAATAAATGGACCTATACAGTGCCCGGCATCGGTAGAGACATGTCGTATACCATTATGTCAACCTTCCTCCTTACATATGTGCTTCTGACCCGCACGGTGACCGATAAGCAGTTTGCTGCAATCAGCATTGTTCTGACTATCGCCCGCATCTGGGACGGTATTAATGACCCACTTA
>CAZBHG010000031.1:4821-7012 GCA_964491735.1 uncultured Eubacteriales bacterium
TTGAAAACACTCGCACAAAGGTCGGAAAATTCAAGCCGTGGATTCTCATAGGCGCCGTTCTCAACGCCGGAGTCCTTATTGCGATGTTCTCAAACAGGGTTACGGGCTGGAACTTCGTCTATCTTTTCGCGGTGCTCTATTTCTTCTGGGATATTACCTTTACAATGAACGACATCGGCTACTGGTCCATGCTGCCCTCGCTTACAAGTGACGCTAAACGCCGCAACAAACTAACTTCATTTGCAAATCTCTTTGCGACCATTGGCGCAATCGCCGCAACCGGGCTTATTCCCATATTCACAAACGGCGAAAGCTCAATCGGCGGAAACGCGATTTCGGGTTACAGAGCCGTCGTCATATTCATCGCGCTTACATTTGTGTTGAGCCAGGTCACAGTTTTCTTCTTTGTCAAGGAAAACAAAGAAATCAAGCCTGAAGCTCCCGAGCATATAGGTCTTAAAAAAATGGTCATGGTTATTATTCATAACGACCAGCTGCTTTGGACCACCCTCATAATGCTGCTTTATAACACGGGCAGCTCCCTTCTCACTGCCTTCGGCACATACTATATGTATCTCTCGTTCGGATATAACGGATTTTATGTCACATTGTTTGTTGCGTTCTATGCCCTTTCTTCCGTTGCGATTAATATCCTTTATCCTAAGCTTGCCGAAAAAATGTCACGCAAACGCATGTCCAACCTTGCGATAGTCACAACGGTTATCGGCTATGCGCTTTTCTTCATCTTAGGCACGACTTTGTCCGGCAGGGCGCCGCTGCTGGTTCAGCTTGTGATGCTCTGCGTTGAGGCGTTTACAATAGGCTTCGGGCAGTCGCTGTTCTATATGGTCACGACAATCTGCCTTACGAACACAATCGAATATAACGAATACAAGACCGGCTCGCGTGACGAGGCAATTATCTTTTCTCTGCGCCCCTTTATGGCGAAAATGGGCAGTGCTTTGCAGCAGTTAATTATTATGGTTGTGTATATCACAATCGGCATGACCGCTATTACAAACGATATTTCGAAGGTTGAGCAGGACGCCTCGATGAATATAATTAACTCCGCCGCAAAAAATGCCCAGATAAAAGATATTCTGACCGGTGCATCTTCGGATATCACATTCTTGCTCAGAGCCTGTATGGTGGTTATCCCGGTCATTTTTATGGCAGCGGCATATTTTGTAATGCGCAGCAAAATCAAAATCAACGAGGAAAGCTATAATAAAATGCTTGCCGAAATTGAACAGCGCAAGGCGGGAACGCAGGAAGGAACCGTTGAGGGCGATTGATAAACAAAGTATTTAAATAGTAAAAATAACGGCGTGCCTTAGGACGGTTTTTACCGCCGCAAGGCACGCCTGTTTATTTAATCTTTAATATTTTGATTGCAGCTCAACACTCCCGAGAAGTTTCCCGTCTGTCATTGAATAAGCATTTACATTGTAATCGGAAACAACATAAACATTATCGTCAATATATGTGCCGCGGAAATCGTATTCACTGCAATTGTATGAGAGGTCGGGAACTATCTTATTGTTTTCAACTCTGAAGGTGTAGAAAAAGTAGTCGTCTTTTTTGTTGCTGTAATTGGAATATGAGTAATCGTAAACGGTAACGGGGATTCCGAACAGGTTTTTCTCCTTATAAATCATGACCGCTTTATGGTTATCCCATGCGCTTGTGCCGATAGAGTAATTGCCGGCATTTCTTTTGAGGATATATTTGTCAACTTCAACAGGCTTTGCCGGATTCGTCACATCAAAAAGCGAAAGCTTAATGCCTGTGGTTGTGCCGTTTTCGTCACCGTTCTGACCTATGCCGAGCAGAAGATTTTCGCTGATCGGATGAAGATAGTCGGAGAAGCCCGTAATTTTCAGCTCGCCCAGAAGCTTTGGATTTTCGGGCGACGAAAGGTCAAGCACAAAGAGCGGATCTGTCTGCTCAAAGGTAACAACATATGCCTTTGCGCCGATGAAACGCACTGCCTGAATCTGTTCTCCCTTTGCGATGCCCGTAACCTTGCCGACAACTTTTAAGCTCCCGTCAAGCACATAAACCCCGCTTGCCTGCTCGCCGTCATCATCGCTGTAGGTTGAGGCAATCCTGAAATATCCGTTATATTCATCCATTGAAAACTGGTTGTCAATGTTGCCGTTGATTTCACCCTTGCAGACGAATTCGATTT
>CAZBHG010000031.1:7022-13313 GCA_964491735.1 uncultured Eubacteriales bacterium
CCATCTATGCTGAAGCGATAAATCTCGGTTGTGCAGGAGGAGTTTGATACTGAAAAGATTTCGGCAACGGTGTCGGATGATAAATATCTGTAGTTATATTTAGTTCTTGCAACAAAAAGGCTTTCTGTGTTGCAGTACGCCTCGTTCCCTGCGCCGAGAACAGATTTTGTGCAGGCTTTATTATCCGGATTGTCAATGTCAAGCCCGCTTGCAACAAGGTAGCTCGCCGTGTCAGGCTCGCTGACAATGCAGATATCGTTTACCGGAACTAATTCATAATCATCGGAATAACCTGATGATGGAATACATCTGTCCTCAACGTCGTCGGCATAAATGTCAACGGAGAAGTTACTCAGAATATACAAATCGCTGCCGATAAGCCTTGAGGAAATATAGTTTCCGTCCTGGAAAAACTGCTTTTTGAGGGTAATCTTTGTTTTGTCCGAAACATCATAGATGTTGACAAAGGTTTGCATAACCCCTGAATCTGATTTTAAGTCATAATTAGAACCGAGAACTATAAGCTTGCTGCCGGTAACATATATTTCGTTGACATAAGCGCTGGTATAATAGCTGTAACTATATGGCATATCGTAAGCGATGCCATCGTTGCCTATAGGGGCACTTCCGGAGCTTTTCTGCCCCGCGCCGGTGGTTACTTCCTTATCATTTTCTGTCTTAATATCTTTTGAGACATCAACACAAGTCACCAAGGACATTTTATCGGCAGGCAGAAGGTCGATGATATAGACTTTGTTACCGAGTAATTTATAAAGATATTGACCGTCATTCTTTATTATATCGGCCTCGTCCACACCTTCAACCTGAGTGTTGGTTTTACCGATGGCGGATTCCTGAGCGGATTCGCCTGAAGCACCGTTAAAAGCGCTGTCTCCCGCTATGGTCAAATCGTTATCAGCGGCGCCCTTTTCGTATATAACGTGATTTTCTTTTTTAATTTTTTTGAAAATTTTTACGATTTCATCATAGTTGCCCGCCGCCTCAATGTCGGAGGACAAACTGTCGCCGTCTGAAATTTTTATGCCTCCTGATATCCCGTCATAGACAAATATACTGCCCGCAATGATAATAACTGCCAGCGTCGCCGCCAGAACACTTTTCATGGTAAAAATTTTCATCCGGTTCTTTGACTTAGGAGCTTCTTTTTTGTCCAACATCATAATGATGTTTTCTTTTGATAATTCATCGGGCAGTTCAGGATTTCCACTATTTTCATAGCTTATGTGGAATTCATTAAGAGTGTTTTTATCTTTTTTGTTCATTTGTGACACCTCGTTTCATAATTGTCATGTTATAATATTCGACAATATCATACATCAAGCTCGTTGCGCAGTTTTTTCAAAGTGCGCGCAAGCTTTGAGCGGACGGTTGCGGCGGAACAATTGAGAGCAGAGGCAATTTCACGGCTTTTGTAGCCGTTTACGGAGCTGAGCAAAAGCACTGTCCTCTCCTCGACGTCAAGGGTTTCAACAGCCATTCGCAGTTCCGTTGATAATTCAAAGCCGTCATAGCAGGTATCCGGGATATCCTCATCCTCGCCCAAGGCATATATTTCGGTTTTTTTTGAGAATTGCTTTTTGCAGACATTTGACAAAATTTTAAAAAGCCAGAATTTAAAAGCATCCTCGTTTCTCAAACCGGATATTTCCCTGAAGGCGCACAGAACCGCCTCCTGCACAGCGTCCTGTGCAAGCTGCTGAGAACCCAGAATACAGCAGGCGTATTTGTAAAGTTCAGTAGAATACATTGAATAAAGCTCACCGAACGCCTGAGCATCGCCCTGACAAGCCTTGCCGACTAAGGCTTTGTTTGACTGCCCCATACAATCCCCCTTTTCCGCCTGATAATGAATTTCATTACCTATATATAAGTGTCAAAAATTTCAAAAAGTGTTGCATTATTTTCAAAAATTTTTTCAGTTCAATTGCTAGATGTACGCAAGCTTAATAAGCGCATAATAACATAGTCAGCTTTCTATCGGAGGTGCGAAATGAAGAGCTCTGTTTCGTTTATATTAATTTTTGTATTAATATTTTTTATTTCGGCTTGCTCATCGGGCAGCGGCGTTGTTACGACCTCTGATCGGAATACAACAATTTTAACACAGCCTGAAACAAGTTCGAACAGGGAAACACAGGAAAATGACACGACTGCCGAAAAGCATACTGCGAAAAGCGATATTCTGTCAACACAGGGTGTAACGACGACAAAGCCGTCAACCGTTCCGACAACGGAAACCGCACAGCAGGCGGCAGTCGAAGCCGGAAAATATAAAATAATTAAAGGCAAAGCGTCTCTGACCGCAAAAACCTATACGGGATATGAGCCTTTGCCCGAGGTAACGCTGAATGTAAGTGACCCGACAAACATCAATAATCTTCCCGAGAAAAAAATCGAATTCAGTTACGGAGTCGCAAAAGGCGGCACAGCTTCGGACCAGACGCTGAGAAACCAGGCGTACTTTGACTCCAAAGGCTTTGATGCTATGGCCTATGATAACAAAACCGCAAAAAAAGTGTTGTATCTGACTTTTGACTGCGGATATGAAAACGGTTATACTTCAAAGGTACTTGACGCTTTGAAAGAGAAAAAAGTCCCTGCCGCTTTCTTCTGCACTTTGGACCACATTAAAGCGGAGCCGGAGCTTATAGCGCGAATGATTAAAGAGGGTCATATTGTAGGAAACCATTCAACAAAACACCCGTCTTATCCGGATATAAGCCGGACACGAATGGCGGCAGAAATTCAGACCTGCGACAATTACCTTAGGACAAATTTCGGATACAGCGCGCCTTATTTCAGGTTCCCTAAGGGCGACTATTCCGAAAGTGCGCTCAATTTGGTTCAATCTGTCGGCTATAAAACCGTCTTCTGGTCAGTATCATACGCCGACTGGGATGTAAACAATCAGAAGGGCGCACAATACGCCTTTGATACGGTAACGTCAAGGCTCCATCCGGGCGCCGTTATTTTGTTGCACGCGGTATCGCCCGACAACGCCGAGGCGCTTGATGATATAATCGACTGGGCAAGAGCGCAGGGATATGAGTTTAAATCTCTGGAAAGCTGACAAAAAATCCCGGCAGTTCGCAACTGTCGGGATTGATTTTTGCTTTTTATTTGATTACCCTGACTTTGATAACGCCGTCAATGGCTTCAAGCTTTGCAGTGTCAACATCGCCGCTTGTATCAATGGCTGTATATCCATAGCCTTTTTTGGTGCCGCTGACGATTGAAACCGCGGCGCCGACAGCTGCTGTTATTGCCGCCTGAATACCTTCAACGTCCTTGTGAAGCACACAGACCCTTGTTTCAAAGCTGCCTGAAAGCATTACATTCGGGAAGTTGACGGAGTTCCTGATGACGCCCTTTTCAAGGTAGTCGATAAGCTCTGCCGCCGCCATTTTTGCACAATTGTCTTCAGACTCGGGCGTTGAGGCTCCGAGGTGCGGGATTGCGATAACGCCCTTGACACCGATAACCGCATCGCTCGGAAAATCTGTAACATATGCGGATGCCTTGCCGCTTTCGAGCGCGGCAATTATATCGGCGGAATTGACAAGCTCCGCTCTTGCAAAGTTAAGTATACGCACGCCGTCCTTTGCGCCTGCAAGGCTGTCTTTATTTACAAGGCCTTTCGTCGTGTCATTGTACGGGACATGAAGGGTGATATAATCGCTGTTTGCGAAAACCTCTTTAATGTCGGATGTAATCTTAACATCGGGATTAAGACCTAATGCGCCGCTGACGGAAAGGAAGGGGTCGTAACCGATAACGTCCATGCCGATTGCGATTGCCGCGTTTGCGACAAGGTTGCCGATTGCGCCCAAGCCAATGACGCCCAGCGTCTTGCCTGAGATTTCGGGGCCTACAAAAGCCGCCTTGCCTTTTTCGACAAGCTTGCCGACTGCATCGCCCTCACCTTTAAGGGTTTTGCACCAGTCAATCCCGTCAATTACTTTTCGCGATGAAATGAGAAGACCGCAGAGAACAAGCTCCTTGACTGCGTTTGCATTTGCACCGGGAGTGTTGAAAACGACGACGCCCTTTTGCGTACATTCCTCAACGGGTATATTGTTGACGCCTGCGCCCGCTCTTGCAATTGCTGCCGTGTTTGCCGCAAGCTCCATGTTGTGCATGTCAGCCGAACGAACCATAACGGCATCGGGGGCATCAATTTTTTCGCCGTATGCATATTTATTCAAATCAAATTTCTCAAGACCATATTCTGAAATCTTGTTGAGTGTGAGAATATTAAACATAACATTAATCCTTTCTGAAATATCAGTTGTTGGCTTCAAATTCTTTCATGAATTCCACAAGCTTTTCAACGCCTTCAACAGGCATAGCGTTATAGATGGAAGCTCTCATGCCGCCGACGGAGCGGTGACCTTTAAGGTTGATAAAGCCTGCCGCGGCAGCCTCTTTGACAAATTTTGCGTTGAGTTCTTCGGTTGATGCCACAAAGGTGACATTCATCATTGAACGGTCAGCCGGATTAACGGGGTTGTTAAACATATTGCTCTTGTCAAGGAAATCATAGAGAATGTTTGCCTTGCTGACATTGCGCTCCTTCATTGCCTCAAGACCGCCAATGCTCTTGAGCCACTCAAGGACAAGCTTGCATATATAAATCGACCAGCAGGGAGGAGTGTTATACATGGAATCATTGTCAGCCATAACCTTATAGTCAAGCATTGTAGGAGTATAATCCCTTGCATGACCGAGAAGGTCCTCACGCACGATAACAATGGTCAGACCAGCGGGAGCAACGTTCTTCTGAGCGCCGCCGTAGACAAGGCCGAATTTCGTAACGTCGAGAGGCTCGGAAAGGAAGCAGGAGGAAACGTCCGCAACAAGCGGGATGTCGCCTGTGTCGGGAATCTCATGGTACACCGTGCCGTAGATTGTGTTGTTCATGCAGATGTAAGCATAGTCGGCATCGGGAGTGAAATCAGCTTTGCTAAGCTTTGGGATATAGGTAAAGTTTTTGTCCTTTGAAGAGGCTACGGCCTTGATTTCACCGTATTTAACAGCCTCCTGATAAGCCTTTGTAGCAAACTGACCTGTCAGAACATAATCAGCCTTGCCTGAGCCGTTGAGGAGGTTTAAAGGAATAGCCGCAAACTGAGTTGATGCACCGCCCTGAAGGAAAAGGACCTTGTAATTGTCAGGGATGCCCATAATTTCACGCAGAAGAGCCTGTGCACCGAAAATAATCTCTTCGTACACCTTTGAACGGTGAGACATCTCCATCACCGATTGACCGCTGCCCTTATAGTCGAGCATTTCTGCGGCAGCTCTGTTAAGCACTGACTCGGGAAGCATTGAAGGGCCGGCTGAGAAATTGAATACTCTTGACATAGAACTTTCCTCCATCATAATTAGTAGATTACTTATAATTATTATAGCCCAGCAGAAATATTAAAGTCAAGCTGTAAAAACACAGGAATTCCGCAATATTCTACACAAAATTATGTATATTATGTATTATTTTCTTAACTTTCGTCAACAATAAAGCTATTGCAAAATTTACCGCTTTAATATACAATATCATGGAGACTGATATATATAATATTGAAAGGAAGATTAAAATGAGTACTCTCAACAAAAAAACCGTAGAGGATATAGATGTGAAAGGAAAGCGCGTTCTCGTTCGCTGTGATTTCAATGTTCCGCTGAATGAAGGCAAAATTACAAGCGACAAAAGAATTGTCGCGTCGCTTCCGACAATTAAATATTTAATCGACAACGGCGCAAAGGTTATTCTCTGCTCACATCTCGGCAGGCCGAAGGACGGCTTTGACCCCGAATTCTCACTTGCTCCCGTGGCAGCCCGCCTTTCAGAGCTTCTGGGCAAAGAGGTAAAGATGGCTAAGGATGTTGTCGGCGAAAGCGCAAAGGAGCTTGCCGCAGAGCTTAAAGACGGCGACGTTATGATTATAGAGAATGTCCGTTTTGAAAAGGGAGAAACAAAGAATGACCCCGAGCTTTCAAAGAAGTTTGCCTCGCTTGCGGATATTTTTGTCAATGATGCTTTCGGCTCCGCACACAGAGCTCACAGCTCAACAACCGGCGTTGCCGATTATCTTCCCGCTGTCTGCGGCTTTTTGATTCAGAAAGAAATTCAGTTCATGGGCGGCGCGCTCGAAGACCCCAAGCGTCCTCTCGTCGCAATTCTGGGCGGAGCAAAGGTCTCCGACAAAATCGGTGTTATCAATAATCTTCTTGATAAGGTCGATGTCCTTATTGTCGGCGGCGGCATGGCTT
>CAZBHG010000032.1:0-12995 GCA_964491735.1 uncultured Eubacteriales bacterium
AGTGACGGACTGTTTTTGCTTGCTTGGTGTAACATATCTATTGTAATCCTACATTATTTTTGACAATTAACATAAAACTTTTCTTGATTTTCTATACAAATTGTTATAAAATATAATATATATGCTTGACGGGGGTTAAAAATGACAAACCAATTTTTTAAAGAATTGAATAATATCTATCCTACTCTTTCGAAAGGGCATAAAAAAATTGCGGATTATATAACTGAAAACTATGATAAGGCAGCTTTTATGATAGCCGCAAAGCTGGGTGAAACCGTCGGCGTCAGTGAGTCAACCGTCGTTCGTTTTGCAACCGTACTCGGCTATGACGGGTACCCTGAACTTCAGCATCACCTTCAGGAGATGATTAGGAGCAAGCTCACAAGTGTTCAGCGCATGGAAGTTTCAAATGTGAGGATAGATGAGGTTGATGTGCTTGACAAGGCTCTTGAAGCAGATATAAACATGATAAGATCGACGCTTGAACAAACCTCAAGAACGGATTTTTCTGAAAGCGTCAAGGCAATAAACAAAGCAAAAAAGATATATGTTTTAGGGGTCAGGAGTTCGGCATCGCTTGCACGCTTCATGGTATTTTACCTCAAAATAATTTTTGACGATGTTATTTTGATAGATACTTCCAGTGCAAGTGAAATGTTCGAGCATCTCTTCAGAATTTCGCAGGAGGATGTCTGCATCGCAATCAGCTTCCCGCGTTATTCCAGGCAAATAGTCAACGCCCTGTGCTTCGCAAAAAACAGGGGCGCAACAATAATCTCAATAACGGACAGCAAGCTGTCACCGATAGCTCCGCTCGCGGATTATTTGCTTGTAGCGCGCAGCAATATGGTTTCTTTTGTTGATTCTCTCGTCGCGCCTTTAAGCCTGATAAACGCATTAATCGCAGCTTCGGCACGCAGCCGCAAGGATGATGTCTATAAAAACCTGCAGACGCTTGAGACAATCTGGGACGAATATAAAGTATATGACAATAACACTGAAGAGGATGAAAATAAATGAGTAAAGTCCTCGTGATTGGGGCGGGCGCGGCAGGTCTTATGGCTGCAGGATTTGCGGCTCAGAAAGGAAATGACGTAACAATTATCGAGCGGAATGAGCGTCCTGCGCGAAAACTGATGATAACGGGAAAAGGGCGCTGCAACCTCACAAACAACTGCAATTCTCTTGATGAACTCATATCAAACGTACCCGTAAACGGCAGGTTTTTATATAGCTCCTTTTATTCATTTATGCCCTCGGATACAATCAGCTTTTTTGAATCGCTTGGCGTAAAGCTGAAAACCGAACGCGGAGGCAGAGTGTTTCCCGTGTCAGATAAGGCAGTTGATATAGTTGACGCACTTCATAATTATGCATCATCAAGGGGCGCAAAAATTATTTGCGCAAGAGCTAAAGATTTAATTATTGAAAATTCTGTTGTCAAAGGCATCACAACCTATGACGGAGAAAAATATTTTGCCGATAAGGTTCTTATTTCGACAGGAGGTCTGTCCTATCCTCAGACAGGCTCTACGGGCGACGGCTATGAAATGGCAAGGCAGGCAGGGCATGAAATAGTTGAACCAAAGCCTTCGCTTGTGCCATTGACAGCGCATGAAGGCTTTTGCACGGATTTACAGGGTTTATCGCTGAAAAATGTGGAAATCAAGGTCGTTGATACCAAGAAAAATGAGGTAATATATACCGATTTCGGTGAAATGCTTTTCACGCATTTCGGTGTTTCGGGTCCTCTTATTCTCAGCGCAAGCTCACATATGAGAGAAATGAGCAGGGGACGGTATGTCATATATATTGATTTAAAGCCGGCACTGACGCGCGAACAGCTTGACACAAGGGTCTTGAGGGATTTTTCAGAGAATCTGAACAGGAATTTTATCAACTCTTTGAATTCGCTTCTGCCAAAAAAGCTGGTTCCCGTTATCGTCAGACTTTCGGGGATAAGTCCTTCCGAAAAGACAAATCAGGTTTCAAAAGAGGAGCGGCAAAGGCTCGTTGAACTGCTGAAAAGTCTTAAAGTAACCGTAAACGGATTCAGACCGATTAGTGAAGCTATCATCACCTCCGGAGGCGTTAAAACATCGGAAATCAACCCGAAAACCATGGAGTCAAAGCTGGTCGGCGGCTTATATTTTGCCGGGGAAGTCATTGATGTTGACGCTTATACGGGCGGGTTTAATTTGCAGATTGCCTTTTCAACCGCTAAGCTTGCTGGCGAGAATATGTAAATATTATGCAGAATTAAGGAGATTTTATGGATTTTATAAATATTGCTGTTGACGGGCCTGCGGGCGCGGGGAAAAGCACAATTTCAAAAGCAGCCGCAAAAGAGCTTGGTTTTATTTATGTTGATACGGGCGCTCTTTACAGAACAATAGGTCTGAATGCTTTAAGGCTCGGAGTCAACACGAAGGATGCGCTGGATGTTGCAAAAACTCTTGAGGATGTCAGTGTTGAGCTGAAATTTATCAACGGTGAGCAAAGAGTTTTCCTGGGCAAAGAGGACGTTTCAGAGGCAATCAGAACTCCTGACGCTTCAATGGCAGCATCTAATGTCTCGGCCATCCCCGCTGTCAGGGCATTTTTGTTTGATTTACAGAGGGATATCGCAAAAAACAACAACTGCCTGATGGATGGGAGAGATATCGGCACTGTTGTTCTTCCAAACGCTCAGATTAAAATTTTTATGACCGCCTCTGCTGAGGAACGCGCAACAAGGCGTTATAATGAGCTTGTTCAGAAAGGGATGAAGGTTGAATTTGAAACAGTCCTTTCTGAACTTATTGAAAGAGACTATAATGATTCCCACAGAGAAATTGCGCCGCTGAAACCTGCCGAAGATTCAACTATTGTTGACACAACAGGCCTGTCACTTGAAGATTCAATTGCTTTGGTAATTCGAATGATTAAGGAGAAATTATAAGATGAAGCGTTTCGATTACAGCCGTGTTAGAATATATAAAGCATATAAGTTTCTTGCACCGGTCGGCAGGTTTGCAGTAAAAATCAAATATAAAGTAAAATATGTAGGCAGAGAAAATATCCCCGCCGAGGGCGGGTTCATACTTGCCAGCAATCATATTACGGCCTTCGACCCGGTAATTCTCGGCTCGGGGAAGGGCAGAACGGTTCACTTTATGGCAAAAGAGGAGTTGTTCCGCAAGCGTTTTATTGGTTGGTTTTTAACAAGACTTAACGCTTTTCCCGTCAACAGAGGCGGCTCTGACAAAACAGCTGTGAATTATGCAATCAGAATAGTTAAAGAGGGCGGCATTTTAGGTATTTTTCCGGAAGGTACCCGTTCAGAAACAGGTGCGCCGATGGCACCAAAGGCAGGTATTGCACTAATTGCAAAAGCTGCAAAAGCGGACGTTCTGCCGGTTTCTATTTATTCGGAGGATAATACAAAGCTGACAGTCAGATTCGGTAAAATTATTCCTTATGAGGAGCTTGGCATAACCGATTCCGGCAGGTCAAGTGAGCTAAAAGATGCTTCAAGGCTTATTATGGGCAAAATAACCGAGCTTTGGGAGGAAGGGCATTGCGAATAACAGTTGCCAAAACAGCGGGCTTTTGCTTCGGGGTTGACAGAGCCGTCAATATGATTTATAAATTGCTGGAGCAGGGGAAGAGCGTATGTACTCTCGGCCCGTTAATCCATAATCCTCAGGTCATCGAGGACCTGAAAAACAGGGGAGTAACAATCATCGAAAATCCCTCAGATGCACCTGACGGCTCAACGGTTGTCCTAAGAACCCACGGAATACCAAAAGCAATAAAAGATGAGATTGTCAGCAACGGCATTGATTGCTGTGATGCCACTTGCCCGTTTGTCAAAAAAATCCATAAGATAGTTTCGGAAAACAGCCGTGAAGATAATATAGTTTTAATTGCGGGTGACAAAACTCATCCTGAGGTTCAGGGCATAAGAAGTTATTGCAACGGCCAGTCATTTGTTTTCAATAATATTGACGAATTGTCGAAAATTATCGAAAAAAACGAGAATTTAATTTATAGTGAAATTTTTGTTGTGGCGCAAACCACTTTTAGTGTCAAAGAATGGGATTTATGTACAAAAAAAATAAAATTGCTATGTACAAATGCTAATCTTTTTGATACAATATGTAATGCAACTTATGAGAGGCAGCTGGAAGCAAGGAATTTAGCGGCTGTTTCTGATGCTATGATAATAATCGGAGGGCGTCAAAGTTCAAATACGGCCAAGCTAAAAGCAGTTTGCAGTGAAATCTGCCCGACTTTTCTTGTTGAAAATGCAAAAGAGCTGTATGATATTGATTTTTCCGGTTATGCTTGTTTTGGCGTTACTGCGGGAGCATCCACTCCTGCTGGTATAATAAAGGAGGTACTTCAAACCATGTCCGAAATTTTTGATGAAAATGTTATTGAAGAAATCGTTAAGGAGGATGCAACGGAAATACAGTCCAGTGAAGAGATGGATTTTTCCGAAGCACTTGAGGAGTCGCTTAAAAGCATGAGTTCTGACCAAAAAGTGCGTGGCGTTGTTATGGGAATTTCTCCCACTGAAATACAAGTTGATATAGGCAGAAAACACGCCGGATATATTCCAATGGATGAGTACAGTGCAGATCCGAATGCAAATCCTCAAAAAGAACTCAAGATTGGTGACGTGATTGACCTTATAATCATGAAAACCAATGATCAGGAAGGCACAGTTATGCTTTCAAAGCGCCGTTTTGACGCCGCAAAGTCATGGAATGACATTATCAATGCTGCGGAGACCGATACGGTATTTGAAGGCACAGTTGTTGAGGTTATCAAGGGCGGAGTGCTTGTTCTTGTTAACGGTGTCAGAGTTTTTGTTCCCGCTTCACTCGCAACAGAGTCAAGAGGGGATTCACTTGATGCTTTGCTCAACAAAAATGTAAAGCTTCGCATAATTGAAGTCAACCGTCAGCGCAGACGTGCCGTCGGCTCGATTCGTGCAACAATTAAGGACTCTCGCAAGGAATCTGCTGAAGCTTTCTGGTCACAGGCAGCCGAAGGTCAGGTTTATCAGGGCAAGGTCAAGTCAATGACATCTTACGGCGCATTTGTTGATATCGGCGGAGTTGACGGAATGGTACATATTTCCGAGCTCTCCTGGAAACGTATCAAACACCCGTCAGATGTTCTCACAATCGGTCAGGAAATTGAGGTCTATATCAAGGCTCTTGATTTTGACAAGAAAAAGATTTCGCTTGGCTATAAGAAAGTTTCAGATAATCCGTGGGAGGTTCTCCGCCGCACTTACGAAGTCGGCTCGGTTATCGAGTCTGAAGTTGTCGGCATGACTGCTTTCGGTGCTTTTTCAACTGTTATCCCCGGCATTGATGGCCTTATCCATATTTCTCAGATTGCAAACAGAAGAATCGAGAAGCCGCAGGACGAGCTTAAAATCGGTCAAAAAGTTACTGTCAAGATAATCGGCATTGATTATAACAACAAGCGCGTCAGTCTTTCAATCCGCGCTTTAACAGACCCTATGGAGGGTGACACTTCTGAAGAAGCTCCCAAGGCGGAGGAAGCAGAGCCGGTTCAGGCAGCTGAAGCTGTCGAAACTGCAGAGGCTCCCGCAGTTGAATCGACAGAAGAATAATCTATCCGAAAGGGTAGGGGACTAGTGATTAAGAGCAGCAATGGTTTTTCCGTTGCTGCTCTATTTTTGTCATATTTCTTAGCCTTGTACATATATTTTTATGAAGAAATGTGTAGGAGGTTTTATTGTAATGGAACTTTTAAAAAAGCGGACAAACTTTAATAATAAATATTTATCTCATTATTTGAATATTATTGTTGAAAACAGGCGAAATTTAATAATGGTTGCGTTGTTTACTGTCGGTATGCTGCTGGGTGCAACCATTATTAAGGATGGTTCATCGCCGTTTACCGCAAAGCTGATTGAGCTTTTTGACCGATACAGAGAATTGCGGAGCCAGCAATCGGTTTTTTCAAACTTCTGCGGCTCAATGCTGACCTCAATTGTATTTATGTCGGTTACTTTTATCCTTGGCCTTTGTGCAATCGGCACACCGTTTATCGGATGTATACCATTAATCAGAGGGCTTGGCCTGGGTATGATTTCCGGTCATCTTTACAGTGCATACGCTTTGAGCGGACTGGGATACAGTCTTTTAATACTATATCCCGGAAGCCTGATTTCAATAATCGGTCTTTTAATGTGCTGCAATGAAAGCCTGCTCATGTCGCAGGATATGTTTTTATCAATGCTTAACAGACCGATAAAAAATCAGAGCGCAATAAAAATGTACTGCGCAAGATATATAGTAATATTAATTATTTCAGCAATCGGTGCGGTTACTGATTCGGTTTGTCTGCTAGCATTTATGAGGTTCTTTGAATTTTAATTTTTGCTGTCAGCTTTCACTTTGCCTAATGGATTTGAATCAACGGCATTTCTGAGCTGTTCATTGACAACGTGCGTATATATTTCGGTTGTCGATAAGTTCTCATGCCCCAGAATTTCTTTAATCAGCAGAATATCAACGTCACCGTATTGATACATAAGCGTTGCGGCAGTATGGCGGAGCTTATGGACAGAATAACCCTGACCGTCAAGCCCTGCCTTTTTTATGAAGTTGCTCACAATATTTTCAACTGTCCTCGGATTTATTCTGCACTTATTTCTGCTTATAAAAAGTGCGGCTCTGTCCTTAACCCCTTCAACAGGTCTTACCCGCAAATATCTTTGAATGGCGGACACACATGCATTGTTCAGGTAAATTGTCCGTTCCTTATTTCCCTTGCCGGTGACCTTCATGGTGTTATCGCTTCTTATGTCGCTGCAATTAAGGCCGACAAGCTCAGAAAGGCGCAGACCGCAGTTAAGAAATAATGTGATAATGCAATAATCGCGCTCTTTGAACTGCCCGTCAATACAGCCCAGCAAATCAAGGCTTTGTTCAAGTGTTAAATACTTGGGCAAAGTTTTTTTTAGCTTCGGAGAATCAAGCTCCTGAAGAGGATTTTCGTCAAGAAGCTTCATATTTACTGACAAATACCTGAAAAACCGCTTGATGGCTATTGTTCGTCTTGCTCTTGTTGGGGCCTCGTTTTTTCTGTCAGAACGGCAATATGAAAGGAATGCATATGCGTCCATAAGCGTCACGGACTTAATAAGATTTAAGTCCACTATCGAAATATCAATTTCATCAAAAGGGGCGTCGGCAGAAACAAGACCTCTGGATTTTAATATATATCTTAAAAAAATACGAATATCAGATGCATACTCAAGAACCGTCAAATCAGATTTATTTTTAACGACTTCAAGATATCTCAAATAATCGGCTAAAAGCGGCGGCAAAGAATCAAAATCCGAATGCTTCAAAATTATCACTCCATTTTTTTTTTTACACTGCAGCAATACACAAAAACGCAATCAATTACACATTCAGCCGATAAACGGCAATAGGCTGATTTAGGCTGATAATGGCTTATCAAATGTTAAAATAACTCTGTTAAAATACCTAGCCCTGCCTGTATTCCCCGTTTCTTCCCCCCTGAACTTCGGAAAATATTTATTTTGCGAAGTTGATGCATTAAATTTAACATATATATCCAAATAAGTCAACACCTTATTTTATAGCCCCTTCAATTATTTAATAAAAAAACAACGCCAGATTAAGGCGTTGTTTGGGCACTATCTGAGTTATTGTTTGATTCATGCCCGTTTGGCTGGTCAATTATTACTACTGACTTTTTTTTGACTTCAACCCGATCATATAATTTTTTATAAGTTACCGATACTCTGAATTTTAGTTTACATTCTTTACAATAGTATATCGCCCTGAAACTTCTGTTCACAAAACGCCAGTCTGTAAGCAATTCCGCCGGTTTGTTGCACTTCTCGCAAACATAGCAAAGATTTTTCTTATCAACAAACGGACTATCCATATTACCTATAACATATGGTTTGAATTCAAGCTTTTCATAGAATGTATCATCACATTTATGAATCATATGTTCAAACAACTTTTTATTATAGATTTTCTTAAAACACTCCGCTTCCAGCAAGCTGTCGTCCAATGCTCTGTGCTGTGAGTACTTATCAACATTAATTCCAAGCATTTCTGCCGCCGCTGTCAGCCCTACCTGCCTTGATGACGGTGTTTTCATTATCTGCTGAAAATAGCTCTGCAAATCCGCATAATTTTGCAAAAATGGAATTCTGTTAATTCCGTTCAAATACCGACAATTGTCAATTAAAACTCTGATGTCAGAATCGCCCCATGTCAAGATTATGCTTTCCCTATTGCCGATCCAACGCCTGAATGAGGAAGCTGCTTTTGTGAATTCAACTCCCGTCGTAAGATCTTCATTGGTTAGATTGGTCAGCTCTTTAACTCTGCCTCTGAGTTTTCTTCCAATCTGAGATTTAATAAGGGTTGAAAAAGTTTCGACTTCATTTAAATCTTCATCAAGCATAACTGCGCCAATCTCAATTATTTCGTTGATAAATCCTTTTATCTTGCGGCCGTAAGTGTTGTTCCACTCCAAATCCAAAATAATAAAATACATATCTTCAGTCCCTGCATTAAAATCACTAATATATTAGCATGTATAATTATATAATATATTATTATCTGGCAAATAATACTATTTTTTTTAGATTTTTTGATAATTTTCGTGCAATTATGACACTTCCATCTCTTTTTTAAGCCGCTCAATTATTCTTTTTTCAAGCCTGGAAATATAGCTTTGCGAAATGCCAAGCAAAGTGGCAACCTCTTTTTGGGTATGCTCCTCCCCTCCTCCGATTCCGAATCTCATCTTCATAATCATTTTTTCTCTCGGCTCGAGCGAATCAATTGTTCTGAGCAGCAGACTTTTTTCATCCTCAGCCTCAATTCCCCTGTTGACACTGTCCGGGTCACTGCCTAATACATCGGATAAAAGAAGTTCATTTCCGTCCCAATCAACATTCAGCGGTTCATCAATTGAAATTTCAGACCTTGTGACACTGGTTTTACGCAAATGCATAAGAATTTCGTTTTCTATGCACCGCGAGGCATAGGTTGCAAGTTTTATATTTCTTGACGGGCAAAATGTGTTTACAGCTTTTATTAGACCGATTGTGCCAATTGAAATTAAATCCTCAACTCCTATACCTGAACTTTCAAATTTCCTTGCAATATAAACGACAAGACGCAAATTGTGAACTATCAGCTGCTCTCTGACGGTGTTGTCACCGTTTTCAAGCTTAATCATTATTTCAGCTTCCTCGTCTTTTGTTAACGGCGGCGGCAATGTCTGCGGCCCGTTGATGTAATGTACCTCATCGGGCATCAGCCTGACGCGCAGCCTGATTATAAATTCCCTAAATGTGCAGATTAAGTTTTTCATGCTCTTTACCTCCAGTATTTTCAAGCATTAAGCCGTTTAGCAGGATTGAATATTCTCCGTTTGATAGAGCCTGAGTTGTTACAGCAACAAAAACGTTATTTTCTGTTATTTCTTCATTATTAATTATTACCTTCACTTTATCCGGTCTGAATGCGGGCATAAGCCCTTTGCATTTAACGGAATTAAACGGAATCATTCTTAGCCGCGAGTTCCAATTTTCAGCCACTTCATATTCGAGCATATTGCTGCCCTTAAAAAAGCCCTGAAGCTCATTTGGAAAAAGACTTTTGACAAGATCATACTGAGCTACAATTACGGGGGAACCGGTAAAACCCTCCTGAAGTGTGTTGCCCGTATCATATAAGGCCGCTGCACTTACGTTTTTATTAAATATCTCAATTACGGTTGAGTATATTCTGTCCTGCGGGGCTTTTCTCTTTAAGAGTTTGAACGCAGCAGAAATCAATATATACGAGAAAATGACCGAAACGCAAAGCACCGTCATATTAATGTTGAAATAGACTGTACCGTTATTGAATACCATGCCTTTAGGCTTTACAGCAATCCAAAGCGCCAGCATCAGACCCGCGAATAAAAAGTTGGAGCCGAAAAAGGCGGCAAAGGAGCGTAAAAATATTTTTATGCTTTTTATCTTGAATGCAACAAGAATAATGGCGGAGGACATTGCAAGCTTCATTAGAATTGAAAGGAAGGTATTTATCTCTGTAATAAAAATAGACAAAGAGAAAAAGCCGCCCAGCACCGATGCCCCCAAGATGCGCCAGCGGTTAATCGGAGCCCGCAAAATATGTGCGGTTGCAAGCAAAAGGAAATAGTTTATGAATACATTTATGACAATTAACTCATCTATGTATATTACCTGACTCACATGTACACCTCGTTTGCTCATTTCCACTAAATTATATAACTGTCCCAATTGGAATTTTGTCGCAATAAAGGTGTAAAAAAATATAATAATTTACTGAAATTTTAAATAAATTCCATATATTTACATTTCACAAATGTTATGTTAGAATACAGAAATGCAAAAACCTATACGGTTAAATTGTCGATTTTATTAAAATGAATTCGGACGACCGATGGTCGCCACTACAAAACACAGGATATTTCAGTTTATCGCTATAAACAATACAACCCCACGATAGAAAAAACTACCGTGGGGTTTAAAACATCCTAATGAGAATCTGACTAATGGAGGATTCCTTTTACATCGTTATCGGTAAAACTTCTTAATGTAATCAAAGGCAATCATCCCATCAAATTCAAATGTGTTGTTAATATGTTTAGTAACTATTAATTTCTGCTGTAATCGTAGGGGCGACCATCGGTCGTCCGAATTCATCTATATGATTATTTTATCAGTTCATGCAAACTGGTAATATCAAGCTGTTCAAAATCTTTGATAAAATCATATAGGTCGTAGAGCATTTTCATTGTACCGCCCATTTCATCGCTCTCAAGATTAAGCGGCATAACAGGGTCATGGACGCTCAGCCTTAACAGGAGCCAGCCGTTGCCGTTTTCCTTATCACATGAAATTCTGACGCCCTCATAATTATCGGGGGCGACTGTCCAGCCCTTCTTGCCGTGAGCGTACTCTGTGAGCCTTTCTATGACGTTTTCGCCGTAAGCCTTGAAATCATCCGCCCTTATGTTAAAACGAAGCTCACGCTCTTCAAGAGGCTCGTCAAGGGTTGTAATCAAATCGTCAATGCTCATTCCTTTTTTGCCGAGACATGCCATCTGAATTATTATTTTGGTGATAAGATATGCCCCGTCGTC
Source organism: uncultured Eubacteriales bacterium (assembly GCA_964491735.1). Lineage (GTDB taxonomy): Bacteria > Bacillota > Clostridia > Oscillospirales > Acutalibacteraceae > JAAZFZ01. Next base: position 11,203 of record CAZBHG010000032.1, read on the forward strand.
CAGAAAGTAGTTATCCCTGAATGCCGCGTGTCCGGAAGTCTCTATAGCCAGCGGACAGTTAATTCCCTGATCGGTTAGTTCAATCTGCTTATTGATGACGTTTCTGTATCCCCTCTTAAATCTCAGATGCTTGCCCCCGCTTGATTCAATAAATTCCGTCAGCCCGTCGGAGGTCACCGAGTCAGTGACGATTGTTCCGCCGGCGTTATTTTCAAGAGCTATCGATGTTGCGAGAGCGACAAGCCTGTTGCGGTTGATTTCAAATCCGCCTTTGCCGACACAGCCTGCCCTGTCAACATCCGTGTCAAAAATAACTCCGAAATCAGCATTGCTGTTTTTAACGGCTTCACTGACAGAGTCCATCGCTTTTTTGTCTTCCGGGTTTGGTGAGTGATTCGGAAAATTTCCGTCAGGCTCAAGAAACTGGCTGGCGGAAACATCCGCGCCAAGCGGCCCAAGCACTTTATTTGCATAGAAGCCGCCGACGCCGTTGCCTGCATCAACAACAATCTTATATGCTTTTAAAGGTTTTGTATAGTCTTCGGCATTGACTCCGTCACAAATCATTTTGCGAAGGTTTTTGGCATAACACTCCATGAAATTGACAGCTTCGACACTCCCCTTTTCGGCCGCTTTGTCAATCACAGAATTTTCGGCAATAACAAGAATTTTTTCAATATCAGAGCCGTTTAGCCCGCCGTCCCGGGTAAAAAACTTCAAACCGTTCCTGTCCTTAGGATGATGGCTTGCGGTTATCTGAACGGCGCCGTCGCAGCCGAGGTCTAATGTCGTCATAAACATTGCGGGCGTTGAACATAGGGCGCAGTCCTTTATGCCGATGCCGACAGTAGTCATCGCTTCAATAACGGCGTTTTTGATTCTGTCGGCTGAAAGTCTCGAATCATGACCTACAGAAACAGTCAGCTCATTAAAGCTCTTTTTGCAGTAGTCCGAAAGCCAGATGGCAAAACCGAGGCTCATTTTCTTAATGGTCTCGTCACTTAAATATAACGGATTAGAGCAATCTCCCAAACCAAAGCCTCTGATATCACTGCCGCTCTTGAAATTTTTCAAATCTGACATCTTTATTCCCCCTTACAAACGGATTTATTTAACGCCGTGTATTCATCGGATATAGATTTCAAAAAGCTGTAAAGAGGTGAAAACGCCTTATACGCTTTTTTCAGCTCTTTAATAATTCTTTCGTCTTCAAGCTTTTCTATTTCATTTGAAAACTTAATAAAATAAAAATCTTTGGCATTATAATATTTTTTCATTTCTTCCGGTATGTCGGCTTTTCTCTCTTTCTTATAGCTGCTGTCTGAAAGCTTTGCGCCGATTTTTTCGGTGGCGCGGACTGCGTCAAGGAATTCATCAGGCCTTTCAGCTATTGATTTGCGAAAGAATTGCATGAAATCGGGCGAAGTTTCAAAATGCCCAACACCGTATGAATAGCAGCCGGGCTGAATTTCAAACCACATGCATGGATAAAACTGAAATTCTTTTTTGTTTCGCATGAACATTATCCATATATTCTGGCGATACAGACTTTTGTCTTTGGAAAATCTTGTATCCCTGCGGATTCTGGAAACCATTCTTGACGAATCGACATTCATCTTGTCATCAAGCTTTATCAAATCCGCCCCGATTATTTCTGCAATCTGGCGCATAGGCTTCAAAGCTTTTTGTTTTATTTCTTCCTTATGTTCATCATAGAAAGACTTTGAATTATTAAATTTGTTTTCACCGAGAAGCATGAAAGCATCGCTTTTTATTCCGTCATATTCATACAT
>CAZBHG010000033.1:0-12866 GCA_964491735.1 uncultured Eubacteriales bacterium
AAATATTTTCGGCAAATCCCTGCACGAGCTGGTCAATGAAGGGCTGCATAACAAGCTTTTCAGAATACCGACAGCCGCGAGGATGAAGCTTCAGGAGACGCTTGAAAAGGTCATTAACGAGGGATGCACAGGTCTCATCTGTATAATACTGTAAGATTAATTTTATAATTCGGCGGCAATAATGCCACCCGGGCAAGAGCCCGGGTGGCATTTCAATATATCCGGCAGGTGATGCATTTTACCGGACGAAAAGTAGAACGAGCCGAAAGAACAAGCCTTATAATTTGCACTTAAACATCAATCCTCAAAAATATTTACGGCAAAATATAAAAGAACTTGACATTGATTTGAATATAAGATACTATATATCCATACGCTTTAGTGCATAAAAGTTTTAAAACATAAACACTTTTACGCGATAAAGTATCTTGTGGAGGTGTTAAAATGGTTGGAATGTGGTGTACAATTGCGGCATATATAATAGGTCTTGTACTCGTGGCAGTCATTTCAGGAAGAAAATCAAAAAGCATATCAGATTTAACCGTGGGCGGGCGTAATGCCGGCGCATGGCTTTCAGCGCTGTCCTATGGCACAGCTTATTTTTCGGCAGTTATGTTTGTCGGTTATGCGGGTGCAACCGGGCTTGCGTTTGGTCTTTGGGGTGTCCTTGCAGGCATAGGCAACGCTGTTTTCGGTTCATGGCTTGCTTGGAGGGTACTAGCACGGAGAACCAGGAACATATCACAGCGCCTTAAAATTAAAACGATGCCCCAGTTGTTTGAAATTCGCTTTAATAGCCAAGCTATGAAAATATTTTCCTGCATAGTTATTTTTATCTTTCTTGTTCCTTATTCGGCATCTGTGTATAAAGGGCTTGGTTCCATTGCAGATGTTCTCCTTGGAATTGATGAAAAAGTGTTTATGATTATAATTGCCGGTCTTTCCGCACTTTTGCTTGTGTTTGGCGGCTACCTTGTTCAGGCAAGAGCGGATTTTGTTCAGGGGATAATAATGATGTTCGGCGTTGCATTACTTATTGTGTTTATGGTAAGATGTGACAAGGTCGGCGGCATTTCCGGTGTTATTGAATATGCAAAAACAGAGGTGGGTTTGCCGAAACTTTCGGCAGACAAGTGGGTTAGCCTTTGGGCAACCGTCCTGATGACCAGCTTCGGAACATGGGGGCTTCCTCAGATGGTGCAGAAATACTTCGGAATCCGCGATGACGCTCAGGCAAAACGCGGCATAAAAATCTCGACATTCTTTGCTTTCCTTGTTGCGGGCGGCGGGTATTTTATCGGCTCTCTCTGCCACAAGTTCTACACTGTCGGGGTCAATATGCCTGAAAAGGATTACATAATTCCCAATATGCTCAAGGACGCGAATTTTCCCGAGGTATTACTAGGAGTAGTAATTGTTCTTCTCCTTGCTGCATCTGTTTCAACCCTTTGCTCTGTAACGCTTACAGCCAGTTCGACACTTTCACTTGACTTTATTAAAGGCTCTGTCAAGAAAAATATGACAGAAAAAAGTGCAAAGAATCTGACGAAAATACTATGTACACTTTTTGTCATCGTCTCATACTTCGTTGCAAACAGTAATACTCCGATTCTTGATATGATGAGCTACTCATGGGGCATAATTTCAGGCTCATTCCTTGCGCCTTATGTTATCTCACTTTTCTGGAAAGGTCTCAACAAAATCGGCGCGTGGGCAGGTATTCTCGGCGGTTTCTCAATTGCAGTTGTTCCCGCGATATGCAAGCTTTTGCCCCTGTTCGGTGTTGAAGGTGAAAGAATAACAGCCCTTGCCGGCAAAGGACCTTTATTTGCCTGTGTTGCAATGATTTCATCAGTAATCCTGTGCTTAATCGTGAGTGCGATTGCGAACGGGTTCAAGACTAAGGTCGACAACGAATTTTTCTATAACGGAGAAATAGAGCAAGAATAATATGATATAATACACTGATGTTTTGGTAACTGCATTAATTCGGAGGTAATAAAATGTTTTTCCAAAAAGATATTGAAACAATGAACCGCAAGGACCTGACTGCGTTGCAGCTTGAGCGCCTTAAATGGATTGTTGACTACTGCTATAGGAATGTTCCGTTTTACACAAAGAAACTTGATGAAGCCGGTGTTACGGCAGATAAAATAAAGTCCATTGAGGATATAAAATACATACCGCCGACGACAAAGAATGATTTGAGAGATAATTATCCGTTCGGGCTTTTTGCAAGACCAATGAAGGAAATTACAAGGATTCACGCGTCATCAGGCACAACAGGCAAGCCGACAGTTGTCGGATATACAAAGAGTGACCTTGACAACTGGTCAGATTGCGTTGCCAGAATAGTAATGGCGGCAGGCGCAACAGCCGATGACATTGTTCAGATTTCATTCGGTTACGGAATGTTTACGGGCGCCCTTGGGCTTCACTATGGGCTTGAAAAAATCGGAGCGGCCGTTGTACCGAATTCGAGTGGTAACACCGAAAAGGCTTTGATGTTTATGCGCGATTTCGGAACAACTGCACTTGTTGCAACACCTTCATATGCGTTATATATGAGTGAAATTGCAAAAGAGCTTGAGTATCCGATGTCAGATTACAAAATTCGCCTCGGGCTTTTGGGTTCTGAGGGCTGTACGCCTGAAATGAGAACGCAGGTTGAAAAAGGCTGGGGACTTTTCGCAACCGATAATTACGGCATGAGCGAGCTTATGGGGCCGGGAGTTTCCGGTGAATGCGAAGAGCGTGACGGGCTTCATTTTAATGAAGATCATTTCCTGCCGGAAATTGTCAGCTCGGAGACTCTTGAGCCTCTTGACGCAGGCGAAACGGGCGAACTTCTTGTTACTACTCTGACAAAAGAAGGTATTCCTCTCCTCCGTTACCGCACAAGAGATATTACAAGGCTCAATTACGAGCCCTGCAAGTGCGGCAGGACAGGTGTCAGAATGGATAAGGTTAAAGGGCGCAGCGATGACATGCTTAAAATCAGGGGCGTAAACGTATTCCCGACGCAGATTGAGAGCGTGCTTGTCGGCACTGAACATATCGGCGGTCATTATCAGCTTGTTATTCGCAGGGAGGGCTTTGTGGATACTCTGGAGGTTAAGGTTGAGTTAATTGACGGCAGCCTTCTTGAAAAATACTCTGAGATTGAAAAGCTTCAGAAAAATCTGATTCATAAATTGCAGACAATTCTTGGCATTCAATGCAAGGTCTCAATCGTTGAGCCAAAGTCGCTTGAGCGTTTTGTCGGCAAAGCCCAAAGGATTGTTGACCTCAGGAATAAATAATCATTGTAGTGCAAACACCGCAAGCCGCGGTGTTTGTGATTTTAGTATTGAAAATCAACAGTTTATGTTATATTATATATTTAATGATTGCAGAAAAAATCATAAATTGTTGAGAAATGAGAAATACTCGGAGGAAGCATGGAAAGATTATTTTTGGGCAACGAGGCCGTTGCAAGGGGATTATATGAAGCGGGGTGCAGGGTAGTTTCAAGCTATCCGGGTACACCCAGTACAGAAGTTACAGAGTGCGCAGCGCAGTACAATGAAATGTACTGTGAGTGGGCGCCGAATGAAAAGGTCGCAATGGAGGTCGCCTTCGGCGCCAGCGTTGCGGGTGCAAGGTCATTTTGCGGCATGAAGCATGTCGGGCTGAATGTTGCGGCAGACCCTCTCTATACTGCATCCTATACAGGTGTAAATGCAGGCATGGTTATTGTTGTTGCTGATGACCCGGGTATGCATTCATCTCAAAACGAGCAGGATTCAAGGCATCATGCAATGGCATCCAAGGTGATGATGCTTGAGCCGTCGGATTCAAACGAATGCCTGCAATATGCGAAGAGAGCATTTGAGCTTTCAGAGCAGTTTGACACTCCGGTTATTATAAGGCTTACCACTAGAGTAGCCCACTCAAGAAGCCTTGCCGAAATCGGCGAAAGGGCGGAGCTTGAAGTTAAAAAATATGAAAAGAATCCTCAAAAATATGTTATGATGCCTGCTATGGCAAAGGTCAGACATATTGTTGTTGAGGAGAGAGTAAAAAAGCAGACCGAATGGGCCGAAACCGCCGATATTAACACCGTTGAATACAATGACACAAAAATCGGTGTAATCGCCTCCGGTATCTGCTATCAGTATGCAAAAGAAGCTCTTGGCAGCAAAGCGTCTTATTTAAAGCTTGGCTGCGTTTATCCTCTTCCCGTAAATCTAATTAAAGATTTTGCGGGCAAATGCGATAAGGTCTATGTTATTGAGGAGCTCGACGATTTTATTGAAACGCATTGCCGAAAGAACGGAATTGACGTTATAGGTAAAAGTGTCTTCACACTTCAGGGCGAATACTCGCAGAACCTTATTTCAAAAGTTATACTCGATGGAGAAATAACGTCGCTTTCGGCGGGTATTGATATTCCGGGCCGCCCGCCTGTGCTTTGCGCGGGCTGTCCTCACAGAGGCCTGTTTTATGCCCTTAAAAAGCTTAAAGTAACGGTCAGCGGAGATATAGGCTGTTATACTCTCGGCTCACTGCAGCCGATTGGGATGCTTGACACCTGCCTGTGCATGGGTGCATCCGTTTCAGCCCTTCACGGTATGAATAAGGCCGACGGCGGCAATGCAAAGAAATCAGTTGCAGTCATCGGTGATTCGACATTCATTCATTCGGGCGTTACAGGTTTGATAAATATCGCATATAATCAAAGCAATTCCGTTGTCATTATTCTTGACAACAGCATCACAGGCATGACCGGTCATCAGCAGAACCCAACAACAGGTCTTACGATTAAGGGCGACCCTACCTCGGCTGTCAGCCTCGAAAAGCTTGCCGAGGCAGTCGGCATCAGGCGCGTAACAGTTGTTGACCCCTATGACCTTGAAAACACCGAAAAGGTTATTAAGGCTGAACTTGAGGTTGATGAGCCATCTGTTATTATTTCACGCCGTCCCTGCGCCTTGCTGAAATATGTCAAGCATAATCCTCCTTTGCAGGTCAACACGGACAAGTGTACATCATGCAAAATGTGCATGAGAATCGGCTGCCCCGCAATCAGCATGAAGAACGGCAAGGCCTCAATTGACTTCACCCAGTGTGTCGGATGCAATGTTTGCACACAGCTTTGCAAGTTTGGAGCCATTGAGCAGAAGGAGGGCAAATAATATGTCTGTTTACAGCATAATGATTGTCGGCGTAGGCGGGCAGGGGACATTGCTGGCAAGCCGTTTGCTCGGCAGCGCTCTGCTCAGTCAGGGCTATGATGTCAAGGTTTCTGAGGTTCACGGCATGAGTCAGAGAGGCGGCTCTGTCGTTACATATGTTAAATACGGTGAAAAAGTTTCGTCCCCGATTGTTTGTGAAGGTGAGGCCGACCTGATTCTTGCTTTCGAGCAGCTTGAAGCTGCCCGCTGGCTCAGCTTTTTGAAAAAGGACGGAAACCTTATTGTAAACACACAAAAAATAGACCCCATGTCAGTTGTAATAGGCTCTGCAAATTATCCGGAGGGGGTCATTGAAGGCCTTAAGGCCGCAGGCGCGAAGGTGGCTGAAATTGACGCTCTCAAAATGGCTCTTGAGGCAGGCTCTTCAAAGGCGGTTAACGTTGTTCTTATAGGCGCAATGGCGAGCCATATGAATATCCCGTATGATGTCTGGGCGCAGGCAGTCAAAGATACCGTTCCGCAAAAATACCTTGATTTGAATCTAAAAGCCTTTGAAATGGGCTACAATTCTTAAACACAGCGAGAAATCATAAGGAGTGATTGTTTATGTCAAATTATTTTTCAGAGATTGAAACGGCTTCCAGAGAGTATCTGCACGCACTGCAAAGCGCCAGACTGATTAAAATGGTCTATAATTGCTATAATAATGTTCCTTTTTATAAGAGAAGGTTTGATGAAATCGGGCTGAAGCCACAGGATATAAAATCTATTGACGATATTAAAAAACTGCCCTTCACTATAAAGCAGGATTTGAGGGATAACTATCCTTTCGGTCTGTTTGCCGTACCGAAGGACAAACTGGTCAGAGTCCATGCGTCTTCAGGCACGACGGGCAAGCAAACAGTTGTCGGATACACAAAAGGCGATATTGATATCTGGGCTGAAGGTACCGCAAGGGCAATTGCTGCCGCAGGTGGAAAAAAGGAAGATTATATTCATATTTCCTACGGCTATGGTCTGTTCACAGGCGGTTTGGGTCTGCACTACGGCGCTGAAAAGCTCGGCGCAACAGCTATTCCGGTGTCTTCAGGCAATACAGCCAGGCAAATCCAGATTTTACAGGATTTCGGCTCTGACATAATTTGCTGTACACCGTCATATGCTATGTTCATCGGTGAAACAATAAGAGAAATGGGAATAGACCCGAAAAGCCTTCCGCTGAGGGCAGGCATTTTCGGCGCCGAAGCTTGGAGCGAGAATATGAGAATTGAAATTGAAAAATCTCTCGCTATCAAGGCTTATGATATCTACGGACTTTCCGAAATCGCAGGCCCCGGTGTTGCTTACGAATGCAGTGAACAAAAGGGTATGCATATTTGCGAGGATTACTTCTACCCTGAAATAATTGACCCCGAAACCCTTGAACCGGTTCCTGACGGAACTTTCGGCGAGCTTGTTTTCACCTGTATCGGCAAAGAGGCGTTGCCCCTCATTCGTTACCGTACGCGTGACATAACCGCAATTACAAGAGAAAAATGTGCCTGCGGCAGAACATTGGTTAAGATGCAGAAACCTAGGGGACGTTCTGACGATATGCTGATAATCAGGGGAGTAAATGTATTTCCCTCTCAGGTTGAGCATGTTATACTCTCTTTAGGCATGGAGCCAAACTATCAGATCATTATTGACAGAATCAATAATCTTGATGTTATGACAGTGCGCATTGAAATGTCAGGCGCAATGCTTTCCGACTCTGTTCGTGCTATTGAAGAAATAGAGCGCAAAATCGGCGGTACTATGCAGTCAACACTCGGTGTATCGGCAAAAATTAACCTTGTCGAGCCTCACTCTCTGCCGCGTTCCGAAGGCAAGGCGGTCAGAGTTATTGACAACAGGAAAATATAATTATTAAGGGAGGAACAGCTATGTCAGTCAAACAGATTTCAATTTTTGTAGAAAACAAGCCCGGCAGGTTGGCGGAAATCACGGAGATTCTCTCAAGAAACGACATTGATATCAGGGCATTATCAATTGCCGACACGACGGATTACGGTATTCTCCGACTGATTGTAAGTCACCCCGACGAAGCGGTAGAGGCAATTAAAAAAGAAGGGCTTGCAGTTTCCGCAACTGATGTCCTGGCTATCGGCATTCCTGACGTTCCCGGCGGGTTTGCAAACGCTATCAAGGTCCTTGCGGATGGAGGGATAAGCGTTGAATATGCATATGCTTTCATTACTCCATCAGTCGGCACCGCTTTTGTTATCATCCGTGTTGAGGATAATGATAAGGCCGCCAAAACTCTTGAAGCTAAAGGCGTAAAGCTTATCAGCCAAGCCGACATATTCAAATTATAATATTTAATTATATATTAGTGCAGCTGCCTTGCTTTTTAAAATTGTAACAAAGCAGCTGCATTTTATTGTATTATAATATTAATTTGAGGAGGACAACCCTTATGCCTGCAATGACAATTATTATTACTCTTCTTGTTGCATCCTTTGCCGTTTCATACGGATGGGGGATGAGAGGCTGCATTATCGGCGGTGAGAAAGGCGCAATGTTGCCCGGGGCTTTGCTTGGCATTGTTCTGGCATGGTTTTCAGGTGTGGAGATATTCAGAACTAACTTCTGGATTTTTGCGTCTGTCGGGGCTTTGACAATGTTTTTCGGCGGCACAGAGCCATATGGGCAAACGATGGGCTTTGTTTTACACCATGGCGCGCCCGATTATGACCCTAAAAAGGGCTATACGGGCCTTGCATTAAAAGGTATGCTGTGGTTTGGACTATGCGCGGCATTTCTCGGCATGAGCTTCAGCGTCGTCACAGGAGCTTATTATGAAAAGTATGAGCTAATCGGTCTGTTTGTGACCATCCCGTTTGTTCAGGCACTTGGAGTTAAAGTACTTAATAACCCTTACGACAAGGAAAAAAAGATTTTTCCCCGAATATTTTTTTCATTGGACAGACGTGAAGAGTGGGGCGGCAACCTGTTTCTGCTTCTTGAACTGATAATATTTGTGATTGTAAAGAAAGATACATTTGCGCTTTTGATGTGCCTTTCGGGTATGCTCAGCGGCGCAATCGGCTGGATTCTTGCAATATTTATATATGACAAAACGGCACACAGGCGCAAAAACGGAAAATTTGTTCTGGGCAAAGCTCAGGAACACGGCATGATTGACAATTGGAAAATCATGGAATACACTCTTGGGGCTGTTGGCGGTTTTGGAATTTCCTTGTGCTTTTGCCTGAATTACGGCACAATATTGAGATATGGGGATATTGTCGGCAATAACGGCAGGCTTTGGGATGTTCTTGGAGAATATGGCGATACACTTTCATGGATAGCAATAGGGCTATTTATGGCAGCTATTCTGCAGTATGTCTATGTCTATTACAAAACTCGCGGGCTCAAAGATGGTCTCGGCATGGATATGCATGTAATTGAGCTTATTGAACGCCCGCTTTATTCTGTGATTCCCTTGCTTTTGATTATGCTTGGCTCACTTAATATGGCGCAGCTTATGTCTTTCTTCGCGATTTACTGGGTGCTTATGGAAAAAATGTGTTTTGAAATCTTCGACGGCTTCAAAAACAGAATCATACTTTGCGGCGTTTATATTTTTGCCGGAATATTGGTCTTTGCGGGTGAAATCGCTTTTGGCAGCTATACTTTGTGGCAGACATGGCTGCTTTACTGCGCAGTTTACGTTGCCAGCGAGCTTTTGCGGCTTTTCAGACCGAAAAGAGTCAGTGAGGTAAGAAAAAAATCAAATTCCTTTGGCGAGGTATGTTTGAACTTTGGAGGTGCGCTGACTGTCGATGCATATTTTGTTTTTGAAATTGCGGTTCTGTTAATTATCGGAGGTTACTTGTTTATTTAACATAGAAACACAAATTTTTACATTGTTTAGTTATCTTGCACTTGAAATTTTAAATAAATCAGGACAAAATATAAATAATTAACAAACCTATTTACTTTTTAAGTTTAGTGTGTTAAACTGATTTTAATATAGTTTTAGGAGGCTTTGTCTTGAGTGATAAGATTAGGGATAAAAATGTTGATTTTCTTTTCAAGGCTGTTCTTGAGCTGAAAAGTCTGGACGAGTGCTATGACTTTTTTGAAGATTTATGCACTGTAACTGAGCTGAAGGCAATTTCTCAAAGGATTGTCGTTGCAAAAATGCTCAGCGAAAAGCGTGTTTATAGTGATATAGTTAAGTCAACGGGCGCAAGCACTGCAACAATCAGCCGCGTAAACCGTTCTCTCAATTACGGATGTGACGGGTATGAAAAGATTTTTGCGAGGATGGATAAATGAACGGCGGCTACGGCGTCTTCTCTCAATTTTATGACCGATTAACAGATAATGCTGAATATAGAGAGCGTGCTGAGTATATCCGCACGCTTCTTTCTGGTTTTGGAGTTGATGGGGGGACAATAATTGACCTTGCATGCGGCACCTGCAGCCTCTCTTTTGAGCTTATGAAACTGGGCTATGATATTATTGGCGTCGATGCAAGCTCTGAAATGCTTTCCATTGCCCAGAGGAAGGCTTTTGAGCAGGGGATTGAACCACCGCTCCTCATATGCCAAAAGCTGCAGGAGCTTGACCTTTACGGAACAAGCGAGGCGGCTGTCTGCACACTTGACAGCATTAATCATATTACCGAGCCTCGGGATGTAAAGGCGGTATTTAAAAGGCTGCGTTATTTTCTTAATCCCGGCGGCATATTTATTTTTGATGTCAACACTCCATATAAGCACAGAGAGGTTTTAGGAAATAACACTTTCGTGCTGGAAGATGACGATGTTTACTGCGTGTGGCAAAACAGCCTTGACGCTTGTGACGATATTGTTGAAATTAATCTGGATTTTTTTGAGAATGAAGACGGCGTTTATCACAGAAGCTGTGAAAGCTTCAGCGAACGTGCGTATCAAATCAATGATATAAAAAAATGGCTTAAAGAAGCTGGCTTTGAAACACTCGCTGTCTATGATGAAATGTCAAAAAATCCAATTTGTGAAAAAACTCAAAGAGCTGTTTTTGCAGCTAAAAAGATTTGAAAGGATAATTCTATGGGCAAGCTTGTTCGCTTTGTTTCAAAGGACGGCGCATTGACCGTTATGGCGGTTGATTCAACTGATATAGTCAACAGGGTACATGAGATACATGGAACGTCTGCCGTAACCTCCGCTGCTTTGGGCAGGCTGCTGACAGGGGCATGTCTTATGGGCTGTGTGCTCAAGGGTGCTGACGACTCCGTTACACTAAGGCTCAGCGGTGACGGCCCGGCGGGCTCGGTTATAGCTGTTTCGGACAGTAATGGGAATGTCAGGGGATATGTTTCGAATCCTTATGTTGAGATTCCCCTTAATAAGGCAGGTAAACTTGATGTTTCAGGTGCAGTCGGGAAAAACGGCTCATTGACTGTTATGAAGGATTTGGGCTTAAAGGAGCCGTATATCTGCCAGAGCCCTATAATATCGGGCGAGATTGCCGAGGATATTACTGAGTATTTTGCAATCAGTGAGCAAATCCCCACAGTATGCGCCCTCGGTGTGCTGGTAGATACAGACCTTTCAATTAAGGCCGCAGGCGGCTTTATTATTCAGCTTTTGCCTGCAGCTCAGGAGGACACTATTTCGGCTGTCGAGAAGTGTATTGAGAATTTGCCTCCGGTTACGGCAATGCTTGCCGATAAAATGACTCCCGCTGATATTTGCAGAAAGGCTTTGAACACATTTGAACTTGACATGCTTGACGAAGCTGAACCTATATATAAATGCAACTGCTCAAGGGAGCGTGTTGCAGATGCTTTGCTGGCAACCGGCAGGCAGGAGCTTGATTCAATGGCGCAGGACGAAAAAACCGAAGTTTGCTGCCATTTTTGCAATGAAAAATATATATTTACAAGTAGTCAGATTCTTGAACTTATTAAAAATATTTAGTCTATGAAAGTTCAACTAGGGTGGTGTTATTTTTGATTGAAAATGTAAACATGAGCTGCTATTCCTATTTAAAAAATTGTACTTCCGGCTTTGGGAAAACCAACGCAGTTACTTATTTCGGTCACAAAACTAAGCTGAATGAATTGCTTAATGAAATTGATAACCTCGCCGCATATTTAGAAAGTATAGGTATCAGGCATGGTGATACTATCACCATATTTTTACCTACAACGGTTCAAAGTATAGTTGCCTTTTATGCACTCAATAAGATTGGTGTGATTGCCAATATTGTTCATCCGCTTACACCTCCCGCGGTATTAATTGAGCAAATGGAACAGATCAATTCAAGAGGAATTTTTGTTTTGGATTTATTGGCAGCTCCCTACATAAAACCATTAAGAGAGAAAAACTATTTAATTGTTGTTTGTTCCAACTCGGATTGTGTAGGAAAAATTAAGGCTCCTTTTTTTAAAATCTATGAACAGTTTTCAATAAAATCAAGAAATCAATTTATAAGCGGAGTAGTAAGATATAAAGATGCATTGAAGCGTGGAAGAAAGATAAATGTATGCTTTGAGCCTCGCGGTGAAGATATATCCGTTTACCTCCACGGAGGCGGTACAACGGGCGAGAGCAAAACAATAATGCTGAGCAATTCGGCATTAAACTCTCTTGCATTAAAGATAAGTAAATTTGACTCTGAACATGCCCCGGGCGATGAATATTCACTCGTCGTTCTTCCTCTTTTTCATGCATTCGGTCTTGGAGTATCGGTTCATTACAGCCTTTGCAGCGGCTTTTGCTGTATCCCTGTCCCGAAATTCACACCAAAGAGCGCAAATAATAAAATCAGAAGATATAAAGTTACATTTATAGTCGGCGTCCCGAATATGTACAGAAAGATGATGGAGCAGAGCAATTTTGAAGGTAAGCATTTAAAAAATCTGCGCCTCCTGTTCAGCGGCGGCGATGTTGTCAGTGAGCAGTTTATCAATCAGTTTAACGGAAAGCTCGCGCAGTACGGCGGGAAGGGCAGGCTCATGCGCGGCTATGGGCTAACCGAAGCAAGCTCGGTTTGCTGCACCAATACAGAAGAGTTTAATCGTGAAAACTCAATTGGCAAGCCTATTGACGGCATTGTTATGAAGATTTGGGATGAATTTCAAAACGAACTCCGCCCGAATGAGATTGGAGAGATTGTCGTCAGTGGTTCAACACTGATGAGTGGTTACTTAAATGAAAAAGCTGAATCAGGCTGCGGACTCACTGAAAAAGATGGTATACAGTGGGTAAAATCAGGAGACCTTGGCTATTATGACGAGGATGGGTATTTTTATTTTACATCCAGAAAAAAGAGAATGATTATTATTTCCGGCTATAATGTTTACCCAAACGATATAGAAAACAAAGTTTTGACATTGCCGTTTATAAAAGAAGCCTGTGCGGTTGAGGATAGTCTTGACGGTAGGCTGATTATAAGGCTTTGTGTTTCTTTACAAAACAATACATTAGCCGATGAGGCGGCAATTCGGGAAATCGACAGCTTTTGCAAAACAAATCTTCAAAGATATTCCTGCCCCAAAATAATTGTTATATTGAAAGACCTGCCAAAGACAAACATGGGTAAAATAGATTTTGTAAAATTAAGTCAGAAATAACTATGTCAAGAATATCCTGGGTAACTTCTCAAAGTAAATTCCACAGTAGGAGGCAATGGAAATAAGGTTGAGAA
>CAZBHG010000034.1:0-12749 GCA_964491735.1 uncultured Eubacteriales bacterium
ACGTCAACGGCAGTGCCTCTCTTTTCAAAAGCTGCGGAGCCCTGCGGGAATGTGCCGTCAGCAGCGTCCGCAAAGACCGAAACAGGAAGAGAATCACCCTTCTGCGCACTGACGGGGTTGAGGATGTTCTTAACAAACTTCTTCATGTCGGCGCGATCCGTGTTGATATTAACTTCCTTTTCGACATCCTCTGCTTTTGCCCAATCGGCGGGAACATCAATTTTAACAGCGCTGTTAAACCCGCTGTCAATAGCGGAATGGTTCATCGCAACAATCTTTTCGCCCTTCTTTGCGAAGGAATGTGTTGCGGCATCCTTCATCAGCCCTATGACCTTATCGCTGGGGATAATGCCCGTAAGGTTGAAAAACGCTGCCTGAAGGATTGTATTTACACGCCCGCCAAGACCGATTTCCTTAGCGATGTTGATAGCATCAATTGTATAAAAGTTTATCTTTTTCTCAGCGATATAACGCTTCATGGAAGCGGGAAGCTTCTCGCCCAGCTCGTCAGCAGTCCACTGGCAGTTGAGCAGGAAGGTGCCGCCCTCTTTCAAATCCTGCACCATATCGTACTTGTCGACATAGGAAGGATTGTGGCATGCGACAAAGTCAGCCTTGTTGATATAATAGGTTGATTTTATGGGCTGTTTGCCGAAACGGAGGTGAGAGATTGTGACTCCGCCCGATTTCTTCGAGTCGTATGCAAAATAGCCCTGGGCGAACATATCGGTATTGTCGCCGATAATCTTGATGGAGTTTTGGTTTGCGCCGACAGTTCCGTCAGCTCCCAGCCCCCAGAACTTGCAGGAATGTGTTCCCTCAGGTGTTGTGTCGGGGCTTTCATCAATGGGAAGTGAGAGATTTGTGACGTCGTCCTCAATGCCGACTGTGAAGCCGTTCTTGGGGGAAGCGGCATCCATGTTGCGGTAAACGGAAACAACGCATGCGGGGTTGGTATCCTTTGAACCAAGTCCGTAACGTCCGCCGATAACCGGAACATTTTCAAACTTTGTGTTGCGAAGGGCGGCAATAACGTCAAGATAGAGAGGCTCGCCAAGAGCGCCGGGCTCTTTTGTTCTGTCAAGGACAGAAATCTTTTTGACTGTGTCGGGCATAACGTCGAGAAGATGTTTGACCGAGAAAGGTCTGTAAAGACGAACCTTGATAAGGCCGAGCTTTTCGCCCTTTGAGTTGAGATAATCTATTGTTTCTTCAATCGTGTCGCAGACCGAACCCATAGCGATGATGACCTTTTCAGCATCGGGAGCGCCGTAATAGTTGAAGAGTTTGTAATCAGTGCCAATCTTGTCATTGACCATGTTCATATAGTCCTCAGTGATGCCGACTATATCATCGTAATACTTATTGCATGCCTCACGGGCCTGGAAGAAGATATCGCCGTTCTGGGCGGAGCCGCGCAGGACGGGATGCTCCGGGTTCAACGCGCGGTGACGGAAGCTGTTGATAGCGTCCATATCAACCATTTTTGCAAGTTCATTATAGTCCCAGCACTCAATTTTCTGGATTTCGTGGGAAGTACGGAAGCCGTCAAAAAAGTGGACAAACGGGACGCGTCCTTTTATTGTCGAAAGGTGAGCAACCGCGCCAAGGTCCATGACCTCCTGAACATTGCTTGAGCAAAGCATAGCATAACCTGTCTGACGGCAGGCATAAACATCCGAATGGTCGCCGAATATATTAAGCGCATGGCTTGCAACGCAGCGCGCGGCAACATCAATTACGCCCGGAAGCAGTTCACCAGCGATTTTATACATATTGGGGATCATCAGAAGAAGGCCCTGAGAAGCTGTGTATGTGGTTGTTAATGCGCCTGCAGCAAGCGAGCCGTGAACTGCGCCCGCCGCGCCGCCCTCTGACTGCATTTCAGCCACCTTGACCGTCTGTCCGAAAATGTTCTTCACGCCTGAAGCTGACATCTGGTCAGTTTCTTCAGCCATATCTGACGATGGAGTAATAGGGAATATTGCGGCAACCTCCGTAAATGCATATGAAACATATGCGGCGGCGGCATTGCCTTTCATTGTTTTGGTTTTCCTTGCCATTAGTTGGTTCCTCCTTATATTGAAACAAATAGTTTGCGCAGACCTCAAATAATAATAACACTTTTTATCTGTGAAGTAAACATTGAATCGGTTAAAATATGGGCAAATATGAGTATCTTTATCCAATAATTTTGTATACTTTGCAATGGGTATTATTATACCCCGTTCGGATTTCCAGAACGGGGTATATTAATAATTTTCTCTTTTATTGCGATTATTTGTATCCTATTGCTATGGCAAGCAGAAGAATGGCGACGGCAAAGATGAATTCAAATGCAAAAAGCTTCCACATCCAGCGCATAAACTTGCCGTATGAAACGTTGACAAGCCCGATCGCCAGAATCATAATGCCGCTTGTAGGATAAAGGATGTTGCAGAATCCGTCGGCCATTGAAAATGAAAGCACAATTGACTGCCTGGTGACCAAAAGCAAATCCGAGAGCGGAAGAACGAGAGGCATAACAAGGAATGCCTTTGCCGTTCCGCTGCCGATAAAAAACTCAAGAATGATGACAAAAAGGAAAAACAGCAGCAGTGCGGACGAAGGTGAATAGCCTTTCAACCCTTCGTAAACATAATGAAGAAGGGTATCAATGATTTTGCCCTCCTGCAGGATGAAGGTGATACTCATGACAAAAACAATCATCGGGGCAACAGGGGCGATAGCCTTGACTCCGTCAACAAATCCGCTGAACAGCTTTTTACCCTTAATGCCCGCTATGCTGCCGGCACATAGCCCGCCAACCGTGAACAAAACAGCCATGCCGACCATCGGGAGATAACCGATATATGTTTTGATGTCATCCGGTATCGAGTCAACCATCTGAAGCGCGAAGCTTACAACTGCACATACAAGAACGCCCGCGACACAGCAGACAAACGTCTTTGTTGCTCTTTTAAGGGCGGGATTGAGGAGCGTTCCCTCATCAACACCGCTGTATTTCTCACGCAGGGCAAGGTCTGTCTCATATACCGGAGACTTCTTTGGATTTTTTTCAATTTTTTTTGCATATAAAATTGTAAATGCTGTCAGTATGGAGTATACTCCCGCGAAAACGATCAGCCTGAATCCCAGCCCCGAAAACATCCTGAGCCCTGCCATTGACTGGACGATGCCGACATTGAACGGATTGAAAGTCGCCGCAGAATAGCCGAATGCGATTGAAATGAGGCTGAAGCCCAAACCTACGAGCGAGTCCCACCCCAGCGCAAGCGAAATTGCAACCGCGAGGGGGACAAGCGTAATGCTCTCCTCAAGCACTCCGCAGACTGAGCTTAATGCCATGCATGCCAGAATCATTATTGCCAGAAGCTTATATTTTTTATCCGAATACTTCTTGACAATGGACGACATTATGTATTTCAGAACGCCGCTTTTATCCAAAACAAGAAATGTTCCGCCAATCAAAACAATGAAAAGTATAATCGCAATGCCGGTCATCGCGTTTTCGGAGCCGAACACTTCAATGACTGAGGTGAATACCTTCCAGAACGGCATTTTATAATCATTATCGGCAACAAACTCAGGTTCAATTCCGTTTTCGATATCGCAGACGATTTTCCCCTCGTTTTCGCCGCTCTCATATCTGACATATTCGCCCCTAGGTACAATCTGCGTGAGAATCCCCGCAAAAACCATTATAGCGAGCAGTAAGCTTGTTATTGTAATAATCGTCTTTCTGTCAATCTTCAGCCCCTGCGACTGCTGAGCATTTTCGGGCTGGGCAGTTTTTTTGCTATTGCTTTTTTCCGATTTCATTAATTCACCTCATCTGTTAATTAACGGTGCTTGACTTTATCCAGTCAACCATATCATTGAAGGACTCTTCGGCCGTCATTGGGTCAAACCCCAGCTCCTTCTGAGCCTTTTCAAAACTGAAATTACAGTTCGATACAAGCTTGCGGATTGAATACCTTGTGAAAAGCGGAGTTTTCTTTGCCGCCTTGTAATAAACCTCGGCAAGCGGCGCGACAGCATCCGCCATCCATTTTTTCAGCACAAATGTCGGCGGCTTTGTTCCGCATTTTTTAGCGAGAATATGTATCAGCTCATCAACAGTAATGCTGTCGCTTGTCAGAATAAAGCAGTCGCCGCTCTTTGCCTTTTGCGCCGCCGCATACATTCCCTTTGCGACGTCGCGGACATCCACAAAGCTGTAAGCTCCGAAATCCATTGTGACCGGAAATCTGCCCTTCATAAACATCCTGACCATTTCGCCGATGCTTGACGTTTTGAAATCGTAAGGCCCGATACATGCGCCCGGGTGGGTAACAACGACTTCAAGCCTGTCATCGGCACTGTCAAGAACAAACTGTGTCGCTATTGCCTTCGTTTTAGCATATGTACCGTCAAGTATATCCGGGTTGAAGCGGTCAAGCTCACTCATCAGCTTATTGTCCGGCAAAGGCGGGAATGCATCGACGGACGAGGCATAGACAAGCCGCCTTACGCCGCACTTTTTGCAGGCGGCAACGACATTTTTCGTCCCGTCAACATTCACCCTGTATATCAGGTCCTCATTGCCCGTATTGACATCAATAATGCCCGCAAGGTGGTAAACAATGTCCGCTCCCTCAAACGCCCTTTCGAGCGACGCATAGTCGCTGACATCGCCTGTAACTTTTTCGCATTCGATGCCGTCGAAAACCTTGCTGTCTTTTCTTATAAGAATTCTGACTTTTTCGCCGTTGCTGACAAGTTCTTTTAAGAGAGCATAGCCCACATGACCTGAGGCGCCGGTCAGAACACAAAGCTTATCCCCCATATAATTCATCCCTTCCGCACAGTTGCATTTAGTATAACACATAATATCGAAAAGAAAAGAATTTTTACGAAATTTGCTAAACATTTTCCGGCATGAATTTTTATTAATTTGCAAGTTATAATTTTTAAAATTGCATAAACTGTTACAAATCTTTTAATAAGAGCCATTAATATTGACAATTCGCCCCCGTTGGGATATTATTATTCATGGATTATTTCGTTACAAAGGGGGAATACATATGTCTAAACTCAGGTATGTTCTGGCTCTTGATCAGGGGACAACAAGCTCCCGCGCCATTGTGTTTGACAAGCAGGGCAATATAATATCAAAGGCTCAAAAAGAATTTGAGCAGTATTATCCTCAGGCAGGCTGGGTCGAGCATGACCCTATGGAAATTCTCTACAGCCAGATTCAGTCCATCACAGGCGCTTTATCGACAGACGCCTGCACTGCCAAGGATATAGCCTGTATCGGCATAACTAACCAGCGTGAAACGACAATTCTGTGGGACAAGCAGACGGGCAAGCCCGTATATCACGCAATTGTCTGGCAGTGCCGCAGAACGGCAGAGCTTTGCGAGAAGCTGAAGGCGGACGGTCTCGGCGACTATATAAAAGAAAAAACAGGTCTGCGCATTGACGCATATTTTTCAGCCACGAAAATCAAGTGGATTCTTGAGAATGTTGAGGGTGCAAGAGCGCTTGCCGACGCCGGCGAGCTTCTTTTCGGCACGGTCGAAACATGGCTTATCTGGAATTTGACGGGCGGCAAGGTTCATGTTACAGATTATTCGAATGCCTCCCGCACTATGCTCTTTGACGTCAACAAGCTTTGCTGGGATGAGTATCTATGCAATATGCTCGATATACCCATGAACATTCTGCCCACACCCGTCCCTTCGAGCATGGTCTACGGCGAGGTGGCAGGCAACATTCTCGGGATTGAGGACCTTGAGGGCATCCCCATAAGCGGTGCAGTTGGCGACCAGCCCGCCGCTCTGTTCGGTCAGGCATGCTTTGAACCCGGTCAGGCAAAAAACACCTACGGCACAGGCTGCTTCCTTCTAATGAACACAGGGGAAAAGAGAGTGGAATCCAGAAATAATCTCCTTACGGGCGTCGCCTGGGGCATAGGAGATAAAGTCGAATACGCCATTGAGGGCAGCGCCTTCAATGCAGGCTCCGTGATAAAATGGCTGCGTGATGAGCTTCATATGATTGACTCCGCGCAGCGCTGTGACGAACTGGCGCAAAGCGTACCTGATTCAAACGGAATTTATTTTGTCCCCGCTTTCACAGGTCTGGGCGCACCGTATTGGGACATGTATGCGAGAGGTTGCATTGTAGGCTTGACAAGAGGAGTCAACAGGGCGCACATCGCAAGGGCGGTGCTTGAGTGCATCACATATCAGATGACCGATTTGCTTGAGGCAATGGCGGCGGATTCGGGCATAAATTTCTCGGAGCTGCGCGTTGACGGCGGTGCAAGCGTGAGCAACATCATGCTTCAGATTCAGGCAAACCTGATTCAGACAAAGGTTGACCGCCCAAAGACAATCGAAACAACGGCCCTCGGCGCTGCGTATCTTGCCGGCATAGCCGTCGGTGTCTGGAAAGACAAAGCGGAAATTCAGAACAACAGAAAAATTGACCGTGTATTTGTCCCCGAAATGAGCAGGAAAGAACGCGACAGGCTTTATTCCGGTTGGAAGAGAGCTGTCGAGCGCTCATTGGGTTGGGCACAGCCGGTCTGAAATCTAAAATAATTTGGAGGTTATATTATGGACTATTTAAAGGAATCTCTGAGGCTTCATTATGAGTGGAAGGGCAAACTGGAAGTTACTGCACGCGCAAAGGTTGACAACAAGGAACAGCTTTCTCTCGCATATACACCGGGCGTAGCTCAGCCCTGCCTTGAAATTCAGAAGGATATCAACAAGAGCTATGAGCTGACAAGGCGCTGGAACACAGTCGCTGTCATAACTGACGGAACTGCCGTTCTGGGTCTCGGTGATATCGGCCCTGAGGCGGGCATGCCGGTCATGGAGGGCAAATGCGTGCTTTTCAAGGAGTTCGGCGGTGTTGACGCCATCCCTCTTTGCTTGCGCACAAAGGACGTTG
Source organism: uncultured Eubacteriales bacterium (assembly GCA_964491735.1). Taxonomy (GTDB): domain Bacteria; phylum Bacillota; class Clostridia; order Oscillospirales; family Acutalibacteraceae; genus JAAZFZ01. Next base: position 6,949 of record CAZBHG010000034.1, read on the forward strand.
ACCAGTTTGTCGACGCAGTCGCACTGATTCTGGGCAGCTTCGGCGGTGTTAATCTTGAGGATATTTCAGCTCCGCGCTGCTTTGAAATCGAGAGAAAGCTCAAGGAGAGAAGCGACATCCCGATTTTCCACGATGACCAGCACGGAACTGCGGTTGTATGCACAGCTGCCATCATGAATGCGCTCAAGGTCGTCAAAAAGGAAATTGCTGACTGCACAGTCGTTTTCAGCGGCTCAGGTGCTGCGGGCGTTGCAATCGCAAAATTGTTCACCAAACTCGGCGTTAAAGATATAGTCATGTGTGACCGCAAGGGCATTATCTGTGACGGCGACGATTTAACCCCCGCGAAGCAGGAAATTGCAGACTTCACAAACAAGGGCAAAAAGAGGGGCTCTCTTGCCGACGCCCTTGTAGGAGCGGATATATTTGTCGGCGTTTCCGCGCCCGGGCTTGTGACAAAGGAAATGGTTGCTTCAATGGCAAAGGACGCAATTGTTATGCCAATGGCAAACCCCACGCCGGAAATTATGCCTGACCTTGCAAAAGAGGGCGGCGCGAGAGTCGTCGGCACAGGCAGAAGCGATTTCCCAAATCAAATCAACAATGTTCTCGCCTTCCCCGGGATTTTCAGAGGTGCTCTTGATGTCCGCGCAAGCGATATCAATGAGGAAATGAAAATCGCCGCCGCAAAAGCTATCGCTTCCCTCGTTTCGGATGATGAGCTTACGGAGGATTATATACTTCCCAGGGCTTTCGATGAAAGAGTTGGCCCGACAGTTGCGAAGGCAGTCGGTCAGGCGGCCCGCGACAGCGGCGTGGCAAGGATATAACAAAGCAGCTTAACCTAAAGGGGCTGTCACAAGTTTAGTAAAAAACTTGTGACAGCCCCTTTTTGATTTATGTATATTCTTCTTTATGTGGTTTTTTTAAACAGCATCTTCGCTGTTATCATGCCAAGCATAACCCCAACAAAACTGAGAGTCACATTGAGCAGAATGTTACCTGCGGCATGGATATATTTGCTTTGTGAAAACAAGTCAATGGTTTCTATGCTAAAAGTTGAAAATGTGCTAAGTCCGCCCATCATGCCTATTGCTAAAAACAGTTTCATTTTGGGTGTAATCCATCCCGCATCTCTTTCAAGCTCTGTGATAAATCCGATAAGAAATCCTGCAATAACATTAGAAATCAGTGTTGCAATCGGAAACTGAAATCCTAAAGGCAGCATAAGTTTTGAAATTCCAAACCGCAAACAACAGCCGATAAATCCACCGAACCCTACAATCAAAAATTCAAGCATATTTAATTCCTTTCCCGCAGACAACAAATAAGCTGATGCTTCTGCGATGCCAAATCACAGAAGTCATCAGCTTAATACGCGGTTTTGGTTATTACCAAGGGAGAACTTCATTCCCATTTGCGAAATTATATCATAAAAGTATGGCATAGTCAATGTGATTAAATATTGCGATTCTCGAAGTGTTTATCCCAAATCCATTGGTAAAACTGCCTTGTTCCTATCTTTCATTATTGTATATCCATGAATATAATCTGTCCGGATAACATATTATTTTCTTCTGAAGGCTATTTGAGCCGTTCGCCTGTTTCGGCATTGAAAATCTTATTAAAAACCGCGATGTGCGAGGATGAAATATACTTGTCGACATGCATTGAGCCGAAGAACCAGCGGCTGAACTCACAATTGTTGCCCAGCTCCTCAAAATAATTATTCAGCCCTGTCACCCTGACGCTTCTTTTTTCCTTCAAATTTAAAAAGCCCTTGATTTTCAGCGGAGGCTCGTGAGTAATTATTATATCAACCTTCGCATTCACTTTGTCAAGCTTCTCGGCGCCTTCCAGAAGCTCCTGCCTGTTGGGGATTTCGCTGCTTGACCATGTGTCGTTATCGAATCTCAGGTCGATGTCCGGGCTTTCGCCGCCGCCCATTGTGAATATGCTTTTACCCTCGATGCTGAAAATCTGACCTCTCATCAGGTGAAAAAGCCGCCCGCTTATGTTGTGAACCTTGCCGCCGTTCCACTCGGTGACTTCATAGGCGTTGAGAAGCTCAAAATTCTCATGTGTTCCGTCAACAAAGCATAAATCATATTTTTTTTTGCCCAGTTTTTTGAGAAGCTTCTGTTCTCTCTTGCTGTTATCCCAGATGAAGCCGAAATCGCCGCAGACAATCAGCGTGTCGCCCTTTTTGAGTTTTTTCAGCTGCGGCTGGGTAAAACGCTTATAATCTCCATGCGTGTCACCCGTGATGTAAATCATAATAAAAGCCCCCTGAATATAAAAAAATGTTTATTTTTCCGGAAAAAGCTGATATAATTTAAAAGTTATATATTTTACGATTTCATTAGTATACATAATACAATATCATCAGGTGAATTGTCTATGAAAAAAGCAATAATTTTTATTTTATGCATAGCCGTGATAATTATCAGCATTCCCCTTCCTATGGTGAATGCTTCATATAATACTCTTTTGGAGGGTCTCGGTACTCACGCGGATATTCTTTTGCTTGCCAGCCTTGATGACGGAAGCATAATTTTCGATAAGAATGCAGACGTGAGAACCGCGCCCGCTTCACTGACAAAAATTGTGACAGCTATGATAGTGCTCGAAAAATGCACTGACCTTGACGCAGTCGTTACAATACCTGCATACACAATCAGAATGTTTGACGGGATGAATTCTTCCAACGCGGGGCTGAAGCCCGGCGAAGAGATAAGCATCATGAATCTGATGTATTGCCTCATGGTCAAGAGCGCCAACGAGGCGGCGGCAATACTTGCGGACTATGTGAGCGGCTCTATTGGTGATTTTGTTGCGCTTATGAACGAGTATGTCACAAATCTCGGGTGCAAAGATACTCACTTTGTCAATCCCCACGGGCTTGATGAGGAAGGGCAGTACACAACAGCAAACGATCTGGCATTGATATTAAGGCGCGCGCTGAACAGCGATTATAAGCAGAAAGATGTTTTTGTAAAGATTACTTCAACTCAGAAATATACTGTTCCCACAACAAATCTATCCGGCGAAAGAGTTCTTTCAAACACAAACTATCTTATGAACAGCGGCATCTCCGATTATTATTGTGAGTATGCATCGGGAATAAAAACGGGGACTACAACCAACGCAGGGCATTGTGTGGTATCGACCGCAAGCAAGGACGGTTATTCCTACCTCGGCATTGTGCTGAAGGCTCCGTTTTATGACATTGACGGTGATGAAGTTGACGAGAACTGCGCATTTATCGACTGCAAGCTTATGTTTAACTGGGCATTTGACAATATCAAGTTAAAACAGATTGCGAGCAAGACTCAGATAGTATCAGGTGTAAAGGTTGAGCTTGCAAAGGGCATCGACTATTTGAGGCTTGTCCCTGAGGAGGAGTTGTACGCGCTTGTTCCGTCGGGAGTAGATGCAGGCAGTGTGCTTATTGAGGCGGTTGATGAAAGCCTGCCGGACAGCCTTGAAGCCCCAGTGAAAAAGGGGCAGGTGATAGGTCAGGCGATTGTTCTTTATGCCGGTGAGGAGATTGCGAGAGTCAACCTCGTGGCGGCGGAGAGTGTGAGCAGAAATCCCCTGCTTTACATGTGGTCAATTGTGAAAAAGGTGGCGGATACGGCGGTCTTTAAGCTGATAATCGTAATTCTGGCACTTATATTTGCATTCTTTATCGCGATGACTATATATATTAATTACAAAAAGAGACAGAAGAGAAAGCTGAGGGTTTTGAATTACAGGGATGTCAACGGCAGAAGACCGGGAAAGAAACGGTGATAAACGGTATTCCTGAATTCATTGATAAAACCACTTGATTTTTATCCCCGTCATTGCAGGATTACCTCGCTTTTTATGGTTTATCGCATTAAATTATACAACAAAAGCAGAAGCCGGGCAACCTTTTTCGGGGCAGCCCGGCTTTCTTTTTCGGGCTGATTATTGCAGCAGCCCGATTTTCTTAATTGAAATTGACTTAAATTTAATACTGTGCTAAAATTTCTCATATGCAAATCTCTATTGAAAAGGGTGAACCCAGGGTTATGAACAACAGGATTCCTTTGTATGTTCAGGCAAAGGAGTATATTTTAAAGCTTATTGAAAACGGGGAATACAAACCAAACCATCAGCTCCCGTCAGAAAAGGAGATGATGGAAAAGCTCAATGTCGGGCGCGCCACTGTCCGTGCGGCGTTGGCGGAGCTTGAGCATGAGGGAATCGTCGTCAAGCAGCACGGCATAGGTACTTTTGTAAACCTTTCCCAAAAATCATTCAGCTTTGAGCCTCTTATTTCGCTTTCATTTTCATTGAAAAAAATAGGCATTAACTTACAGAATAAAATCCTTGCCGTCGAAAAGATTGAGGCTCAGGGCGACCTGCTCAGCGGCTGGGCGCAGGGCGCTCCGTTGGGGCATATCAAACGTATCAGAATGTCCGGAGGGGCTACAATTGCGATTGAAGACAGCTATTATATCCCGAAGCTGTTTGACATAATTAAAAACGCAGGTCCGTCGGAGTCCGTGGCGCATCTTATCCTTGAGGGGTCAACCGATAATATAGGCAGGGTTTTGATGGACGTTGTTATGCGTGACCCGACTGATGAGGAGAGGTATATTCTCAACATTGACGCGGGGGAGCGTGTGGCACACATGAGACGCTGGATATATGCACAGGATAATAAGAAGCCCGTAAATTATGTCAGCTTTGTTGTGCCGACAAAGTTTTTGAAATAAAATGCAAATGCTTACTGAAAGGGGACTTATACATGTCAGAAATCTACAGGAGGGTGTCGGATATGATTGGCGACACTCCTTTGCTTGAACTTGTGAACTATGAAAAGCTAAACGAGCTGGACGCAACAATTTTTGCAAAGCTTGAGTTCTTCAATCCCGCCGGAAGTGTTAAGGACAGGGTGGCAAAGTCTATGATAGACGACGCCGAAAATAATGGATTATTAAGACCGGGTTCGGTCATCATTGAGCCGACTTCGGGCAACACGGGCATCGGGCTTGCAAGCATTGCAGCGGAGAGAGGATATAGAATCATTCTCACCATGCCCGATACAATGAGCGCCGAGAGGCGGAGCCTCCTGAAAGCTTACGGCGCTGAGCTGGTGCTAACAGACGGCGCGCTCGGCATGAAGGGAGCCGTTGATAAGGCCGAGGAGCTTGCGAGGGAAACAGAGGGCGGTTTTATCCCCGCTCAGTTTGACAACCCCGCAAATCCTGCCGCTCACAGAACAGCCACAGGTCCCGAAATATGGCGCGACACATGGGGCAGAATCGACTACTTTGTTGCGTGTGTGGGTAGCGGCGGAACTTTGACGGGTGTGGGTGAATACCTGAAAGAGCAAAACCCGGATATCAGGGTTATCGCCGTTGAGCCTGAAGGCTCTCCCCTTCTTTCAAAAGGGATTACGGGGTCGCACAGGATTCAGGGAATCGGCGCGAATTTTGTGCCTGCCATTCTCAACAAAAGTGTTTATGACGATATAATAACCGTTTCCGATGAGGACGCTTTTGATACTGCCAGAATAATTGCCAAAACAGAAGGCATACTTGTCGGCATTTCCTCCGGAGCGGCGGCATTTGCGTCAACACTTCTTGCCAGCCGCTCTGAAAACACCGGCAAGGTCATTGTTACTCTTTTCCCCGACTCGGGAGAAAGGTACCTTTCGGCGGCACTGTTCGGTTAAAATTCGGTTGAAATATTTAACGCTCCGGCGCCCGATTTAAGCGCCGGAGTATGCTTTCTAAGAAGCAAAAATGATAATATTGAAAAAATAG
>CAZBHG010000035.1:0-12744 GCA_964491735.1 uncultured Eubacteriales bacterium
TTGATGGTTGATGCTTACTCTTTTAAAAAAATTGGGTTTGTTCAGTAGACATTAATTATAGTTTAAGTTCTGATGGCTGTGGAAAAGCATATGGTAATAAATCAACTCTAAATGTGAACTCGTTCTCAAGCAAACAATCAAAAGGCAAGTCAATAACTCCTTTTTTCTCAAAATATGCTATAGCAAGTTTTAAATACCTTCTGAGAACGAGTATAGGAGGAAATGTATTATTTCTTAATGCCCAGACTATTAAATCTGAATCATTCTTTGAAGAGTTGCACTTCTTGCAGGCATAAACAAGGTTATCTCCTGCATCAGAACCCCCAACATTCCGTGGAATAAGGTGATCTAAGGAAAGATTATGTAATGTGCCACAGTAGCAACAGCAATGATTTTTTAATTTATACTTTTCATCGTCATATACAGTTGAAATATGCATCTCACCTGTACATAATCCCTTGAACAATTTTGCCCTAATTATATAGCATGAAGTATCATATTGCAAATGTGAATTTTCAAGCGCAAAATGTGCCATAGCAACATTTGAATAATTCCAATACATGAATTCTCTAATTGTCATAAACTCCCGATTTTTCATATAATCACCTATTAAGGAAATTTATTATTCACTTATGCATTGTATCATATATTGTGCTAAAATGCACTGAAAAAGCATTCATTACTAATTTTTTAATGTAAACTCCTTCATGTTATATTTTTAATGTATTCCGTTTTGTCTACCATAAAATGAATGGTTATTCAATTCCTCTCCCACATCACGATGAGCGTGCCGTTCCCGACGCTGACGCTGCTGTCTTCGCCCGTAAATCTGTTGCTGACGCCCAGTGGGACATCGTCCCGAATTGTTGCATCAGTGAGCGGATATTTCAGCCCTCTTTCGTAAACGCCCTTTGCGTCTCCGCCATACGCAAAAGCGGAAATATAGCCTTTACAGCCGCTGTCAAAGCTCAGAACATCGTTGGTGATTGAGGTTATAATCTGTTCCTTTGAAAATATATAGCCCCTCATTCGGCTCCTAGACAGCCTGACAAGACACTGGATATTTGCGACTGTATGTTCAAGCCTGCCGCCTGTGCAGCCGTAAAGATGAAAAAGCTTATAGCCAAGCTCAATTCCATGCTCGATTGCAAGGGCGGTATCCGTATCGTCCTTTTCGGCTTTGAATCTTTTGATGTCGATATTTTCTGGCAAATCTCCGAGCGAATCAAAGTCGCCCATAAGCAGGTCTGGTTTGACTCCGATTTTCAGAAGATGATTATATCCGCCGTCGGCGGCAATAACAAAATCGCCGACGTTAATATTCAGTTCGCTTTCCGTGAAATCTCCTGCTCCGACGATGACGCATTTATTTTCACACATTTTGCTTCTCCCGACCTTTTAAAAAAGTCAAACTTTGTCTCCGCCATTATTATTGCAAAAAACAGTATTAAACATCCCAGACCCATTCTAAATGTAATGATTTCGTTGAGGAAGATGCATGAAAAGGCAACCCCGAAAACCGCCTCCAAAGACATAAGCAAAGAGGAAACTGACGCAGGGATATATTTCTGGCATACATTTTGAAGCAGAAAAGCGAGCATCGTGCTGAATAGGCTGAGATAAAGCATTGCGCCCGTCATTTTGAGATTCAAAGCTGCAAGAGGAAAAGCTCCGTCATAAAGCGGCGCCGCAATCCACGACAGAACAGCGGCAACCGAAATCTGAACAACCGTCAGCACAACGGGATCCTGCTTTTCGGTATAACGGTCAATAAAAACAATATGTACAGCATACGCAATTCCGCAAAGAAGGGTTAATAAATCGCCGATATTCATTGAAAGGTCGCCGTTAAGTGAAATAAGACCTATGCCGATAATCGCGGTAAAAGCCGCGGCAATGCAGAAAGCATCTGGCTTGCGTTTATTAATCAGCCAATGAAAAAACGGTACCATAACAACATAGACAGCCGTAAGGAATGCATTTTTGCCCGCAGTAGTATACTTGCAGCCAATCGTCTGCAATGCATAGCCCAAAAATATAAAAAAGCCCAAAACGGCGCCGTTGCCGAGCATTGCCTTGTCTATATTCCTCAGCTTCTTATGAAATATCAAACACAACACCAGGGACGCAACAGTAAACCTTATGGCTAGCATATAAATCGGCGGCATTGAATCAAGTGAATCTTTTACAACTACAAAAGCAAATCCCCAGATTGCTGCCGTCAGCAGCAACCCCAAGCTTGCTATAATTGCTGTTTTGCTTTTCTTTGTCATTTTCTGTCTCCATAGTTTTTTTAAAAGTTAATTATACCATAACTTAATTTTTTTTTGCAAATGATATGTTCGAATCAACCGTGAAAAGGCACGATTGATTATAGAACAGCGTAAAATATTAAGGATAAAATCTAATTCATCCGATGTACATGGCGTCGCCAAAACTAAAAAATCGGTATTTTTCCATTACAGCAATTTTGTATGCATTCATTGTGTTTTCATATCCGCAGAAGGCACTGACCAACATAATCAGAGTGCTTTCCGGCAGATGGAAGTTTGTCAGCAGCGCGTCAATACACTTGAATTTGAAGCCGGGGTAAATAAAAATATCCGTCCAGCCGTCATGCTCGCAGATGCAGCCCTTTTCAGCCGCAACGGATTCGAGCGTCCTGCAGCAGGTTGTTCCGACTGCCACAACCTTGCCGCCCCGTTGTTTTGTTCGGTTGATAATATCGGCAGTGACGGCGGGCAGGCTGTAATGCTCCGAATGCATATGATGCTCCTCTATGGTTTCTGCTTTTACCGGGCGGAAGGTTCCAAGCCCGACATGCAGTGTGACAAAGCCGACCTCAACTCCCTTTCTGCGGATTTCGTCGAGAAGCTCCGGCGTGAAGTGAAGCCCCGCTGTCGGCGCGGCGGCACTGCCAAGCTCACGGGCATAGACAGTCTGGTAGCGGTCCTTATCCTCAAGAGTTTCGGTGATGTAGTGGGGGAGTGGCATTTCGCCGATTTTGTCAAGTATATTGAAAAAATTGCCCTCAAAACTGAACCTTGCTACTCTGTTGCCGTCAGCCAGCACCTCAATTATTTCCGCGCGGAGAAGACCGCCGCCCAGAACAAATTTTGAGCCCTTCTTTGCACGTTTGCCCGGACCCGTGATAATCTCCCAGGTGTCATTTCCCTTTTGGCTGAGAAGCAAAAACTCAACCTGCGCGCCCGTATCGTCTTTGGTTGCATAAAGGCGGGCGGGGAGCACCTTCGTATCGTTGAGAATCAGGCAGTCGCCCTCATTGAGATGTGAAATTATGTCACGGAATCCTTCATGGGAGATATTTCCGCTCTCTCTGCCCAAAACCAGCAGACGCGAGCTGTCCCTTGGCTCCGCGGGATGCTGAGCAATTAAGCTTTGCGGCAAATCATAATAAAAGTCACTTTTTTTCATCTTTTATCCTCATTTATTGTCTATTTTAATAACAAAAAGTATTTGACTATCAAGCTCTATAATGCTATCATTTTAATGTTTAGTATTATTTATTGAAAGGCGTTCTTTTGCTTGCGCGGTACCTATTATATTGCAAATAATTTGGTATTACAACAGTTATTTTGAACGCTGAAGGAAACGTGAGGTTTTTAAAATGAAGCATTACAAAGTCGGCATTATCGGTGCCACGGGTATGGTAGGGCAGCGTTTTGCGTCTTTGCTTGAAAGGCATCCGTGGTTTGAAGTTGTTCTTGTGGCGGCAAGCCCCCGTTCCGCAGGCAAGACATACGCAGAGGCAGTCGGCAGCCGCTGGTGCATGGATACGCCAATTCCCGAAAATATGGCGAGCCTGATTGTTATGGACGCTCAGGCGGATATTGAAAAAATTGCTTCAATGGTTGATTTTGTGTTTTGCGCGGTCGACATGAAGAAGGATGAGATAAAAGCCCTTGAGGAGGCCTATGCAAAGGCTGAATGCCCCGTGATTTCCAACAACAGCGTGCACAGGTTTACTCCCGATGTGCCGATGATTGTGCCCGAACTTAATGCGGAGCATGCAAAAATTATACCGTCGCAGCGTAAACGCCTCGGTACAAAAAAAGGATTTATAGCCGTAAAATCAAACTGCTCGCTTCAAAGCTATGTCCCTGCGCTTTATCCCTTGAGCAGATTTGGAGTTAAGGACGTTTTGGTCTGCACATATCAGGCAATTTCGGGCGCGGGCAAAACATTTGATACATGGCCCGAAATGTGCGATAATGTTATCCCTTTCATTGGTGGAGAAGAGGAAAAGTCGGAAAAAGAGCCGTTAAAAATCTGGGGACATATAGAAGGCGGCGAAATCGTTTGTGCAAATAAACCGAACTTTACTGCGCAGTGTATCCGTGTACCTGTTTCAAACGGTCATATGGGCGCTGTGTTTGTAAGGTTTGAAAACAAGCCGTCAAAGGATGAAATGATTAAAATCTGGCGTGAGTTTAAGGGCGTTCCCCAGGAGCTCAAGCTGCCTACAGCGCCCGAGCATTTCCTCAATTATTTTGAGGAGGACGATATGCCGCAGACAAGGCTTCATCGCGAGCTTGAGGGCGGCATGGCGGTTTCAATCGGCCGCCTGCGTGAGGACACGCAGTATGACTATAAATTTGTCTGCCTTTCACACAATACTTTAAGAGGGGCAGCGGGCGGAGCTGTCCTTATGGCAGAGCAGCTTTGCGCTCAGGGCTATATGGACTGAATTCTTTTGCATGACCATGATTTTCGGAGGTAATTAATAATGAAGCAGGCGATTTTTACAGGCGCGGGTGTTGCGATAGTTACACCTTTTTCAGCAAACGGTGAAATCAATTATCCGCTGTTGGAAAGACTTATAAATTACCAGATCGAAAATAAAACGGACGCTATTATTATTTGCGGAACAACGGGCGAAGGTGCCACTCTCTCACATGAGGAGCATTCTCAGGCAATCAAATTTGCGGTTGACTGCACGGCGGGCAGAGTCCCCGTTGTAGCAAGCACCGGAAGTAATGACACGGCATACGCTGTCAAGCTTTCAAACGAGGCTGAAAAAGCAGGCGCCGATGCGCTCCTGATGGTTACCCCGTATTACAACAAGACTTCGCAGGACGGGCTGGTTAAACATTTTACATATATTGCCGATAATGTTACGCTGCCGATTATTCTCTACAACGTTCCCAGCCGCACAGGGTTAAACATAAAGCCGGAGACATATTACAGGCTTTCCCGTCATCCCAGAATAGTCGCAACGAAAGAGGCAAACGGCGACATAGCCGCTCTTGCAAAAACAGTCAGCCTCTGCGGCAACGATTTGACGGTTTATTCAGGCAACGATGACCAGATTACGCCGTTTATATCTCTTGGCGCGAAGGGTGTTATCTCTGTGCTTTCAAATGTTGTCCCAAAGGTTACGCATGACATTGCTGCGTTGGGCGTAAGCGGCGATATAGCCGGCAGTGCAAAGCTTCAGCTTGAATGGCTTCAGCTTTGCAACGACCTCTTTATGGATGTAAACCCCGTTCCGGTCAAGGAAGCTATGACAATGATAGGCTGGGATGTCGGCGAGTGCCGCCCGCCTCTTTACCCGATGAGTGATGAGGCAAAGAGCAAACTTCGCGAAACACTTCAAAAGTATAACTTAGTATAAATGTAATCATTTGACGGACGTGATTTAATGCTTGATATAATTTTAAGCGGCTGCAACGGAAGGTTGGGCAGGGCAGTCTCTGAATGCGCGGCATTGAGGGATGACTGCCGTATTGTTGCGGGAATAGATGTTAATACGGATTTTGCGTTAGGCTTTCCTATTTATAAAAGCTTCAGCAATTTTGACGGAAGGGCCGACGTTATTATCGATTTTTCCAATCCGAATGTGCTCAAGGGGCTGCTTGATTATGCGGTGAAAAGCGGCACGCCGGCAGTCATTGCGACAACAGGATTAAATAACGATCAGCTTGAACAGATAAAACGTGCCTCAAACAAGGCCGCAATATTTTCAAGCGCAAACATGTCACTTGGCGTCAGCCTTTTAAGCGAGCTTGCAAAGACAGCCGCGGCGGTTCTGGGTGACAGCTTTGATATTGAAATAGTGGAGGCGCACCACAACCAGAAAATTGATGCACCCAGCGGCACGGCACTCATGCTTGCAAATGATATTTCGGACTCGCTCGCGGAAAAACCGAGATATGAATACAACCGCCAGTCAAAGCGTGAAAAACGGAGCAAAAATGAAATCGGTATTCATTCAATAAGAGGCGGCACAATAGCCGGCGACCATGAAATTATTTTTGCGGGGCATGATGAGGTAATAAAGCTCAGCCACAGTGCAGGCAGCAAAAGCATTTTTGCCGAAGGAGCAATCAATGCGGCAATCTATATCAGCTGTAAAGCTCCCGGGCTTTACAATATGAAGGATTTAATAAAGGGGGTATAGACGTGAAGCAAATTGAAAAAGTCAGTTTTATTGAGGACGTTACCTTGATTTCACTTCATGATTCTCCGGCAGATATTAAACTGATTGCAGGGATTTTTGAAAAGATTTCAGACGCGGGTATTGATGTTGACATGATTTCACAGTCTCCGCCGAACGGTCAGCATTCCAGCCTCTCTTTTACGGTCAAGGATGAAGATTTCGGCGGAATTCTTGAAATAGCGGCAGAGCTGCGTACTCTTAATCCCGAGCTTAAAATCAGCGTCAGCTCAGGCAACTGCAAGATTTCCGTTTACGGCAGCGGTATGAGAGGCACGCCGGGAGTTGCGGCAAAGGTTTTCTCTGCGGCTGCAAAGGCAAATGCCGATATCAGGATGATTACAACCTCTGAGGTCGATATTTCGATGCTTGTTGTCAAAGCGGATGTTGACAATGCAATTCATGCTATTGAAAGCTGCTTTGAATAATTGAATCCATAAAAAAACGCCCTTCGCTTCAACAGCGAAGGGCGGCATTATTATATTCTCAAGTGTCTTGCATGATTTCTTCAGGTTCTTGTTCTTCAGGCTTCTGCTCTCTTTGCGCAATTTCATTTGTGTTAATCGTTTTGCCGAAAACCACAAAACGGTCAAACAGAAATTCGGTCACAAAATTAATCAACATTGTGCAGATAAGTACAACATAATAATTCCAGCCCAATCTGTCTGTAAGAGCGTCGCCCCACAAGGTTGACAGGGGAGTAAATACAGCGTAGTATGCGGCGACCTTGAGCATTGCAACCGGAACATTATTGGCGGATTTAAAAGTGAATTTTCTGTTTATTGTAAAGTTATAAACGAAGGAAAGTATCAAGGCGGGGAGATACATCGGCCAATAGGAAAGATTTGTGATTTTATCCAAAAGTGTAAAGGTTCCAAACTGTATCGCTCCCGCTGAAAGAGAAAACACGGTGAATTTAATTGCCTGAGTTATATTATCTTTTTTACTCAGCTTTGGAATGTTATCATTACTCATTTTTTGCCCCACCTACATAATATTAGGAAATATCCTGAGACAATTATAACAAAATCTTTAAAAATATTCAACTTATAATTTAAGGGAATAAATGCCTCCGGGATAATTAATAATCAGCGATAAAACATACCTGTAAAGCCAAAGAGCTTTACGCACATATTAACTGATGCGCCGGCAGATTTCCGGAAATATTCAGCCTTGATTTTTTTCTTTATTTGCTTTTCATGCTGCCGCATGGTATAATAATTCAAATTTAATCTGAAAGGATGAGTTTAATTTGGAAAGATATTTAATAGTTAATGCTGACGACTTCGGGATGTGCCGTTCAGCTAACCTTGCAGTTTTTGACCTTTTAAAATCCGGCTGTATTACATCCTCAACAATCATGATGCCCTGCGGCTGGGCTGTCGAGGCATGCAGCTTTGCACAGGAAAATCCGCAGCTTGCGATAGGCGTTCATCTGACAACAACAAGCGAATGGGGCAAGTACCGCTGGGCGCCGATAAGCAGGGGAAATATTGATACTCTTATCGACGAGCAGGGATATATGTTCCACGATTGCCCCGAATTTGAAGAGAAAGCCGATTTAGAGCAGGTGCGGCAGGAAATCTATGCTCAGATTGAAAAGGCTAAGCTCCTTGGTCTTAACCCCTCTCACATTGACAACCATATGGGTTCTCTTTACGGAATTGAAAAGGGGCGTTTTGAACTGCTCGATTTAACATTTGACATTGCGGCTGAGTATAAGCTCCCGTTCCGCTTCCCCGCCAAATATTTTGAAGGTCAGTTTGATAATGAGACGCTGGGTGTTAACGTAGATAAAGAGACTATTGAATTTATGTTTGACAAATTAGCCGCCCGCGCAAAGTCAAAGGGAGTTATCACGCCCGACTACCTCATTCCGCATGAGTGGAACGGCCAGCAGAAAGAGAGCTATGAAAACTTTAAGGAGTATATGTACGCTCTTTACAGGTCATTCCCCGAGGGAGTGACGGAAACATATCTGCACCCAGCGTTTGAATCGGATGAATTAAAGGGCACAACGTCGCTATGGCAGCGCAGAGTCTGGGAACATCAGTTCTATAAAGACCCGTCAACGAGAAAATACATCGAAGAGGATTGCGGGATTAAGATGATTAACTACCGTGACCTTGTGAAGATTAAGGGTTAATAAAATTATCTCATAATAAACGGCTGAAAATTCACCGGTCAATGAAGCTCATTGACCGGTGAAGCATTTTGAGACGTGGGTTTGAGACGCGAGCATTATTTTATCAGCACCGTAGCCATTCCATAAGCCGGAACGTTAAATGTGACCCTATCGCCGCTGATGGCGCAGCCGCCTAAATCGGCTTTTTCATTAATATCCGTAAGTGCTGCGAACTTTACGGGTTTGCAGAATTTCACTGTCAGCTCCTTGCTCTGACCGTCAAGCTCGCTGACACGAAGGATGATGCCTCCGTCCTCGGCGTTCTTGACCGCAGAGGTCATGATGCCCTTCGCATCCTCAAAGCTGAAAAGCTGCCCGACAGGAGCAAGGCTGCCCCCATGCTTCGTACCCGCTGCCGCCGAAATCGGATGACAGAATTTTGATGCGACTGCCTTCATACAGTCAGTGCAGGAAACCGCCACGCCGATTCTGATATAATGGATGCCAAGCTCCGGATACTGATCAGGGTCCCATGATGAGCGTATAAGTGTGACTGCGCCCGAATTTTCATTTCCTCTGAAGCCGTACTTTGTATCGGTGACGACAGAAACGCTCATGCCCTGTGCATTGATTATCTGCATGAAGCTGTTGGCAGGAACATCATGGGCAATTGGCTGACGCTCGATTATACCGAACGGTATATCATATTTGTATGATTTCGCCGAATAGGCGACGGGAACATAAAAGTTAAGCTGCGGGATAAAGGCATGGTCAGACGAAAGCTCATGCCAGTCGACCTTGATGCCGAATTCGAGGAGCGGTGAACCGTCAGTAAGAGTAACGGTCACTTCCAGCTTTGACGCGCCGAATTCTATTTCGTAGGATATGAATTGACGCAGTGCCTCACGGCTGTAGTCGGTAAGGCGCACATTTTGCGTGAGGTTCAGCGTTTCAATGTTCATATAAGGACCAACGCGCCAGGACGTCATGCCGAAGCGCGGATTTTCTTTGATAAGGCGGAACACGCAGGACGGTCTTTCGGCGTTGACTAAAACATCGCCGCTTTCCTTATCGACAAGCAAGACAAGCTGAAGAGTGGCAGAATCGAACTCGGCTCGGATACGGTCATTTTCAAGCACCGGATTATTATCGTTGATATCGCTGTCAACACGACCGACGCCGCAGGGCGCAATGCATCCAAAATCGGTCATCTCCCGCTCCCGCAGAATGTATGTGGCATAACCGAATGCCGGCACCTTCGCTTTGACGAGCAGCTTGCAGTAGCTATGCCCCCAGTGACCTTTTCCGCTTATCTGCAGCGTATACGGGACTTCATTGCCCTGTGTGTCAGTGACATAAGCACAGTTTATATCACCGCTATAATCCCAGATTGTGACCTCGGTCGGCTCATCGCGGTCATACATAGTGGAGTTGAACAGATGGAATGCACGTGTCTTGCCCCTGCCACGCTCAGCGCTCGGGAATTTAAAGCTGTTCGACTGCCCTACCTCGTAGCCGACACCTCCGCCCTCTGCATAAGTGAGGTTGTCGTCTTCAAAATCAATGGACGAAGTGTCTATCTGATTGGCAATATCCCTCATGGCTTTGTTGGCACAGGTGTTGAGAGTTGCCAGTGTATCCTGAAACTTGCCAAGAGCGTATTCTCTTGTCTCAATAGTCCCGGAGCCCGGAAGTATGTCGTGGAATTGGTTAAACAAAATGTTCTCCCACGCTGTGCCAAAGAGTTCCGTTCTGCTCCCGCTTTCGGTTAATGCATCCGCCATTGCCGATATCTGCTCAGCCTCATAGGCGCGGTCTTCCGAGATGCGGTTTGACATTTTGATTCTTGTCTGGGATGAATAGCAGCCTGTGAACAAGAAATTCAGCTCCGTGTCAACTGTCGGAAACTGCTCCCGGCGCTCTTTAAGGTAGTCAAAAAATTCGTGGTATGTTCCGAATTTCAGTGTCGGGATAAGCGGCCAGCTTGCAATGTCGATTATGCGCTCAATGTCACGCCTTGTCGGCCCGCCGCCGTGGTCGCCAACTCCGTAAACATACAGGAAAGTGTCAATGCCGTGTTTGTCGCAGAATAGCGGCATATCGCAGAAGGTGTCGTATTCAACAGAGCTGTTGTACCATTTCGGCTCACGGTAGCAGAGAATGCTTTTTCCCGAGGGTGATATCCAGTTATAGATATTGTAATCATTGAAGCCGCGGCAATGGTAGTAGTAATCGACGCCGCCGTTTTGAAGAATTTCAGGCACATTGAGGTTATGCCCGAAGGTGTCGGGTTCAAAATCCAGACGAATACTGTCAGGCTCAATTTCAAAGAGCTGTGAGAGATAACGCTTTGTGTAAAGGATATGCCTTGAGAGCGACTCGCCGTTTGGCATATTTTTGTCGGTTTCCACCCAGGTTGACGAGGAAAGCTCCCACCTGCCCTTATGAATACTCTGTTTAATCTCCGGTATCATATAAGGAGCATGACGCTCAATGATTTTGTATACCGATGCCTGTGACTGTGAGAAGGTGAAATCAGGGTACTCTTTCATCAGGTCAAGCACTGTGCGAAAGGTATCCACAGTGACTGCGGCGGTCTCCTGATATCCCCACATCCAGTTCATGTCTATATGGGCATGGGAGACACAGATGCCCCTGTACTTTTTAACCTCGGGAGACAGGTCGGCGAGCATTTTCTCGGCGTTGCGCACCGCCGACATTGTCAGCGCCTTATCGCGTTCAAACTCGGTCAGAAGAAAATCCAGCGCATCTTCAATACGGGTTTCAAATTTGTTCCCATTGAACTTTGAGACGCTGTTCAGGCAGAGCATTTCTGAATAAATGCGCTTTGACCAGTAGTTTTGATTTGAAAGCTTTTCGAGCTGTTTGAATTTCTGTGCAAATTGCAAGCCTAACACTCCATTCATGTTGTTATTTTCCAATTATCTCAGTTGCATATTATACAGCATAGTCGATTTAGAAACAAGAAAAACTTTTCCGGCAGAGTATCTGCAGTGCCATTTTATAAAAAAAGACCGCTTACCGATTTAATTCAGTCAGCGGTCGAATAGTCATTTGCCTTTAATTATTTTTGCCTCTGAAGCGCCTGCAATAAATCCTCCTTGCTCCTGACGCCGACAAAGGTTTCGGTAATCTGACCGTTTTTGAAAATAATAACGGTAGGTATGCTTTTTATACCGTAGTCGGAGGCAATTGAACCGGCGGAATCAACATCAAGCTTGCAGATCTTTACGTCATCTTTAACTTCCTCAGCCAGCTCCTCAATGACAGGCGCCAACATCCTGCACGGATTGCACCAGACTGCCCAAAAGTCAACCAAAACAACTTTTGCACAGTTGATAACTTCCTTTTCAAAATTATCATTCGTTAAATGTATTATTGACATATCATCACTCCCCATCAGATTTATTATCTCAAACTCGGTGATAATTATTCAGACATATGAAAAGGAGCCGCGGCAAGCGACTCCCTTCCATTGGTTATGAGAATGAGGAGATATTAAATTAAGATGTCTACAAATGTCGTTTATACTTTAGTATAGTAGCATAAAAATACATGGATATTTTTACCAACTGGAAAATATAAAATTTTTTTAAAAATAATTATGTATTCATATTAAATATGATATTATCCGAATATTTTCTCCATTTTTCGTGTAAATTCGCGGAACTCTTCTGCCGATTCCACAAACGACCTCATAATTAAAGCTTTCAGACATACCCCCGATTTCCTCAGCGGTTATACTGTTCTCACCCTCACAGCCAATAAGCGTTACCTCATCCTCAACTTTCAGACCGTCTATATGTGAAACATCAACCATCATCTGATCCATGCATACCCTGCCAAGGATTGGGGCGTACTGCCCATTAATCAATACCCTGCCCTTTGTTGACAAAGCTCTCGGATAGCCGTCAGCATATCCGACGGGGATAGTTGCAATCCTTGTGGGGGCTTTGGTGACATAGAGCTGACCATAGCTTACCCCGCAGCCCGGCTCAACGGTTTTTATAAGGATTATATGGGATTTCAGCTCCATAACGGGTTTCAGGTCAACATTTTCTTTGCTGACCTCCTCTGACGGATAAAGACCGTAGAGAGAAATTCCAAACCTGACCATATCAAAATGCCTGTCAAATTCAAT
>CAZBHG010000036.1:0-12462 GCA_964491735.1 uncultured Eubacteriales bacterium
GACCTCCTCCATATACGGCACAAAGTCAGCCGACATTACATTGCCTTCAAATGTTTCTGTTTTTAAGCCGACAGTCTCGGGATGAGCACCGAAGTTTGCAATGATTGTACCCTTGCTGCCGTCAGAAGGCTCAAAGCAGAGACGGTGAATATCCGGAATAAAATAGTCAGGGTCTGCCTTATCGTTGAAATAATTTGCAGCATTCTTTGAGCTATATGCGAGCGTGCCTTCCTTCATGCTGCCGCATGCATCCTTAACAGATTTTGCGGTAAGAGTGATAATTCTCTCAAGAAGAGCCGGATCAATGCCGTTTTCTGTGTCAGTATCAATAATAGACGCCCAAAGATTTTTAAGTAGGGTATCGGGTTCTTTAGCCCAGATTCCCTGCGTGTCAAGCCCGCTGTGTGTATGCGTGACGCTGACGTTTATGCTCACTATATTGTTTTCACTCGCATAATCGGCGAGCCTTTCCCTGATTTTCCGAATATCGGCGTTTGCGAAACCGATAGTATCAATAACGCTGAATACAACCTTGCCTCTGCCGCTTCCATCGTCAAGGCAAATGGTCCTGACCTTGATATCATCATATTTAGAATATGTCACCTTGCCGATTTCATAGCCGCCCATTGGGTACCCCTTGGTCTCAAGGTCCTCCGGCGTCAGTATTTCCTGTGAATAGCCAAGGCTCCATACGCCGCCCGCTGCCGCCTCGTCGATGAAAGTTTTATGGCCGGCATAGAAGTTTTCGCTCTTGTAGTCGTCATAGTCGACCCAGTTTTTACCGTCCGGCAAGGCATCGGAAATTCCGCCGATAGTGGCATCAATCATGGGGCAGACAAGCTTCCAGACTGAAACGATAAGCTTTCTCATCAATACATCCGTATCAAATAAGCTAAGAACAGAGTCTGACACAGCCGGCTTTTCAGCTGCCAATGCAAACACGGACGATGAAGTTGAAATAACCATGCATAGGCACAAAACCATTGAAATAAATACACTAATTACCTTCTTCAATATTAACCCTCCTTAAAATTATCACAGTAATTTTAAATATTACGAAATAATTATAGCACACTGTAAAATAATAGCAATAATATATTCCCAGCAATTTACAAAATATTGGAAATTGATTGGGAAATTGTGGATTAAAGTTCTGCTGTATGGTATAATTTGGATTGGGTACGGAAAAAGTTCGGACAAGGCACACGTTCCGATAAAATTCTGGGGGAATGACGTTGAAGCTTGTTTGGAAAGGTAAATATAAAAATGAGGAGCAGCTTGAAAAAGGTGTGCTTCCGCAGGGGGCCGTACAGTTCAAAGAACCGGAGACTCCCTTAAAGGTCAATCTTGTCGCTGTACTGTATATGATTCCTGTATTAATTCTTGTTGTTGTTTTGTTGGCAGCGAAGGTGCTTATTTCCGATTATGAGGTTAATTCTTTTTATGACTATATAGGCCTGTTGGCATCTTTGCTTTTCATAATTCCGCATGAATTATTACATGCTGTTTGTTTCCCGAAAGATGCGGAGGTTTGTGTTTATTATTCATTGAAGAACCTTATGGCTTTTGTAACATCTTCATATCCTATCTCAAAGGCAAGGTTTGTTTTTCTTTCCGCTCTTCCAAGTCTTGTTTTCGGCTTTCTGCCGCTTGCTGTCTGGCTGTTTTGTCCCGCCTCGGATTTCAGCAGCTTTCTTATGGCGTTTGCATTCGCAAACCTTTTAATGGGCGCCGGGGATTTTATGAACATTAAAAATGCTCTGACTCAGATGCCCAAAATGTCATTGACACAACTGTCAGGTTTCCATTCCTATTGGTTTATGCCGCAAAGTGAAAAAGAAACCACAGAAGATGCGAAAGAAAAGGCTCTGCAATGAATTTGCAGAGCCTCTTATTTATACTTTTATTTTTTCATTCACAAAGTCAAGTACGCTTTGCGCCACCTTATAGTCATAATCTGTTGTAATTTTGAAATTGAAAAAGTCGCCGAGAACAAAATGAATCGGAATATCCCTCAGCATACAGACCTTTGTTGTTTCAGTAAGTGTCAGGCGTTCTTCATCGTTCAATGAATCGAAAGCACGACGAAGGGCATTGATTCTGAAGCCCTGCGGGCTTTGACCTGCAAACATGGTTTTTCGAAGAGGAACATTGTCAATCGTTTCCCCATCAATCATCTGAACAATTGTGTCATTTACAGGCATGATTGTGTTGCAGGCATCGCAGGTTTTCATTTTTTCAATAACTTCTTTTATCAGTCTGGGTGTTGCGAATGGCCTGACCGAGTCGTGAGTTATAATTACGTCATCGTCGGTAATTCCGTTATCGGCCTCAATGCTTGAAATTATGTTCATAAGAGTGTCCTCACGGGTTGCGCCGCCGGTTGTGATTTTCAGACGGGGATTGTCGCCGATGTATTCTTGAATCTGCTCAAGTGCCAGGTCAACCCAATCGGCATTGACACCAAGCCAGACCTGCTCAATTTCATCTTCATCCAAAAGACGGACAAGGCTGTGAATAAAAATCGGATAATCACCAAGCTGCAAAAATTGCTTAGGTATTACTGAGCTCATTCTCGTGCCGAGTCCCCCCGCTAACACCGCAGCGTAAATCATCGCTAATGCCTCCCATTACTTCCTCTTTTATTTCCTCAACGCTCATTGCTTCATATCTGCCAAGATCACATGAGAACATGTTGTGAGTTCTCCGCTGCGTTTCGGGCAGCAGCTGCATATAGTTACCATAGTGGCTGGTAAGGTAATCGTTCCAATGTGACATGGTCGGAAAGATTTTTCCCTCAAACTCCAGAGGAACGGGCGTACCCCAATATTCCTTTGGGAAACACTCTTTTTCATATCCGTAAAGGCCGGCAAGGCATACCCACTTTTCAGCGCTTTCACAGTCATATTTCTTTGCGTTTTTATCCCATGCGACCCTAAGAAGCTTTCTGGGTACGAAAATTTTCAGAAAACAGCGAATCATTATGACCCTGATAACCTTACGGCTAAACCTGAATGCCGGAATCATTCTGCCCTTTGCCCACATCATTTCGGTCAGGCGCTTATTTGTTTTTCCGTGCTTATCCTGCTCCTTGGGCGTCGGCGCGGCGCCGTCAAGAGGGAATAAGTCAATAAATACTCCGTGACCTTTTCTTTGCAGTGAACGCGTAATCCTTGTACCTTTAAGCTCAATTCTGTGGAATGCATATGGCGAACAGTCCATACGAAAACTGAATTCGTCCCCAAGCTCTTTCTTGACAACTTCAAGGAATTTATCATAGTCCGGTCTCGGCAGAGTAACATCAATATCATCATCCCAGGGGATAAACCCTTTGTGGCGAATTCCGCCCAGAAGGGTACCTGCCGCAATATAATAATTGATGTCGTATTTTTTGCAAATTCTGTCAAACTCTAACAGCAGCTTGTAGGCGATAAGCTGGAGCTTTTCAACCTGCTCATTGCTGATGTTAATGTATTGAAACTCAGCCGTGCGTTTTTGCTCCGCGCTGTAAATAGACTTAATAATGCGGCGCAGTATCGAGTAAGGTGAGCGAATAATACGGCAGAATATTCCCGGAGATTTTAATATCTTATTTTTTATCCTGTAATATTTGCCGCTCAGCCTGAAAAGAAACTTTGAACGGTTTGCAATGACGTTTTCATTTCGGGCTATTATATTGTTATATGAGTCCTGCAAAAGCTGCACAATAGTTGCCTCACAGGTCGTCGCCTCACAGGTAGGGAGGCTTTCATCAGATGCGATAAGCTTTTCCCATTTTTCAATCGTTTTATTTCTCGCTGCATCGCAGATACAGTTATTGATAACCTTTCGATATTCTTTGCGGGCTTCGACCGTTTCCCACTTTTTCAGTATTTCAACAAGCTGTGCAGTGTTATTCATGTCGGCAAACTTCATTGCATTGAGCCCGTTGTCTGCTGAATAGTTATAGTTCTTACAAATTACGCTGGGTATTCTTGACGCAACAGCTTCAATTGAAATCTCCGGCAGATTTTCAGCGAAAGATGAGAATATACAATATGCAGGGCTGAAAGTTAAGTTCTTGAGCTTTTCAATTTTATTTTCAACCGTACAGCTGATTTTATTTTCAGCCAGATATGTATCAATTTTTGCAAGCTGTTCTTTATCAAAATCCATATTCAGCGGCACGAGATGAAGATTAAAATTCCGGCTATTATCGTAAGTGTTAAATGCGTCAAGCACGGGGAATGCTTTATCAACGCTGCTTATGGTATTTGGCAGAATAACGGCAACATCATTCATGTTGAGGTGTGCCGATTTATAGTCACCGCATTTAAACGGAAAAAGAAATGGGATTGTTTGAGCATTTCTTAATTTAGTCATTTTGTTGCAAAGAGTATCAACTTCAGAAATGCTGACGACTGCAAACAGCTGAGGAAGAATACGGTTTACTCTTGACTGAAAAATGGCCGAACCTTTTTGAAGGTGAATAAACTGAGACTCCTGCTGAGCCAGAATAACTTTTAAATCTCTGTTCAGGAGCTGATTAATATGCTTAAAGGTATTTTGATATATGTTGCCCCAGAAAATGAAAACCGAAGAATCAATTTGTGAAAGGATATTGTCAAATTTTTCGGTGAGATTCATATGGCTCAGATAGGGGTCATTTATAACAAATCTTTTTATAGTTGAATGATAAGCAAAGTCAAAAGGCGTTCGCTTTTCAACTGTAATCAGATTTACGCAATAACCTCTATCATCAAGCTCGTTCATAAGGGAGGTAAGGGATTGAGCCCTGTTGTTATCACGAATTTTATTTGTTAAAAATGTGACTGACTTTTCAGAACGCAAAGCGCTACCATTATTCATCAAGGGTTTACCACCTTTTTAGATTTAGAAATAAACATCAAATCGTATTTTTCAATTGCCTCAGCAATATCACCGTCGAATACAATCCGACCCTTGTCCATAATAATCCCTCTTTTGCAAAACGATTGCGCAATATTCGTCGCATGAGTTACAAAGAGGAGAGTGACCTTTTCGCTTTCAATAATTTCATTTACTTTTTCGGCGCACTTGTTTTTGAAGGCTTCGTCTCCGACGCTTAACGCCTCGTCAACAATGAGTATCTCAGGATGGATATTTACATTTATTGAAAAACCGAGCCTTGATTTCATACCGCTTGAATATGTTCTTACAGGCTGGTCAATGTACTCGAGTATTTCAGAAAAATCAATTATTTCCTGCTCGATTTTCGCAATTTCACTTTTTGTTAATCCGAGGATAGCGCCTCGGAGATAGATGTTTTCTCTGCCGGTAAATTCCGGGTCAAAGCCGGAGGTCAGTTCAAGCAGAGCGCTGACTCTTCCGTTGACATGGATGCTGCCGGAAGTTGGGTAGGACACTTCGGTAATCATTTTTAGGACAGTTGATTTGCCGGCGCCGTTGCGCCCGAATATTGCAACGGATTCACCCCTGTCAACATTGAACGAAACATCATCGACGGCTTTTTTAATTTTATAATGCGAGCCTTTTATAAACACACTGCGCAGACGCTGTTTACTGTTTTTAAAAAGCTTGTATTCCTTGCAGACATGCTCAAAGGAAATAACTGAATCACTCATCTTTTACCTCTCAACTTTTATAAAACATCCGGAATATCTTTTTTGAGTTTTTTATAACTCCATAATGAAACAACATACATAAAACAAAGAAAGAAAATATAATAGCCGAATCTCTTGGGCTGTTGCCAGAACCAAATCTTTTTAACCAATGCATTTCTGAAGCCGTTTGCGATGAAGGTAATCGGATTGAGCATCAAAAATGTTCTTAGCCAAGGGATTTTGACTTTTTCCGCATCCCAAAGAATTCCTGACAGCCAGAACAAAGCATAGACAAATGAATGAATGAGATTTGAAAAATCCTTGCTCATCGCGGCAATGGGTGCTGCAAAAAGAGACCAAAAAGTAAAAAGCACAAACATCAGCAATATGTAAAGCGGGATTTGAAGGTAATAAATATCAGGGGGATAGCCCATTACCCAATAAATAACAACAACAATCAGGATAAGCATCATGTTGACAATTAGCTTTGAAATACTTACAAATGTCGGAATTGTCGAAACGGGGAACTTCATTTTGGTAATAAGATAGCTGTATTGCCTCATGCAGTCCGTACCCTGAGTTATCATGTCATGCATATAAAACCATGGGACAAGACCTGCAATCAGCCAGAGGAAGAAAGGATAGTTTGAAACATCCTTGCTTACCTTTAAGCCTATTGTAAACGCAAACCAGTATACAAATATTGTCACTACCGGTCTGATAATTGCCCAAAGCCATCCGAGAGCTGCGCCCCGATAGGTTTTAACAAGGTCAGATTTTGCCATCTTAAAAATTTGATGCCTGAATTTGTAATGTTCCCAAAGAACTTCAAGTGATATCTTCAATTAATTAATCCACACCTATCCTATCTTATTTATGCATTCCCGGCAGTTGATAAATCCCGCTTATCGGGTTTTGAAGTCCAAGCTCCGTTTTTATGAGCGATGTTGAGACGCCCTCCGTCCTGTCAAGAAATCTCAGCTCGCAATACTCTTTCAGGTAATCGAATTTGTCGCTGCCTTCCCAGTCGCTTCCCATAACCACTATGTCAACATGATATTCAAGGACATCGTTGATTTTTTGGTCCCAGTTGTATTCCGGAATAACAAGATCGACATATCTTATTGCCTCAAGCATTATCTTCCTTGATTCATAATCGTGATAAGCTTGTTTGTTTTTTATTTCATTGAACTCGTCAGTTGACAGAGCGACAATCAGATAATCGCCCAGCTCCTTTGCCCTTTGCAGCAACCGTATGTGACCGAAATGAAGCAAATCAAATGTACCGTAGGTTAGAACTCTTTTCATGATTAAACCCCTTGCTCTTGTTGAAAAAGCCTGTTTACAACTCTTTGAGCGGCTTTTCCGTCATCCAGACAGTTATATTTGTTGTTAAATGATTGATATCTGCTGTCATATTCAAAGCTTACATCGGTGTCAAGGATTTCTCTTATCAAATCATCATCAGTCGTTACAATGCTGCCGGGCAGTTCATCCACACTGATATAAAATCCTCTTAATTCATCCTTATAGAACTCATAGTCGTACATGTAGAATACAATTGGTCTTCTGAGGTTTGCATAATCAAAAAAGACGCTCGAATAATCAGTCACAAGCATGTCGGAAATGACATAAAGTTCATTTATGTCATCATAATGTGAAACATCAAAGATGAATCCACTGTATTTTTCAAAATCAAATGTGTTGGAAATAAGGTAATGCGCCCTGAATAGAATTATGTATTTATCTGAAAGCTTTTCACTGAGCTTATCAAAATCAACATTCATTTTATATGTAAATCCTGCAAGGGAGTCGTGCTGGTCATCACGCCATGTAGGGGCATACAGAATAATTTTTTTATCACAATGGGAAAGGTTAAGCCTTTCCTTGATTTTTTCAACGTCTTCATCGGTATAGGTGAACAGAAAATCGTTTCGCGGATAACCTTCCTCAATCACACAATCCTCTTTGCCAATAGCGCGAAGGTTCCACGCCGTTAAAAACTTTTCGCTTGCAAAAGCGGAAGGGGAAAGAATATATTTAAATTTTTTCGCATCTGTTTTATATTTTTTATAAATCTCTCTTTGAGAGTTTGTCGCATTTTTGGTGCCTTTAAGGTCATAGCCTAATCGTTTGAGCGGTGTGCCGTGCCAGCACTGAACATATGTCTGCGATTGTCTGGGAGAAATATGGTCCGGCGCCCTGTAGTTAAAAATCCAATATCCCGCTTTCGCCATGTATTTGTCAAATTTTACGCTGCCCTTGTCAACAACCGTTGTTCTGGGATTTGATGACAGAAAGCTATATTCCTTGCTGTTTCTGAATGCCCAAACGAAGTGATAGTCCCCGAACCTCTCATCATTGAGCATATATAGGTAAATAGCCTTAGGGGAACAGGCATAAGCCCTGCCGTCATATGAGCTGAATATTACGGTTTTTTTATCAACCTTTACTCCAAAGCTACGACATTTATAAAAAATATAGCGTTTGAAGATTATAAGATTTCGAAGAAAAATACGAAATTTTACAAGTTTTTTTGCATGTTCAAATGCCGATTTCTTTAGCTTCTTTAATAAAATCCTGAGCTTTTTCAATCGCTTCCATCCCCATAGCTTCATAAATACTGTCAACTATCCGCTTTGTGTTTTGAGTATCGCAAGTCTGAACATATTTGTTTCTGTACGCTTTCAGTTCCTCAAAATCATAGTTGCCGCATTCGATTACAGACATAATGTCCTCAAAATTCTCAAAGGCGGAATGGCTCATCTCCCTGAAAAGGTCAATGTTCAGACCGCGCTTGAGGTTGTAATCCTTGATGTCATAAACATAGAAAAAAACAGGCTTGTCCAGCAGGCTTGCTTCAAATGAAATTGCGGAATAATCTGTCACGACATAGTCCGCAATATGGAGCAGCTCGAATGTCCTTGAGCGGAAAGGTATAGCAAAGCGTTCATCAACGTCACCCTTATCAAGCGGATGGAGTTTGATGAGAAGATTGTATTTTTCTTTGTCAATGCAGTCAGCCATCTGCTTCAGATTTCTGTTTGCCACTTCTCTGAATGTAGGTATATACAATATATTCTTTTTCTTTTGGAGGACAGGATATTTATTAATCAGCGCATTTATTCTGGTATTCAGAACAGTATTATCACCGAGGATATAATCAATTCTGGGCATACCGTTGACAATGATTTTTTCCTCAGGCACGTTGAAAGCGTCGGAATAAAAATGCTTTGTAGCTTCCGACGCACAAAAAATGCAGGTATAATTCTTGTGCATGTTCATGGATTTTGCAACAAGACTGCTGCGCCCATCCTGCTTGTCCAGCGACTGATAGCCGAACTTTTTGACGGCTCCCAAAGCATGCCAGATTTGAATAATAATTAAATCCTTTTTATGCCTTAGCAAGCTTATCGGTATGCAATAGGTATCAACAATGCAGACCCTTGATGTCGCAATGTGATAAAGGCTTTTAATCAGGTAAAAAAAATAACCTATGCATTTAAATATGCCTTTCTCGAATTTTTTGCATAGCACAACGACCGCGAAACCGTCGTCCCTGGCAAAAAACTCATCCTCAATCAAACGAAAATCCAGAGTCTTTTTGTTTGACTGACGGCTGAGCATAGTAATTTTGTTTTTAGCAGGGAAGAGCTTAAAGAAAAAGTAAATAAAACTGAGGCAAGCTTTAACTGCAAATAACATAACCTTGTAAATTATTGCTTTCACAGCCTGACCTCCAAACATAAGCTTTTAGTGACCTGCCAATCAGTCAAAAAAACATAAAACCATAACTTGGCTAATAATAAACCAACGCGAATTATACCATATATGGGGTTATTTTGCAACATCTAATTGAACACATATGATATTTATTGATAATTGTAAAAACGTAGGCGGCGGGAGTAATCCCGCCGCCGAATGCTTATATTTCCTCCAGATACCTTTTCAGATTTTTCAGCCCGATTTCGATACCCGTATATGGCACTTCCATCCCCTCGAATTCTATGCTGACAAATCCGTCGTATCCGCTGTTTTTGAGTATCGAAAGGCACTGCTTTACGGGAACATTGCCGTGACCGACAATTGCGCCTCTCAAATAGTTTCCTCCTCTGCTGACGAAAAAGCCGTCGCCCGGGTTGCTCTCACTGCCGCTCTTGACGTGAAAGTCCTTAACATGGACGTGCTTTGCATATGGCGCGAGCCTGCCGACAGCAAGGGCGGGCGGCTCATCAACGCACAGAAAATTGCCGATATCAATCAATACGCCGAAATTCTCCTTGCCGACCTCAGTGATAAGCTTCTCGACTCTTATACTGTCCTGACAGAAGAAGCCGTGATTCTCGACCATAGTTTTGATTCCCTTGCCTCCGGCATATTCAGTGATACGCCTGCATCCCTCGGCAAGCGGACGCAGGCTTTGCTCAAAGCCTTTGAATTTCCTGTCGGCGCCGATAAACCCACGCGTTGCGTCATGTCTCATGCCCTTTGCGCCCAGCCGGGCAGCTATGTCCACTTCGCCGTAGAGCCGTTCGACCTCTTTGTCAAGGCTTTCGGCGTTTAACAGCTCAGCACCTATAGTGTAGTTGACAATTTCAAGCCTGTTTTTGGCGCATTCCTCGCGAAGCTGTGCCGCAAAATCAAGCGGGCTTGTGCCCTTTGGAGGGTCAAGATTTGTGAATTCTATGCCGTCAAAACCCATGTTTTTCACAATTTTAATTATCGAAAGCTGAGTTTGTTCACCCGAACCGATGAGCCTTGAAAAGCTGTAGCTGCTGACGCAGGTTTTCATGCTGCCACCTTCTTAATCCATTAAATTTTTAAGGAATATAACGGCATTGCGTATATCCTTTTCGGGGTCTTGACCGACTTCACGCTCGATAGTCAGGAATCCTTTATAACCGATGTCCTCAAGTGCGGCAAGGTACTCCTCCCAGTTGACGCTGCCCTCGCCCAGAGGTACTTCGGTGAAAGAACTGCCTGTGACTATCGGACTTTCAACCATGCCGTAGACAATTTCGGGGTCTTTATAGAAAAGCTGCTTTCCATCCTTCGCATGAGTGTGGACTATATAATCTTTAAGATTGTAGACTGCCTTCGCAGGGTCGTCACCCGTGACCATAACGAGGTTCGCGGGGTCAAGGTTGACACCAACGCCCCTTGAATTGAGCGAGTCGAGAAAGCCTTTGAGCACGATGGATGTTTCGGGACCTGTTTCAATCGCAAAGTGTGCGTTAAGCTCATCTGCATAGCGGCAAAGCTCAAAGCACGCCTCCTGCATAATCTTATACCTGTCATGGTTTTTATCCGACGGAACAACGCCTATATGGGTGGTGACGATATCTGTTTCCAAATCCTTTGCAAGGTCAAGTATCAGCTTTGAACGCTCGACTTTTTCCTTATTTTTTTCGGGCTTTGTGAAGCCGCCGCCGCCAAGGTCACCGCAAAGCGCTGATACTTTAAGACCGTTGCTTTTCACAAGGTCAAGAAATTCACGCCTCTTTTGTGAGGTAAGGTTTTCGGGCGCCATTTCTCCTCCGGTGGCATAGACCTGAATGCCCTGAGCGCCGACCTGCGCCGCTTTTTTTACGGCAGAGGTTATGTCAGTTCTGAAGCTGTCAATGATAACTCCGATTGGAAAATTGGGCAAATTTACTCCTCCTTTAACTTGTATTAGTACAAGCCTATATTATCAATATTAATTAAAAAAATCAAGGAAATTTTGGGTTTGGTGTTTACTTTTATGATTATTATGATATCATTTATCCGATACCAAATTATTGTGGAGGGTTTAGGATGAAGAAGATAAAGGTCGGTATTGTAGGCTGCGGAAATATTGCCAACTCAACACATATACCAAATTATTTGAACAACGAAAATGCGGAGATAATATATTTTTGCGACATTATTCCCGAAAAAGCGTACAACGCGGTGGAAAAATACGGCTGCGGCACTGCTGTTATTGATTACCATGACATGCTCAATGACCCCGAGCTTGATGCTGTTTCCGTCTGCACTCACAACGACATGCATTCGGTCATTTCTATTGATTTTATGAAGGCGGGCAAGGATGTCATCTGTGAAAAACCCGCGGCAAGGACGCTGAGCGAGGCACTTGAGATGCAGAAGGTCTCAAACGAAACAGGCAGGCTTCTGAGTATAGGGGTAGTCAACCGTTTCGGCGATGCAGTAAACCACATTAAAAAGCTTATTGAAGACGGTGAGCTTGGCGAGGTCTTCCATGTATATGCCAGCTTCCGCGCTCATCGCTCAATCCCCGGCATCGGCGGCGATTTCACGACAAAGGCAGTTTCCGGCGGCGGCGCACTGATTGACTGGGGCGTTCATTACATAGACCTGATTATGTATTGCTGCGGCGAGCCAAAGCCTCTCACGGCCTCAGGCGAAGCCTTCTGCAAACTGGGCGTAGATATGAAAAATTTTATTTCTCCCAAGGGCATGTGGGCGGCAGACAGGAGCAATCTTGACGGGACATACGATGTTGATGATTCCGTGACGGGAATTGTCAGAACGGAAGGACCGGTTATTACTTTTAACGGAGCCTGGGCGCAAAACATCGGAGTGAGCGAAACCTTTATTGATTTTATGGGTACAAAGGGCGGCATAAGGCTTGCATACTGCGGAAATTTTATTTTGTATACAATAAAGGACGGTATGCTTCTCGAATGCACCCCGTCATACAAAACTCAGGACTTTGCGACGGTTGAGATGCATTCATTTATTGACAGCGTGATTAATCACAAGCCTAATCAGGCGACTATCAATAACTGTATACTCACATCCAAGATTATGCAGGCAATATATGATTCTTCAGAAGCTCACAGGGAAATGATTATTGAATAATATATAATGAAAATTG
>CAZBHG010000037.1:0-9497 GCA_964491735.1 uncultured Eubacteriales bacterium
TATTCGGCAACCTCGCTTGTCAAGCAGCTCAACCGCAAGGCTGAAAACAACCTTGCCGGAGCCGAAAAATGGGATACGGTTTCATCCAAAATCTTCGGTATACAGGCGAATACAAAAGAGTTTGAACAGGCGTGGCGCAATGTCTGCTTCAATCAGTTCCATGACATTCTTTGCGGCTGCTCGATTATGGAGGCATATGAGGACGTCAAGGAGAGTACGGGCTACGCCATGACAATCGCCTCAAAGGCATATAACAATGCGCTGCTTAAAATTTCGAGGAGCATTGACACATGGGTAGACGGCGTTTCAGACCCTGTCTGCACGGAAGTCCGCCACGACAGCGCCCCACGCGAATTCCCGCGCCCCGTTGTTGTGTTCAATCCGCTTTCCTTTGATATTTACAGACCTGTCAGGGTTCGCAACCCTTCATCAAAGGTTGTTGACAGCAGCGGCAGCCCTGTAGTGTTCCAGAATGTCCGTTCATCCCGTTCAAACGACTCTCACCTTGACACTGTGTTTATGGCATCCGTACCCGCGCTGGGTTATGCGACATATTGGGTGAACAATTCAGACGAAAGCGCAAGCAAGGAAAGGCTCCCGCAGAGCGACGTAATTTCAGTTGAAAATGAATATATAAAAGCCGTTTTTGATAAAACGACGGGCGGCATTTCATCCCTCATAAACAAAGAGGACGGTGCCGACTATGCCGCCGACGGGCCGCTTGCAGTCCCGACCGTTATTGATGACCAAAAGACGGATACATGGGCGCACAGAGTGTTCAAGTTCCACGATATCAAGGGCAAAATGGAGCTTAAATCAATTGAGCTTGCAGAGGACGGCGCGCTGCGTCAGGTGGTGCGCACAAAGCATGGGTTTGGCGACTCCGTCCTGACGCAGGACTTCATCCTTGCAAAAGGGCAGAAAACCCTGCGCGTCAAATGCAAGGCAATCTGGCAGGAGGATTTTACAATTCTCAAAATGCCGTTCCCGCTCAAGGGCAGCGATGAAATATCCACCTATGAAATTCCATGCGGCTTCATAAAACGCCCCTGCAATGGCGAGGAGGAGCCTGCG
Organism: uncultured Eubacteriales bacterium; assembly: GCA_964491735.1. GTDB lineage: Bacteria > Bacillota > Clostridia > Oscillospirales > Acutalibacteraceae > JAAZFZ01. Next base: position 1,075 of record CAZBHG010000037.1, read on the forward strand.
CAAAACTGGGCGGATCTGACTGTAACCGGTGCTGACGGAGTCCGCAGAGGTATTTCCGTTATGAGCGATTCAAAATACAGCTACGACTGCCCCGACACTGAGCTGAGATTGACGTGCCTTAGAAACGTAATCTTTGCCGACCATTTTTCAAGCCGTCCGCCGGCTAATTTCAATTTTACCGACGAGGGTCTGCAGCGCTTTGAATACGGCATTTACCTTCATACGGGCGAGGCGGAAAGCTCTGATATTGTCCGCGAGGCGGCGGCATTTAACAACTGCCCCGTAGCCATTGCGGAGAGCTATCACAAAGGCGCGGGCGCGCCGCAGGTCAGGAGCTTTATGACAGTCGATGCTCCGAATGTTATTGTCACCGCTTTGAAATGCTGCGAGGACGGCTCAGGCGACGTAATTATCCGCTGCTATGAAACTCAGGGCAGGGAGGCAAGGGCAATGATAAGTATGCCTTTGATTGAGGCTGCGTTCTGGTTTGATATCGGCAGGTATCAGATTAAGACCTTCAGAATAGACAAGGAGGGCTTCGCCAATGAGGTCACATTCCTTGAGGGGATAACGAAATAGCAAAAATAACGGAGGGAGACTGCCCGGAGCAGGCTCCCTCCGTTGAAATTCAGACTTTAATATTGCTTGATTTTCCAGATATTTTTTTATAAAAATACTCAAATATATGTTATAATAATATCTGTTTAATAATGCTGCAAAACTGAATTCCATTTAACCTCATTTAGCAAACGCTGTTTGTTCAGTGAGCATTATAATAAAATACAACAAAAAGAAGATGAGAAAGTGTCAAGAACAAAACTGGCTGACAGGCAGCTCCCCAACTACACCAGGGGCGAAGAAATATTCAATATGGTTTCTCATATTGTGGGCGGCGGAATGGGCATTGCATCGCTGGTGCTTTGCATCATCGTCGCTGTATTAAACAGGAACACCGCAGGGGTTTTAACTTCAATTGTTTTTGGAGTTACGATGGTTTTACTCTATACTATGTCAAGCATTTATCACGGCTTAATTCCTCCTATGGCAAAAAAAGTCTTTCAGGTGCTGGACCACTGCACGATATATTTATTGATAGCGGGTACATACACGCCGATAGCCATTTGCGCAATCAGGAGAGTGAATAACACACTGGGCTGGACACTGTTTGGGCTTATGTGGCTTATTGCGGCAATTGCAATCACATTCAATGCGATTGACCTCAAACGCTATAAGGTGTTCGCAATGATATGCTATCTGGGAATGGGCTGGGGCGTCATCTTCGCGTTAAAAACGACCATTGCGGCATTGACGGCAGGCGGCTTTGCCCTCCTTCTTGCAGGCGGAATTTTTTATACAATCGGCTCAATACTGTACGGGCTGGGAAGAACAAAAAGGTATATGCATTCCGTTTTTCATCTTTTTGTGATTCTGGGCAGTGCTGCACATGTTTTGTGCATACTTTTCTATGTTTTGTAATTTTGTTTTGTGTTCACATTGACAATATGAATTCTTCGTTCTCATAAAAAACAAGACCGCCGCCTGCATTGTTTGCGGGCGGCGGTCTTAAATGACACAAATCGACATTAGTTATTGTTTGTTGCTGTTAATATATGCTTGAAGCTGTTCATCCTCAGCCCAGATTTTCTTTGCGGCCGTGAGCGCCGTTTCAACCATAGCACTGATTTTATTTTCTCCTATGCAAGCCCTGAGCAGGAGCGACAGGCTTTCTGTGAACTGGGCTACAACCGATGCCTTTTTGAGAACGCCCGTACCCGCGCCGTAGGCTTTTTCCGCATTTGTGACAAGCTCAAACAGCTTTTTATTTGATGCCGAGAGTTCACCGCGGATATATTTTGCTGTGACAGTTATCACAACAGTTGATACGAGCAGAATTATATCCCAATATTCTGTGATAAAGCGGATAATATTCAAATCAATTCTCCTATCATTATTAATTTTTGGCGAAATCTGCGGAGCATTAATATAAATTGCCGATTCCCTGCTTCTGAAGGAAGTCTCTTTGCTCGTGCTTAACCTGTTTGGCATATTCAAGAGCAGAGGACATTTCGCCGTTGCATTTTCCGTGTTTGATGGCATATGCGGTTGCTTCACCCAAAGCAAGAGAAGCGCCAATACATTTCACCATAAGGTATTCGCTTTGCTCCCTTGCTGTTTCACGCTCGCTGTGCTGCTTATCTTTGCGCTCAATGGTTCGTTTCAAGCCCCAGAATGCGAATGCTGTCACGGCGGCGGGAATGCCGCAATAAGCCATGGCAGCCAAGCTTAATTCCATCATTTCTGAAGCCCCTTTATATAGTCTGTGAAGCCGACCTTATAAGCGGAAGCACCGTTGACCTGATAGATAATGATTACGCAATTATCTTTTGTGCCGAGCGATACGCAGCTTGAGCCGCTGTACAGAGTGCCTATTTTCATGAGCTTTGTTGTGTCCGCATAGATAATAAGCTCATTCCCGCTTGTGTTTTTAAAGAGTTTTAGTTCGGTTGTGTCTGAATCTGCGCTTCCATTTTTTGCTTGTGAGGTACTTTTAGCTGCGGTTGCTTCGGATGAAACCTTTGGAGCGTTGCTTTTTGCGGCGGATGACGGGGTGTTGGCATATTCTATCCAGCCAAGCTGCCCCCATCTGTCCCAGCTGCCCGCGGACAGCCTTGTCTTCACCACGCCGAAATCAAAGCCTTTTGCTTCAATGACATAGCCCCTGCCGATATAGATACCGACATGCGACGTGTTCCTAAATACAAGAAGCCCTGCCGTTTCCGGCATGTCGGCTATTTTTCCTGTTTTTGTGCAGGCGGAAATAAGCCCGCTGACATTCTTGTCATATGATGAGTTATATTTGGGTGATGAAGTGGGGGTACTCTGGAACATGTATGATTTTACAAGACCTGCGCAGTCGTATGTCCTTTTGCCGAAGTGACGGGATTTTGCTGTCTGATACCTGCTGTCGGAATAATAGGATGGATACTGCTTCTTTTTTTGCTGCCAGAGCGATTCGCTGCAAACTGCTCCAAAAGTTCCGTACCAATAAGGTAGACCAAGCTGCGCAGTTGCATGGCTGACAAGACCTGAATTTGTTTTTGACATATTTTATTCCCCCGCTGAATTGTTTTGAATGTCGTCAATTTCGCTCCAAGAGTCAGGGCTTTGGTTTGGGGCGAGATCGACCACATATCCGCTGTCGGTACCGTTTGTGAGAATTTTTCCGCCGTCTGCAATAAGTCTGAATGTGCTTAAAATCTGCATAATAATACCTCCTTCTTATTAACCTGTCCATATGACAGTAGCGTTATGAGCACCCCAAGGTGCGCCTGACACCGAGCCCTGCGTTCTGTTGATTGTTATGACCGAAAGATTATCGCATGCCGAAAATGCTGAGCTATTAATGGTCCTTATTGCTGAACCGATTGAGATATTTAATATTTTATCGCAATTGTAGAAAGCATATGAATCAATGGATACAACGTTTTCCGGAATCGAAGTGAATGTGACGTTTGAGCAGTTTGCAAAAGCATATGACGGAATTTGTGTCAGATTAGGCGGCAAAGCGGCTAATGATATTTGATTGCAGCCATAGAATGCATAAGACCCAATACTCAATACACTTGAAGGTAACGTTGAAATTGTCAGGCTTGAACAGTTATAAAAAGCATAAGGCCCTATTTCATTCAATAAAGGCGGAAGACTGCTCAGCGCGAGACTGTAACAATTGTTAAAGCAATAACTCAGGATTTTAGTCATTGCAGACGGCAGACTTGTAAACGATATGGAGTGACAATCATAGAACGCATAGTTGCCCATCGTCGTCAATGACGCGGGCAGGGAAGGGGTATTAAGGCTGCCGCAGCTTGAAAACGCATAATTTCCGAGGCTTGTCAAGGTGTCGGGCAGTATCGTCTGAGCCATAGCGTCGCATCCGGAAAAAGCATTGTTCCCAATGCTCACAAGCTGGCTGGGGAATGCTGCAAAATTGATGCATTTGCAGCACCAAAATGAATAATTCCCGATTGTTGTGACTGTATCCGGCAAACTATTCAGGATGAGATTAGTAAAACGGTAAAATGCATAGTCAGCTACTGTGGAAATATCGGAGGGAATCCTCACGACATCTGATGACCTCTCGATGTATTGCGTGATAAGTGTGTCAAAGCTTAACACTTTAGTTACAAGCTCACTGAGCGTTTCACCTTCATCTGCGTCAATGCCCATACAGTTTAAATTCCCTGTAAAACGAGTTTTCAGAGCTGACAGTCTGCTGATAAGTTCGGAAAAGCCGATACTCATCACAAATCACCTCCGATAATGTTTTCAAGAGCGCTGTTTAAATCTGAAAATATTTCATTAATAAGTCCTTGCACATATGCTGTTGTCGCTGCCCTGTTGGAATTACTGGTGAGTTCCGGAGTCGGAACATTAAGCGGAATGCTAAGTGTTATTTCCTCCGCCGTAGTTGAAATGCCCTGAACAATCGGCGATTCCACAACGGCTTTCACTTCGTCAAGCATTGCGTGAAGCCTCGGGAGAAGCCCGAATGCGTCCGCCGATATTTCCTGCGCGCAGCCCGTCAGCGAGTTTTCAAAGGTGATGCTGAACACCGCCGATTTTGCAATGAAGCTCGGCTCGTCACCGCTTTGCTTGTATGCTTCAACCTGAACACAAAGGTTTTTGTTTGAGCAAAGCTCATAGGGCAGTGTGCAGAAAAGCTCACCCTCGCTCAGATATGCATCGGGGATGACGGAACTTATCTCATCGAGCGCATAGATATTCTGCGTCGCCGATTTTTTGTTTGTACCTGTAGGAGCAAACGAGATTATGTGAAAATCAATATCCTCAGCGGCAAGTTCGCCTGCAAGTGTAATCACAAGCTGGGCGCATTCGTGTTCCTCAACATACAGCTTGTCCTGAGTAATAGATTCAATGCTGCCGTCCGCACCGAGGGTAACACTAATCAGCTTCAAATTTCAATCATCCTTTCTTAACCGCACAAACTGTTTTTTGCGAGGTTGTCTTCAGCGGAGTAATAGTTTTTTAGATGATATGCCGTTTCAATAAGTTCGTTCCTTTGGTCATAAAGGATTTTGAGAAGCCGGGAAATTCTTATCTCCTCTTCACAGGAGCCTTTCAGGCGTGCCAGCTTGAGCTTTTCACGGTATTTTGCAATCAGTTCATCCTGCATTTTAACGCCTTCAAAATATTCCTCTGAAAGCTCGCAGAGAGATTTACTCATAAATTAACCTCCTGTTAGAATATTGTCCGTTGTTGTTTGATAGAATGCGGCAAGCTTAATTACCTCAGGCAGAGAAGGGAGCGCTCCGCCTTCAATGCTTATCAGCCTGTTTTTATCAATGCTGACGGCGCCGCTGAGCGATTCAATTGAAATGTTCTGCATTATTCGCAGGCGCCGTAGCCTCCCGCCTATGCTTGAGGGTTTTGACTTATCCGCCGATGCTATGGCAAGTGCCTCGCGCACGGCAATAGGGAGAAATACAACATTTTTTAAGTCGTACTGATATTTGACAACATGCCGCAGAATTGCCTGTATTTTGCTGTTGGCTCTTTGAAGGGTCCGGCATACAGTTGCCCTGTTGACACCCATGGAAGAGGCAATGGTCGAAAGATTTTTCTCTTCAAACCAATACTGCTCGACAACGGCACGCTCCGTCTGCGACAAATCCTCTTCAATAACATCGCGCACAAGGACAGACAGGTCAACTGCCCTTCGCCTCATATAATTTTCTGAGAATTCCTGCGCATTGGTTCGTTCCCAATCCAGATATGCCTGACGTGCAGCTGCAATATCGAAAACATTCTGCGAATTTTGTCCGCCTTTATTTGTGACCACTCTTACACCTCCCGCCCTATCTAATAGCCACACTATTATATTAGCAAACAAATGTTCACCTGTCAATAGTATTTTTAATACTTCCTAAAAATGATTGACAAATTAAATAGTATTACTAATAATATTTACGAGGGAAGTGGATAAATGAATACGATTAAGGATTTAAGGCGTCAGAAAGGCCTGACACAGGCTGAGCTTGGAAAAGTCTGCAGTGTACATCAGACTGCGGTCAGTCAGTGGGAGATGGGCAGAACCTTGCCCGACAGTGACAGTCTTTCGATCTTAGCCGATTATTTCAAAGTTTCAATTGAACAGCTGCTCGGCAGGGAGAAGGATGAGAAGAAACGCTGTTTTATTCCGATTTTGGGGAGTGTCAGGGCAGGCGCGCCACTTGAAGCTTTTGAGGACCCGGACGGATATGAAGAGATTTCGCCTGAAATGGCAATGAACGGTGAGCATTTCGCACTTCACATTGAAGGCGACAGCATGATGCCGCGCTTTTGTCCGGGCGATGTCGTGATTGTCAGAAAGCAGTCAGACGTAAACAGCGGCGACATTGCGGTCGTTTTGATTGACGGCAGTGAGGCTACAGTAAAAAAGCTTATAAAAAAAGGCACAAGCCTTATGCTTGTGCCTAATAACAGTATATATGAGCCTAAAATATTTACGGCAGAGGAGATTAATGAGCTGCCTGTTTTAATAGTCGGCAAAGTCGTTGAATTGAGGGCAAAATTTTACTGATCCTTTGGAATGATGTTGGTTTTGTCAATAAGAAAGACAGGCCTGTGCTTGACCTCCATATAGATTTTTGAAATGTATTCTCCGACTATTCCGAGAGAGACAAGAATCAGACCGCTGAGGAAGACGATAAGACAAATAATTGAAGGGTAGCCTGCAACACTTGGCCCGTTGATGATAGTGTCAATAATGATATATATTGCATAGAGAAAACCGACCGCGCTGAAGAGGACGCCGATAAGGAACGATATTTTTAGCGGAGCGGTAGAAAAGCCGATAATCCCGTCAATTGCGTACTTCAGGAGTTTGATGAACGACCATTTTGTCTGACCTGCCGCACGCTCTCTGTTTTCATGCTCGAACCATTTGGTTTTGAAGCCGACCCAACTGAAAATTCCCTTTGAAAAGCGGTTGTATTCGGGCATGCTTATGATAGACCTTACGACCTTTTGGGCCATAACACGGTAATCCTGGGCGCCCTCTTCAATTTTCACATCGCTCATCTTATTTATTACCGAATAAAACTTCCGGGAGAAGGCGCTTTTGAGTTTTGCTTCGCCTTTTCTGTCCGTCCTGCGGGCAGCTGCAACATCATAGCCTTCCTTGTCAACCGCCGCAAGCATGTCAATCAGCATTTCGGGAGAGTGCTGAAGGTCAGCGTCAATAATGCCTACATAGTCGCCCGTTGAATATGTCATGCCGGCCAGCATTCCCGCCTCTTTTCCGAAATTGCGTGAAAAAGAGATGAATTTCACTCTGCTGTCATTATCGGCATACTTTTGGATTATCTCAAGGGTATTGTCACTGCTTCCATCATTGACAAAAATGAAATTGAAGCTGTATTCGGGGCATTTTTCGATAACTGAACAGACCTCTTTATAAAAAAAGTCAAGAACATCGCTCTCATTATAGCAGGGGACTATCAAGTCAACAGTTTTCATATTACCTCCGTATAGGCTATACAGAATTTTTACGTCCTTAATGTGTACCATTCACTGTGTTAGGTACCGTTTTCGTTGCTGAGAAGTGACAATGATGCCTGAAGCTGTGTGTCTTCGCCCTCTTCAAGTAAATCTATATGGCTGTCCTGCCCGGGTTCAAGTGAAATTTCATAATCGGGGGCAACGCCCTTCCGGTTGTAGCTGTCGCTCTTATATGGGAGGATTTCGGCAACAAGCCGGAATACCTCCTGCATTGTTCCGTTGCCCTTTGTAGTGTTGCCGACAAGCCAAGCCTTGCCGAAGTCGCGCAGGTCACAGGCAAAAAGCTCCGCACCGCCGCAGGTCTTTGAATTGACGATTACGACCATCTGAAGGGATACATCCGTGGAGTCAGAGGAGAACACCTGCAGCGAGCTGCCGTTTTTGTCAACTGCCGTTGCAAGAGCGCCCGTGCCCTCACTGGCAACCGGTACAAGCAAATCAATCACCTGCGAAGCGTATTCAATACTGCCTTTGCTCGTGTTCCTAACGTCAAAAATGAGGCTCGTAACGCCGCCTTCAATCAGCGAATCAAGAGCGCTGCTGACCTGTGTAACCGTATTCTCATAGAATGCGGTTATTTTAATATAACCGACCTGACCGATAATTTTGTGAGAAACAGATTGAGAAACATATCCCATCAGGACATTGACTGTTTTTGAGCTTTGGTCGCGATTATAAGTGATGTCAACGTTCGTAAGCTTCTGCCCGTTGAGCCTTTCAACCATTTTATCATAGTTTTTGGCTGTAACAGTCTCATCATCGATTTTTGTTATCTCATCGCCTTTTTTTAATCCGCTGCTTTTGGCGGGGGAATCGGCATAAACTTCGGTGATCGTCATGTG
>CAZBHG010000037.1:9534-12458 GCA_964491735.1 uncultured Eubacteriales bacterium
CTGTTAAGTGTTGTTGTAACGCCTATACCCGTGGACTTGCCCGAAATGACGGTTTCATATTCCGCAAATTCATCAGCTGTCATATAGTAGCTGTAATTATCGCCCAACCCGTCAACATAGCCGCTTGCGAGGTTTTCATTCAGGACGTCTTCGCCAATCGTGCCGAAATATTTTGAGCGGACAAGCTCGTCTATTTCTGAAATTGAGGAATACATTTCCGTGCGCTGGGGCAAATCCGTAATTAGCCCGTTATAAATGTGCTGAGCGACAGACATTGTGATGGCAAAAGTTGCGGCTATTGCAACAACGACCAGAGAAATTGTAATTCCTAATGAAATCTTTCTGCTCATATTATCTCCTTCGGTAAAAACGGTATCAAAGAGCTGAAAAAGCCGGAATGCTTCAGCAGATTTAAAATGTTTGATTATGGCTTGGTGACATAGTTGAGGGGATTAACCCTGTTGACAGTGCTGCCGTTGTTTACACGCACTTCAAAATGAAGATGCGGGCCGGTTACTCTGCCGGTAGCACCGATTTTTGCAATTGTCTGCCCCCGCTCGACAGTGTCTCCCGCACTTACAAGAAGAGTTTGGCAATGAGCATAGAGAGTAAAGATTCCGTTGCCGTGGTCAATAAGAATATAGTTACCGTAGCTGGAATGCCATGCAGCCGTTGTGACCGTGCCGCTTTTCGCCGCAATTATATTTTTGCCAAGTGAACCGCCGCTTACACAAATATCTATTCCGTTATGCATCTGAGAATATCCGAAAGGGCTGTAATAGCCGTAGCCTGCGGATATGTAGCAGTTTGAATACGGAACAGGCCACAACATTTTGCCTTCGCTGCCGGAGGAACCCCCGCCATTTGTCGTGGAACCTTTTTTACGAATAATATCGTCAATTTTTGCGTCAATCTCTGCCTCTTCTTTTGAGTATTTGGCAATAAGGTTTTTGTATTCTTCGCTGCTGCTGTCAAGCTTTGCAAGCAGATTATTGGCCTTATCGACCTTTGCTTGTACGCTTTCCTGCTTTTCAAGCAAAATGTCCTTGCTTGACTGTGCGTCGGCCTGCTTAACAAGGAGCGCCTGCTTCTCAACATCAAGCTCGGTTTTTCTCTTATCAAGCTCGGATTTGCTGTCCTCAAGCTGGGCTGTAAGCGTTTCAATCTCCTTCACTTCGTTCTGAAGGTCTTTAACTAGCTGATTATCATGCTCGGACAACCTCTTGAGAAGCTCTGCCCTTGTGAAAAATGAAGAAAAATCGGACGAGGAGAACAGTATTTCAATTTCTGATACTGAACCCGACATATAATACGCCCTCATCCTCTGGAGAAGGAGATTGATTGTCTCCTCCTTTTTCGCCTCAACCTCCGCTTTCCGGTTGTTTGCGTCTTCAATCTGGGCGTCAATTTCCGCTATTTCATTATTAATTTCTTCTATTTTATTGTTTAGTGTGGCAATGTCGCTGTTAATGACACTTAAACGCTCATTAAGCAGCTCAATCTGTGCTTCCACGTCCTCAATCTGACTGTCAAGGATATCTATGGTCGCATATTGTGAGTTCATGTCAGACTGGATGTTCTCAAGCTTCTTTGTGTTTTCGGCGATTTTCTTTTCAAGCGCGTCATACCGATCCTGCAAATCATTAAGAGAATCAGCAGCAAAAACACGGGGAACCATTGCAGTTGAAAAAATAAAAACGAAAACAAGGCTTAAAGAAAGAATACTGCGCAGGGTACGTTTAAAATTCTTCTGCCGACACATCATAGTCCAACTCCTTTTCTTTAAGATACTTTTTGATTGAAATCATACTGCCCAAAGAGCCGGCAGCAATGCCGCCGACAATGAAGCACGCAAGCATAACCAAGACAACGCCGGTGAAAGGAACCGCTTTGAAATCAAGAATGCTTGAAACGGATGAGGAAAGCGACCTGACGGCCAGCTCATAAATTCCCCAAACCGCGCCGAGGGAGAGTATGCCTGATAAAATGCCCAGTATCATACCCTCAATCATAAACGGCCAGCGAATGAACCAATTGGTCGCGCCGACGCTCTTCATGATAGAGATTTCAAGCCTTCTGCTGAACATCGTTACTCTGATGGTATTGGATATTATAAACAGCGAAACAATAAGCAAAAGCCCGATAACACTCAGGCTGATATATGTAACGGTTGTTTTAAGGGATGAAAGCTGCGCGGCAAATTCGCGGTTTTCACGCACACTGATGACATTATCCAGCTTTTTAATATCACCAACGGTGGTGTCAAAAAGCGCAATGTCCGAAACAGTGACCTTATAGGAGTCAGGCAGGGGATTTTCCTCAAGCCCCGAAAAAAGTTCAGCCGTGCTGCCAAGCTCCTCAAGCTGCTGGGCAAAGGCATCCTCTTTTGAAATAAAGGCGCAGCTTTTAATATTTGCAAGAGCTTTAAGCTCTTGCCCGACTTTTTCTGTCTGCGCATGAGTCGCACCGTCTTTAACATACACGACAATGACGTTCTCTTCCTCAATGCTGTCAATGATACTCTGCATATTAATGAGTAGCATGCTTGCAATTCCAATCATAATAAGACAGGACATCAGAACGCAGGTCGAGGCAATGCTCATCAGGCGGTTAACCCATACGTTTCGAAATCCTTCTTTTGTAAGATATGATAAACTCCCTCTCCTCATTTGATATCACCCGCCTCATTATTTAAAGTGACGGTAGCCGTTTCCTGAAGATTGAAGTCTGAATTTTCAATATTTTTCAGCGTTGAAAAATCAATAGTCTCATCGGCTTTAGGAGGCATATAGTCATGCCTGATGTGCCCCTGAGATAATTTGACGTTTCTGCCGTTGAGTGATTCCCCGTCATAGACAACACACCCGTGTTCAAGGATAATAACTCTGCGGTTAAAACGGCGCACAAGGTTGTGTTCATGGGTA
>CAZBHG010000038.1:0-12209 GCA_964491735.1 uncultured Eubacteriales bacterium
ACTGCAATTGAGAACATACTGAAGGCCATTGTCATTGCCAAAATCAGGCTGAGGATCTTTGATAAAGCTTTCATTTTTTGGTTTTCCTCCTTGAAAATATGGTTTTTTTCACCGCTGAAACGGCAGTAACCGAAGCAAAAAACAACTGTTGATTCTTGCTATATCGTGATTTGCATCGCACATCGAAATTATACCATATATGTTAATTTTTGTATATACTTTTTGGATAAATATTTAATTTCTCCGAAAAGTCATTTGAGTTATGATATAAAGACCAAAAAAGTGTAATGCTCTCTGAATAATAAGCAATTTATTTGTTGCCGTTAATCTCAATATAGCTGTTGAAAATTCGCTGCAGAAATGCTATGCTCCAGATGGAAATAAATGCCTGAGGAGTGAGAATAATGAAGACTTTAAAACCCGATGTTCTGAAAAATATGATAAAACAGATTGAACCCCTGATTATCACGCAGGCTCTCGAAATACCGATTTGGAATTGCCGCTACGGCATTCATCTGGGCGAAAATAAGTTTTCCTATGCCGAAAACAGTGAGGGGATTCTTAAACTCGGTGACAACTGGAGCGGCGGATATGACGACACTGTCTGGCTTTCGGCACAGGTAACGATACCTGAAAGCTTTGACGGCAAAAAAGTCCTCTTGCAGCTTGATTTCGGCGGCGAAGGAATTGTCAGCATAAACGGGAAAATCGTCGGCTCGGTCAGTTCAAATATGAACTCAGGCTGGGTACACAGGGACGTTGTTCATCTGAATTTTCCTGCCTCCGCAGGCACTGTGCTTAACATTGAGGTTGAAAACGGTATTTGCTGCGGTGGTTTTTGCAACAGTGCAATGGACGGCGCAACATCAATATCCTATATTCTTAAAACCGCGCGGCTGATTGTTATTGATGAACCGACGCAGGAGTATTTTTATGCAGTAGGCTGTGCGTTCAGCTGCTGCGAATTGATTAAGGATGAAGCAATCGCCTCAAGAATTTATGATGCCGTCGACAACTCTCTGCATATACTCGATTTTGATTTTGATAATCAGACGTTTTACTCTTCCGTTCCTTCCGCCTATGAATACTTGAAAAAATCACTGTCTGAAATTCCACACTGCCCGCAGGGCGAGGTGCTGGTGAGCGGTCACAGCCATATTGATGTTGCATGGCTCTGGACGGTGCGTGAGGTCATGCGCAAAACTGCCAGAACATTTTCAAACAGCCTTGCTTTGATGGACATATATCCGGATTTTAAATTCACTCAAAGTCAGGCTGTTCTTTATGATTTTATCAAAAAGTACTACCCCGAGCTTTTTGAGCGAGTAAAGCAAAAGGTAAAAAACGGGCAGTGGGAAATTGTCGGCAACGCCTGGGTTGAGGCGGATACAAACATTGCAAGCGGCGAGTCTCTCATCCGCCAGCTGCTCTACGGCAGGGAGTTTTTCAAAAGGGAATTCGGCGTTGATTCAGACACATATTGGCTGCCTGACTGCTTCGGCTTCACATGGGCTTTGCCGCAGATAATAAACCGTTCGGGCATGAAATATTTTGTAACCGCAAAGCTTGCCAATAATGACACCAACGCATTTCCTCATTCGCTTTTCCGTTGGAAATCACACAGCGGCGATGAGGTGCTTGCTTATTTTCAGAAAACGCCTTACAGCGGTGAATATACTGCGCAGTACATCTATGATTGTTGGGACAAGAACGCCCAAAAAGGCACAGTCCGCAGTTCGTTCGGTATGTTCGGCTACGGCGACGGAGGCGGCGGCTGCACATATGCCATGCTTGAAAGGGGGAAGGCTCTTGAAAACCTGCCGGGGCTGCCCGCAAGCAAAATGGCACATTCAAAGGAATTTTTCGGCAAGATTTCGCAGGATTTTGACAAGCTGCCCGAATGGGACGATGAGCTATATTATGAAAACCACAGAGGAACTTTCACAAGCCAGGCATTTGTGAAAAAATATAACCGTAAAGGTGAAATACTTTACAGGAACGCGGAGATATTGTCCACACTTTCGGAAAGTATTTCAGGCACTCCCTGCCCCAAAGATTTGCTTGAAACGGGCTGGAAGCTGCTCCTTATCAACCAGTTCCATGACATTTTGCCGGGAACATCAATCCACGAAGTATATACCAACACCCGTTGTGAATTTGAAGAAATGTCCCGAATCGGTACGAACATTTTTGAAGACGGGCTGTCTTCAATAAATAAGCACATCAGGCTTGAGCGTGACAGCATAGTTGTCTGGAATATGCTGAGCTTTGATGCGGACGCTTTTGTTTGCTGTGAAATACCCTACGGAGCCGCGACTGTTTCGGACAGTGAAAATAAACTGATTGCCAGCGCTGTCTGCGAAAAAGACGGCAGATTTTATTTGAATTTTAATGCGAAATCCGTCCCGTCAATAGGCTATTGTACATTTAAAATATCAGAAGGCAGCCGCGATAATTTCAGCTGTGTGAAAGCTGAAAAATCTCTGCTTGAAAATGAATTTCTCAGAGCTGAGCTGGATGAAAACGGTCTTCTCACAAGTGTTTTTGACAAGAAAAACAACAGAGAGGTTTTATCCTCACCCTCAAATCTTCTGACTGTTTTTCAGGATAAACCCGTTCACGAAAGCGCATGGAATCTTGAAATAAACTACAAGAAAAAATATTGGGATTTGCTCAAGGCGGACAGTATTGAGGTCATCGAAGCCTCGCCCGTCAGAGGCGTTATCGAAATAAAACGCTCCTTTAACCGCTCCGCAATTACGCAGAAAATTATTCTTGAAAGCGGCGCAGAGCATATTGATTTTGATACGACGGTTGACTGGCATGAGACGGAAAAAATACTCAAGGCTTCCTTCCCCGTCAATGTCAGAAGCACTAAAGCGTCGTACGAAATTGCGCACGGCTCAATCGAGCGTCCGACCCATTCAAACACAAGCTACGACCTCGCAAAATATGAGGTATGCGCTCATAAATGGGCTGACCTTTCTGAGGGTGATTACGGCGTCAGTATCCTTAACGATTGCAAATACGGCTATGATATCAAGGATAACAAAATGAGAATTTCTCTTATGCGCGCACCCAACTGTCCCGACAGAACGGCTGACTCAGGCATAAATCAATTCATTTACAGCTTATATCCCCACAGGGGCGGCTGGAGGGACGGAAAAACCCTTGAAAATGCTTTTGTGCTGAACAATCCTCTCAAAGGCTTCTTTATTAAAGCTCAGGACGGAACCCTGCCCGACAGGAAGTCTTTCATAACAATCAGCAATAAAAGCATTGTGCTCGACTGCGTAAAATCCGCTCAGGACGGCAATGGCATTATTCTTCGTGTCTATGAAGCAAAGTCCACCAGAGGAAGCGTTGATATTTTCTTTGATATTCCATTCGGGACAGTGCGCGAGTGCAACCTCATGGAGGTCGACGAGAGGGATATTCCATGCGCGGACAGGCATTTCAAATTTGATATTAAGCCGAACGAGGTGAAAACCTTCAGAATTATATAACGGAGGGAAAGTATGATAAATAAAATTATTTCGTTTCTTATGAGCTGGGTCATGGCTTTTTCTGCGTTCATCTGGAGCTGTATTTGTGTCGACAAATCAGAAGCATTTGACATCCCGATTTACGCAAAAAGCGAGTGGAACGGAAGTGATATTATGTTCAACGGTGAATATCACAGCATTGAGGTTCCGGAAGGCAGCACAGTCGGTGACAAGGCGCCAACCTTTACATTCAGTGACAAGCTAGTTTTGACCCTTAATATCAGCGATAACGAGTATTTTAATTATTACGGTATTTCCTTTAATAGCAGCTCATATTTAAGGGGAGAAATCAAATATGAGACGGTTTTTGGCAAAAATACAGAGACATTCTTTATAGAGGCCTCCGATGAGCAAGCAGAATTTTATAGTTTCATTGACGGCTTTATGGATTGCAAAAAAGCAAGAAATGTAAAGGAGATAGCCTTTACAAGCCTTTCGGGCGAAAATGCGGAGCTTACTGTTTACGGCATTGCTACCTTCAACAGAAAGCAGCTTGATGACACAGTTTATATCAATGATGAAGACTATAAAATCGGCGTTTGCCTTGAATGGGGAGGAAGTCTGAGCTACCTTGAATGCCTCAACAAGAATATTGAGGCTGTGCGTACCGACAGCGGAGTTATAGTTGCGCAAGACGCTCAATCACGCTATGACGGCAAACTTCTTACCGACAGTGTTAATCTTATAAACAGAAATGACACAGGAAGGGTAATTCAGCAGTCCTATTATGGCACTAACGGCGAAAGCGACAGCTATGAGCCGGGAGAATTTATGGGCAGCACATGGTCCTATAACCCTGTTCAGGGCGGCAATAAATATAACGAATCGAGCAAGCTTGTTGACTGTAAAATAACAAGTGACAAAATATATATTAAATGCCGTCCCCTCGACTGGGCGAAGGAAGCCGACTGCATCACTCCCTCATATATGGAGGCGACATATACGCTTATCAACGGCTGCGTAAAAACCGACTGCCGTTTTACAGACTTTTCGGATTACAACCACCGGTACTGCTCACAGGAACTGCCGGCGTTTTATGCCATTGAACCTCTGGGCTCATTCAGATACTACGGAGGTAACGCGCCATGGACCGATGACAGCAGCATCACCAGACGGGACGACCTGATTTTCTGGCCCGATGCGGGTTATCCGAATTTCAATACGACAGAATGCTGGTCCGCATTCACCAATTACGAGGATGACGGTTTTGGAATCGGTCTTTATGTCGCAGGAAGCGAGAGTGTGCTTGCGGGAGTTTTCAATAGAAACGGCGAAATAAGCAAAGACCCGTCAGAGTCTTCCCCGACTTCATATATAGCAGTAGTCAGAAATATAGAGCTGACACATTTTAAGCCACTGCAATACAGCTTTCTCCTCTGTGCCGGCAAGGTCAGTGAAATGAGAAGCATTTTCTATGAAAACAGGGGTTTGACAGATAACAGCGCCCTTATTTCATACAATGATTAATTGAAGAAAATTGAATTTTTTCGAGATACTATTGTATGTCTGTTCCGTAATTTTGGAAAAGACATGCAATAGTTTTTTTATATTTTCATTGACAAATTCAATTGCACTGCTATAATGTATCGTGGGTATTTTGGCAATACTTTTGTATAGAGAGATTGTTGCATATATCATGCTGCAGTTGTTCACTTGCAGCTTCTTATCTGCATTTTACCCGGATGTGCAATTATATTACTTGGAGGCAATTATGGAGTTTCTTTACGAAGGTCTGCTCGCAATCACATGGCAGCAATTTGTCATGTATCTTGTCGGCGGCTTATTAATTTATCTGGCTGTTTGCAAGAATTTTGAGCCTGCCCTGCTTCTGCCGATGGGATTCGGCGCAATTCTTGTTAATATTCCTTTCTCCGGGGTACTCAATCAGGTCATTGCGGGCGCGGGAGAATCTCAAGGCATCATCCAATGGCTGTATGAAGTCGGTATTAAGTCGTCCGAGGCGATGCCTGTGCTTTTATTCATCGGTATCGGTGCAATGATAGACTTCGGCCCACTGCTGGCAAGGCCGAAAATGTTCCTCTTTGGCGCAGCAGCTCAGTTTGGTATTTTCTTTGCAATCAGTCTTGCATGCCTGCTCGGCTTTGACTTGAAGGATGCTGCTTCCATCGGCATCATCGGCGCCGCAGACGGCCCGACCTCAATTCTTGTTTCTCATGTCCTCGGCTCAAATTATGTTGGGCCAATTGCCGTTGTTGCATATTCATATATGGCGCTTGTGCCGATAATTCAGCCGTTTGTCATAAAGCTCATGACAACGAAAAAAGAGCGTATGATTAAGATGAATCACACTTCAAGGGAAATTTCAAAGAGAACAAGAATCCTTTTCCCGATTATTGTGACTGTCATAGCCGGTCTTGTTGCGCCTGAATCTGTCGCTCTCGTCGGCTCGCTTATGTTCGGCAATCTTATTCGGGAATGCGGAGTTCTCAATAGGCTTAGCGAAACTGCTCAGAATGAGTTTTCAAACATCATCACCCTTCTGCTCGGGCTTACAATTTCGTTCAGCATGAGAGCAGAACAATTTGTAACAATTAAAACATTTTATATCATGCTTATCGGTCTGACAGCATTCATTTTTGATACAATCGGCGGCGTGCTTTTTGCGAAGATTTTAAACCTGTTCTCAAAAGAGAAGATCAATCCGATGATAGGCGCGGCAGGTATTTCAGCCTTTCCAATGGCCGCAAGAGTTGTTCAAAAGCTTTCACTCTCCGAGGATAAAACAAACCATCTGCTCATGGAAGCTGTCGGCGCAAATGTTTCCGGTCAGATCGCTTCGGTTGTCGCAGGCGGTATGATACTTGGGTTCTTCTCCTGATTTCGGAAATTCAGCTGATAAAAACGAAAGGAGCCGAATTTATGCTGTTAAATATTGTTGAAAATTTCAAGGACTCTCTTGTTATTATGGGTGAGGGCATGGGCGGAATCATGTTTGTCATCATTATTATCACCATCATCGTAAGCTTATTATCAAAACTGGATTCTGTGTTTGCTAAAAAAGATAACAGTCAGAATCATCAATAACTGATATCCTCTGCAGTCTTCATTGCCCAAAAAAGTACCGCCTGAATTACATTGAATTCAGGCGGTTTTTTTTGATATGTCAAGGAGACGACAGACTGTTACAATACTCTTTGTTCCAAATAACAGCATACGATATGTTGCGGTTTGGCGCGATATATATTCGGCATATTGTATTTTGTTTTGACACAATCTGCCGTACCCACGCCCTTAGATGGTGTTTAGTTGCTTTAAATTGTTCTCATTAATACATCAACCTAGTGATAATATTACGCAGGCGGACTCCGTCAATAATGTATTCTAAAACCTGGTCTGCCGTATCGTACCAATGTTCGGTTATTTCAGGGTTTTCCACATAAGTTTGTGATATGAGAATCTGCATCGGTGAATCAGCAGTACGTTTTAATTTTGGAAACACACCAAATGTCTTTTTGTTATAAGCAAATTCAACTTCACCACCATTATTTATACACCATTTAAAATCACTTATTGTTTTAAACCGATTATCTTCTGAGCTATTTGTTCCCACGATATTTGACATACTTTTTATTCCCTAATAATATTTAAATTCTGGAACATTTCCATTTAGATAACCATAAAATGTTGTCCTGAAATATGCAACAGAATTCATCTGTTCACAAAATGTTTACACCATGTGTATCAAGTATCCTTTAATTGAAAGGTCGTGGGGAAGTCACTTATATTAAATTCGGCTGAAGAGCCTTCAGTTTTTCACTGGCTCGCTCAATCACCTGCGGTGTCAGAGCTTTTGCGTTCAAAAGCTCCTCATCATCATTTTTTTTAATCAGGGGCATGTGGAAGTAATTCAGCCGCCACGCGGGCATTTCGGGAAACTCTGAAAAAAGCCCGCACAAATCCTCAAGCTTCATTGACGGATAAAGCGTTGTCCTGACTTCAAACCTGATGCCAAGGTCTTTAAGAATACTGACAGTTTTTAGCGCGTTTTCAAAGCCTTCACTGCGGCAGACGGTTTTGTAATCATCCTTTTTTGCCTTGACGTCCACCGCAACATAGTCCAGAAGTCCTTCCCTGCCCAAAGCTTCAACGACATCTGGGCGTTGACCATTTGTGTCAAGCTTTATATTATAATTCAGGCTCCTGACCGTTTTTAAAAAACTTTCAATATCCGGCTGAATCGTGGGCTCACCCCCGCTGATTACGACGCCGTCTAAAAGCCCCTGTCTCCTGATAAGAAATGAAATAATTTCCTGCTCATGAATTTCATCGCCGCTGCTCAGAAGCTCTCTGTTGTGGCAGTAAAAGCAGTCAAGATTGCATCCCCTTGTGAAAAGCACACAGCTTAACAACCCGGGAAAGTCAATTGTGCTGCTTTTTTGAATTCCTCCGAAATTCATGCCGTTACTTCCTCTTTAAGAACGTACTTTACCCTGTCCTTATACTCCTGCCTCTTGCCCTTATTAAAATTCTGAACAGGGCGAAGGTAGCCGACTACCCTGCTCCAGACCTCAGTTTCTGCGCCGCATTCCGGGCAGGTGAATTGCTCGCCGTTAATGTATCCGTGGTCAGGGCAAACAGAAAAGGTCGGTGTGAGCGAAATATAGGGCAGCTTGTATTTTGAAAAAGCTTTTTGAAGAAGTTTTTTTGCCACCTCAATGTCTTTAATCTGCTCGCCGAGATAGAGGTGAAGAACTGTACCACCCGTATATTTGCATTGAAGCTCATCCTGAAGGTCAAGAGTTTCAAATATATCATCAGTATACCCGACAGGAAGCTGCGAAGAATTCGTGTAATAAGGTGTGTCTCCGCCGGCAGCAATAATGTCCCCAAATTTGCTTTTGTCAAGGGCTGCAAGGCTGTAGCTTGTTCCCTCTGCCGGTGTAGCTTCAAGATTATAAACGTGACCCGTCTGCTCCTGAAACTCCGTAATAACCTTTCGCATGAAGTCAAGAGTCTCGTTTGCAAACTTCTGCCCCTGCACAGTTGTGATATCAACGCCTAAAAAGTTCAGGCAGGCCTCATTCATGCCGATCAGCCCAATAGTGTTGAAGTGATTGAACCAATAGCTCCCTGTACGTTCTTTGACATTGGCGAGATAGTAGGCCGAATACGGATACATACCCTTAGATGTCTGCTCCTCAATGGTTTTTCTCTTGATTTCAAGGCTGTCCTTCGCAATAGTCATTATATCCTTCAAGCGTTTATAATAATCCTCTTCATTTTCGGCAAGATAGCCGATTCTGGGGAGATTAACTGTCACAACGCCGATTGAGCCTGTCAACGGATTTGAGCCGAAAAGCCCGCCTCCCCTTTTGCGAAGCTCCTTTGTGTCAAGCCTGAGGCGGCAGCACATTGAAAGTGCGTCCTCAGGTGACAAATCCGAGCTGACATAGTTTGAAAAATATGGAATACCGTATTTGCAGGTGATTTCCATAAATTTGTTAGCAACGGGGCTGTCCCATTCAAAATCTCTTGTGATGTTGATTGTAGGAATCGGGAAAGTGAAAACGCGCCCTTTTCTGTCGCCCTCCATCATGACCTCACAAAACGCAAGGTTCAGCATATCCATTTCTTTCTGAAAGTCACCGTAGGTTGCATCCAAAGCCTTGCCGCCGATGATAACATTCTGATCCTTCAGTGTGCGGGGCGGCTTGATATCAAAGGTAAGGTTTGAAAACGGACACTGGAACCCGACCCTAGTCGGCACATTCAGATTGAAAATAAACTCCTGCAATGCCTGCTTGACAGTTTTAAAATCCAGTTCGTCATATCTTATGAACGGAGCGCAAAAGGTGTCAAAGCTGCTCCATGCCTGTGCGCCGGCAGTTTCACCCTGAGTCGTGAATGTTGAGTTTACAATCTGACCCAAAAAGCTCCTGAGATGCTTGGGCGGATTTGATTCGACCTTGCCGGGAACACCGCCGAAGCCGTCTGTAAGCAGCTGTCTCAAATCCCACCCCGCGCAGTATGGGCCAAAAAAGCCCAAATCATGCAAATGCAGGTCACCTGACGAATGGGCATTCCTTATACTTTCGGGATAAATCTCATGCAGCCAATACTGCTTTGTGAAGGCCTCCCTGATATAATTGTTCATACCGTTAATGGATTTTTGAGCATTGGCGTTTTCTTTGATTCGCCAGTCTGTGTCACCCATATACTTTGAAAACATATCAATGGTTGCACCTATAAGAGCATTTGACTCTCTCGCACCGCGCCTTTTTTCACGATAGAGAATGTAGGCTTTTGATGTGCGTGCATGACCGTTCTCAATAAGAACCTTTTCAACAGTATCCTGAATTACTTCAACGTCAATTGTCTGCCCGGAATACTGGTTTTCAAGGCTGTTTATGACCTGCTCAGTCAATTGCTCTGCCTTGCTCCAGTCATTTCCGCCGACAGCCGTTGCCGCTTTGAAAATCGCTCTCGTAATTTTATCGGGAACAAATTGAGTCAGTTCGCCGTTTCTCTTTCTGATGGTCGTAATCAAAAATTATCCACTCCCCCAATACTTATTGCAAAATATCGAACGGTAATATGTTACCATATATAGTTTAAAAAAGCAATAGTAATACTAGATATTGATGCATTTTTATATAATATCTGCTGAACAATACCGTTTTTTTCAGCGAGCATTATAAAATTCTTCTTAATAACTTTGAATTGTCAAGTTTTGATGTTGTTCATCGGGCATTGAAAACGCTAAAAAATTGACCGCAGGAGCTTTCGCCCCTGCGGTCATTAGTTCTGATTAAGCCTCTATCAAGGCCGGGGTTTTGCTGTTACTTCTTTTTGATAGTGAACTCAACTACGCCGCCATCTTCATTCCATGTTGGCTGACCGTTGACTTTAGCTCTGAGCCTGTAGCTGAGATCCATTGGCGTTCTGTAAGAATTCCTTACTATTGTCCACACGCGGCGTACAGAACCATCAGGCTGCAATACATCCTCATATGGTGTATATGTGGTTGCAAAAGTAAGTGTCGCGCCGTTCACTGTGTTGACAAACTGAATCTTATTAACATCCGTACTCGTTACAACTGTATATGTAATATCTGTACGGAAATCGTAACAGTCAGCATCAGTATTAAATGAGTAGACCGTTGTATCATAGATGCGCTCCTGTACTTCAACAGTCATCAGATAGCTGTCATCAATCGACTCGAAGAATTTGCCGTACTTTGCACGGACAATATAGTCGCCGCTGGACAGCCTTGTCGGGAATACCCAAATTTCGTATTCGTCATTTGTTCCTTCATTGAATGCGGTAATGCTGATTTGTTTGTTAAGGTCTTTTCTGTCAAAAGTCATAGTCCTTTGGGTACCGTCAGTGAAGCAGAACTGAATCTTCGACGGATGACCTGATACCTTAACGTACATATTCTGCTTTGCCCCATAGTAGTTGCCGTTTTCAAGTCTGCCAATCAGCTGGCTTAATTCGGGTGATACAAACTCACCGAAAATGACACTAGTCTTTATAAATGTAGCAGTAAAGACCATATCCGCATCGCCCATCAGACCGACAACCGGAGACCAACCCTTGAACCTGTATCCGCTCAAAACCGGATCTTGAGGAGCAATTATCTGCTCGCCCTCAACGGTGGGAACGGTACTGTAAACATTGTCGTTAACCATAAACGTGGCATTATGACTTACAGTAATCTTCGTGTACTCGGCATTGATTGTCAAGTTCTCTGCAGGCATTTTTTCAGGTACTGCAATTTCCCATTCGCCTGTATAACCTAATTTGCCAGGTACTGCAGGAGCAGTAATAGCCGTGTCATAATCCTGAGTGATTGTTGCACAAGTTGCTCCGTCAGCAACAAAAGTGATTGTATACTGGTTGACAGTAAATGTGCCTGTGATTGTCATGTTATCAAGCAATCCCGCAGGAATTTCTATAGATGACCAACCGCTGAATGTGTAGCCCGTCTTAGTTGGCTCGGGGATTATTGAAATATTATCTCCAGCTTTAAACGGCTGCCTGAAATAGATTTCACCGTCGACATAATAGGCAATTTCATAGCTATTAGCTGTGAATGTGCCTGTGACTGTTACATCTTCTGCAGGCATCGTTGTCGGTACTGTTGACCAGCCGCTGAATGTGTAGCCTGTCT
This sequence comes from uncultured Eubacteriales bacterium, assembly GCA_964491735.1. Taxonomy (GTDB): domain Bacteria; phylum Bacillota; class Clostridia; order Oscillospirales; family Acutalibacteraceae; genus JAAZFZ01. Next base: position 11,680 of record CAZBHG010000038.1, read on the forward strand.
TTGTCGGCGCTGCAAGCGCTGTGACAGCCGAGCCGTAATTATACGGCACCGTATCAGTTAGTACGCCGTCAACATAATACTTAATATTGTAGCTGTTGACCGTAAATGTACCTGTGACTGTTACATTTTCTGCAGGCATTTTTTCCGGTACGCCTTTCCAACCGCTGAATGTTTTGCCAGTCATTGTCGGTGCTGCGATTGCTGTGACAGCTGAATCGTAATCATAGGTCTGTTCATCATAGTAAGCCCCGTCAACATTGTAGGTTATCTTATACTGGTCTACTGTGAATGAGCCTGTGACTGTTACATCTTCTGCGGGCATTGTTGTCGGCACGCCTTCCCAGCCGCTGAATGTGTGGCCGGTCTTTGTCGGTGCAGCGATTGCAGTGACAGGTGAATCGTAATCATAGGTCTCATCATCATAGTAAGCTCCATCAACATTGTAGGTCACTTTATACTGGTCTACTGTGAATGTGCCTGTGACTGTTACATCTTCTGCGGGCATTGTTGTCGGCACGCCTACCCAGCCG
>CAZBHG010000039.1:0-4652 GCA_964491735.1 uncultured Eubacteriales bacterium
CTGCTTTTGCCAATATTTGCTGCTTTTTGATTGACGTATTGGGCATAATGTAATATAATTATATGTTGTCGTTAAAGATATATTTTTTCGGCAATTATCGTTCAAAATTAATAGTCGGGAGTGTTTTCTTGTGGTTAAAGCCATAGTTGGAGCAAATTGGGGCGATGAGGGCAAAGGTAAAATCACCGATATGTTTGCAGGTGAGGCTGATATTGTTGTGCGCTTTCAGGGTGGCGCAAACGCAGGCCACACCATCATTAACGAATACGGCAAATTTGCGCTGCATCTTCTGCCGTCAGGCGTCTGCAGACCGAACGCCGTAAATATTATCGGCAACGGCGTAGCGCTTGACATTGAAAAGTTTGCAAAGGAGCTTGAATTGCTCGTCAGCGCGGGTGTGCCGCAGCCGAAAATTCTTGTATCCGAACGCGCACAGATGATGATGCCCTATCATGTTCTTCTCGATACCTATGAGGAGGAGCGCCTTGCCGAAAGGCAGTTCGGCTCGACAAAGAGCGGCATTGCTCCGTTCTATTCCGACAAATATGCAAAAACAGGGTTTCAGGTTTGTGACCTTTTTGATGAGGAATTTCTTAAAGAAAAGCTCAGCAGAGTATGTGAAGTCAAAAACCTTCTGCTTGAGCATATTTATCATAAGCCTCTGCTTGACGCGGATGAGATTTTTGCTGCCCTTATGAGGCACAAAAAGATTATTGACCCCTATGTCTGCGACACTGCAAAGTATCTGCGCGAGGCTGTCAGTCAGGGCAAGAATATTCTGCTTGAAGGTCAGCTCGGCTCACTGAAAGACCCCGATTTCGGCATTTATCCCATGGTCACGTCCTCCTCGACGCTTGCGGGCTACGGCACGGTCGGCGCGGGAGTTCCTCCCTATGAAATCAAAGAAATCGTTGCCGTCACAAAGGCGTATTCGAGCGCAGTCGGCGCGGGTGAATTTGTAAGTGAAATTTTCGGCGAAGAAGCATCCCTTATGCGCGAGCACGGAGGGGATGCGGGCGAGTATGGCGCAACCACAAAAAGACCCAGAAGAATGGGCTGGTTTGACTGCGTCGCAACCCGCTACGGCTGTGAGGTTCAGGGTGCGACTCAGGCTGTGTTGACCGCCCTTGACTGCCTTTCGTATCTTGACGAAATCAACATCTGCGTTGCCTATGACATTGACGGCGAAATTACAAAAGATTTCCCCGTAACCTCTAAGCTCAAGAGAGCAAAGCCCGTTTACAAAACCTTCCCCGGCTTTAAATGCGATATAAGGGGCATTAAGGCTTTTGACTCCCTCCCCAAAGAAGCAAAGGATTATATTCTGTTCATTGAAAAGGAAATAGGTACTCCGATTACATTGGTTTCAAACGGTCCCCGCCGTGAAGAAATCATATACCGCTGAATACAATTCTGAAATAATGAGAGGGGTAAGATATGTTTGAGAAGAATTCGGTAATACTTTTTCAGGGCGACAGCATTACGGACGCGGGCAGAAACAAAGGGGATGAAAACGATCTCGGTTCCGGCTATCCCGCAATCGTAAAGAAGATTCTTGACAAAAGGTATCCCGAGCTTAACATCAGAGTAATAAACAGAGGAATAAGCGGCAACAGGGCAATTGACCTCGTCGGGCGCTGGCGAAAGGATTGCATTGACCTCAAGCCCTACTATGTAAGCATCCTGATAGGAGTCAATGACACTTGGAGAAGATACGACTCAAACGATCCCACAAACGATGCGGATTTCAAAGACAGATATAAAACAATTATTGAGGATACTCTTAAAAATACAAGCGCAAAGCTTATTCTTTTGAACCCCTATCTTCTGGACGTGAACGAAAACGTGACAAGGATGAGAGAGGATTTATGCGGAAAGCAAAGAATTGTCAGAGACCTTGCATATGAATACGATACAAAATACCTTGACCTTGAATTCGCTTTCAGAGTTGCGGGCAGATTTAAGAAAAAAACATATTTTTCAGACGACGGAGTTCACCCCGTATCAAAAGGTCATGAATTAATAGCTGACCTCTGGGTTGAAGCCTTAGAAGACTGATACGCAAGGCATTACATAAAATAAAAAAGGCAGGTTGTCTGATGATGCAGACAGCCTGTTTTTTTTGCGCTTAAACAGCCTTTTGGATAATATTGATAACATCTGAAAAAATGATTTCACCTGACGTGCGGAATAATATAATGTCTGCCAAAAAAATCTTGCGGACATTTATAAAAGTAAAATATAAAGAGGTAGCTCCCATGAGAAGATTAAGCAGGAAAAAGCGTCTTACAATTATCTGGATAACAAGCGTTTTGATTGTAATGTTCTGCTCTGCCGCACTTGCAATTGATTATGCGCTCGGCAAAATAAATATAGTTGACAGAGAAAGCATTTCACAGCTTGATGTTGACCCCTCGTTGGAGCTGACAATTCCCAGAGCTTATCCTGCCAAGGACAATACGGCAACTACGGGCGTAAATGCTGTTGTCAATCAGGATACGGGAAAAAAAACAATAATAAGCAATAAGGATGTTTCAAAAAAGCTCATCGAGGCGGATAAAGGAATCGCTCTAAACACCACCGCGGGAGGTGTGAAATATAACGACCAGATTGTCAATGTTTTGCTCATCGGCACTGACCGCGGTTCTTCCTCAAACTACTGGCCGCGCTCAGATTCCATGATTATCGCATCAATAAATAAGATTAACAAAACCGTAAGCCTCATTTCCCTGTCGAGAGCCTCATATGTCGCAATCCCGGGCTATGAGAACACAAGGCTCAACGCCGCCTACGCCTACGGAGGGCCGAATCTTTTAATCGAAACAATAGAGCTTAACTATAAAATAAGGATAGATAAATTTGTGACAATAGATTTTGAGGGCTTCAAAAAGCTTGTTGATATTTTTGGCGGAGTAGATATTGAGCTGACACAATCGGAGTTTGATTTTTTACAAAATAAACTGGCGGCAAAGGGGCTTGATGTCAGCAAGGGCGCAGGCGCATATGTGCTTGACGGCGACCTTGCCCTCGAATATGCCCGCCTCAGGTCCATTGATACGGACAGGAACAGAACCGTAAGGCAAAGAAAGATTCTCAAGGCCTTGAGAACAAAGGCAGAAAGCATCAGCGTCTCGCAGACCGTTGAGCTGGTCAACGAAATTCTGCCCCTTGTTACAACCGACATCACAAAATCAGAGCTTGTTCTTCAGGCGGCAAACCTCGCCAAATATTCGAGCTGGAAGCTCAATGAGGCGACCGTTCCCCTAAAAAGCGGGGACCTTGTTTTGGTTAACGGCTCTGAGGTGCTGATTCTCAACTGGGACAATGTCAGGAGCGACATGCTTTCACTGCTGTATCCATGATATACGCGCAATATTCAGAATTGCTTATTTGTTCAGACATTCAAACAGCCGGGCAAGCTCTTCCATCGTAAGGCTTTCGGCGCGCACGCTTTGGGCAAACCCCGCCTCTTTGATAGCCTCAATCACTCTTTCCTTTGAAATTGAAAGCCCCGCGCTGACTGAGTTTGCCGCCGTTTTTCTTCTCTGCCCGAAACAGGCACGGATAAAACGGAAAAACTCCGCTTCGTCGCTGACTTTCACTGGCGGAGCTTTTCTGATATCCAGCCTTATAACCGCGCTGTCAACATTTGGCGCGGGCATAAACGAGCCTCTTGAAACATTGAAAAGTATCCGCGCCTGCGCATAGTAGCCGACAGCCACGGTAACGGCGCCCGCCTCACGGCTGCCGACCTGTGCTGTAAGCCTTTGCGCCGCCTCACGCTGAACCATGACGGTTATGCTCTCAAGAGGCAGCCTGCTCTCAAGCAGATGCATAATAACGGGCGATGTAATATAGTAGGGCAGGTTTGCGCAGACTGTAACCCTCATTCCGCCGAATTTTTCTTCGATAAGCCTTTTCAAATCGGTCTTCAGAATGTCGCCGTTTATGACCTCAATGTTATCAAAATCACTGAGCGTTTCATTGAGCACAGGTATGAGCCGTTTGTCAAGCTCAACGCAGACAACCTTTTTTGCCGCTTTTGCAAGCTCAACCGTCAGCACGCCGATTCCGGGGCCGATTTCAATAACGCCCGTGTCGCCGTCGATTCCGCTTTCAAGTGCCATTCTGGGGCAAACGGAAGGGTCAACAATAAAATTCTGCCCGAGAGATTTTGAAAAATTGAAGCCGTGCCGCGCCAATATATCTTTGATAACGCCGATGTCGGATAAATAATTCATATTTTCTCCTTAAAAATGTTTGCATTTTTTAGCAAATGAATTATAATACTATCTATATTATATATTTGGGGAGGGATTTGCCGTGGCAATTCTTGTAACAGGCGGGGCAGGGTTTATAGGCTCCCACACCTGTGTCGAGCTGCTTAACGCAGGATATGAAATTATTATACTTGATAACTTCTATAACAGCAATAGTGAAGTTCTGAAGAGAATCAAAGAAATCACAGGCAAGGGCTTCAAATTCTATGAATGTGATGTGCGTGACGCCGAAAGTCTTGAAGAAATTTTCGAAGAAAACAAGGTTGACGCCGTTATTCATTTTGCGGGCTTAAAGGCCGTAGGCGAGAGCTGCGAAAAGCCGCTTGAATACTATGACAACAACATCGGCGGCTCTCTCGTTTTGTGTGAGGC
>CAZBHG010000039.1:4662-11965 GCA_964491735.1 uncultured Eubacteriales bacterium
GAAAAACAACGGGTGCAAAAAAATTGTTTTCAGCTCCTCCGCAACGGTTTACGGCTCTCAGAATATTTCACCCCTGCGTGAAGATATGACAGTCGGCGGCACAACAAATCCCTACGGAACAACAAAGCTGTTTATAGAAAGAATTCTGCAGGATCTTTATCTTTCCGACAATGAATGGGGTGTTTCCATTCTGCGCTATTTTAACCCGATAGGCGCACACAAAAGCGGCAGAATTGGCGAAAACCCGAACGGTATACCCAACAATCTTTTGCCCTATGTTTCGCAGGTCGCTGTCGGCAGGCTGCCACAGCTTCGCATTTTCGGCAACGATTATGACACGCCTGACGGCACAGGAGTGCGCGACTATATCCATGTCGTTGACTTGGCAAAAGGTCACGTCAAGGCTCTCGAAAAGCTGCTCAGGGGCAGCGGCGTTGACATTTTCAACCTCGGTACAGGCAAGGGCTACAGCGTGCTTGACATAGTCAAAGCATTTGAAAAGGCTTCGGGGAAAAAGATTAATTATGTCATCGGGTCAAGGCGCGAAGGCGATATTGCGAAATGCTATTCCGACCCGTCAAAGGCAAAGCGTGAGCTGGGCTGGGAAGCGCAGCATGACATTGCCGAGATGTGTGAGGACGCTTGGCGCTGGCAGGAGCAAAACCCAAACGGTTTTTAGGAGATAATAAAATATAATGAAACAGGATGTTTTTAAAAATGCCCTATGGGCAGCGCCCGCAGAAGGGTGCTTTCAGCCGTATATCAGGGGTGAGTTTTTCGCCGAAAACGCCGAAGCTGCAGAGATTACAATCTGCGGTCTCGGTTTTTTTGAGCTGTATATAAACGGCAGGCGTGTGAGCGGGGATTTATTCGTCCCCGTCTGGTCGGATTATTGCGAGCATCCCATACACGAAGGTGACCGGCAGATAACCGTTAATGTTTCGCACAGAATATATTGCCTAAGGTACGATATTTCCGAATATATAAAATCAGGCAAAAATTCCGTCGGTGTTCTGCTCGGCGGCGGATGGTTCGAAAAGTGGGAGTACGGCACAAGGGCAACGCTATGTTACAGCATTGAGATGACTGACAATAAAGGCGAAAAGTCCTTTGCTTATTCTGACGGAAATCTTAAATGGAAGCAGAGCTACATAACCGACAGCAGCATAATGCACGGAGAAATCCATGATTACCGCCTTGAAATCAGTGATTGGCTTGACGACAGCTTTGACTTTTCCGGCTGGGAAAATGTTGAGGTCATACCTGCACCCTGTGATGAATTATATATTCAGGACTGCCCGACAGATAAGGTCATCCGCCATATTGAGCCAAAGCTTGTCAAGAGGTTTAAATTTTTCAGCGTTTACGATGTTGGCGAAAATATAACAGGCTGGCCGATAATAAAACTGCCCGCGGCAAAAAATAAAAAAATTACTATAAATTACAGTGAAGAGCTTAAACCTACAAAAAGCCTTGACACCTCTACGATGGGCAGGGAGCATGAGGATATTTATATATGTGACGGCAGGGAGCGTGAATGTCATCCTCATTTCATGTGGCAGGCGTTCAGGTATTTTTCAGTGCCGAACAGCGCCGAGGTCGTCGGCTGCGCAGTTATCCATTCCGATGTTGAGGTTACATCCTCATTTGAAAGCGACAGCAAGGTGCTAAACTGGCTTTATAATTCGTTTGTGAGAACTCAGCTTTCAAACATGCACTGCTCCATCCCCTCAGACTGTCCGCACAGAGAAGGGCGGGGCTATACAGGCGACGGTCAGCTCGCTTGTGACGCCGCAATACTTACTATTGACGGCGAGAGCTTCTATAAAAAATGGCTTGCGGATATCAGCGACTGTCAGGATAAGGTGACAGGTCATGTTCAGTATACCGCGCCTTATGTTAATTCGGGCGGAGGCCCGGGCGGCTGGGGTTGCGCTGTCGTTCATGTCCCCTATGTATATTATAATAACTACGGCGACAAAAAGGTGCTTGAAGAATTCTTCCCCAAAATGCTCAGATATTTCGAATATCTTGAGGCGCACAGCGAAGACGACCTTGTAATAAGCGACGAGCCGTGGTCGTGGTGCCTTGGTGACTGGTGTACGCCCGACAAAATTGTAATCCCCGAGCCGTTTGTAAACAACTATTTTTATATCAAATCTCTGAATGAAGCCGCAGAAATTGCAAAAATCATCGGGCGGGAGGATATAATTCCGTCTCTTCGCAAAACGGCGGAGATTAAAATAAAAGCCGTTACGGATAAATATTTTAATCCGAAAAACGGGCTTTTTGCCGATAATATTCAGGGCGCAAACGCCTTTGCGGTTGACCTTGGGCTTGGGAGCGAAAAGACTTTTGAAGCGATGGTCAAAAAATACAGCCAATCAAAAATGTATGATACGGGCATTTTCGGCACAGATATTCTTACAAGGGTACTTTTTGAAAAAGGATATCCCCAGCTTGCGTTTGACCTGCTGACTTCAAAAGGAAACGTTTCGTTCAATTCAATCATGGAGCGGGGAGCAACAACTCTGTGGGAGTATTGGGACGGAAAGAAATCGCACAGCCACCCGATGTTCGGCGCAGTCATAAGCTATCTTTTCACGGAGATACTCGGCATAAAGCAGACTGAAGGCTGCGTAAAATACGACAATATTATTATATCGCCCGCGAAGATAACGGGGCTTGAAAATGTCAGAGGTCACATCACTACAAAGAACGGAAAAATTTTTGTGAGCATAAAAAGGCAGGGCGGCAAAACCGAAATTGAAACGAAAATTCCTGCCGGAGTGAATGCCGCGCTTTGCTATGATAATAAGGAAATCCCCTTGAATTCCGGGAAAAACACTTTAAAATTCGGAGAATAATTATAAATGGATGACGAACTTAAACTGATTAATAACGATGAAGAGCCGCGCCCGGAGAAAAAGCAATTTTATGAAAATTCTCAGGCGCCGGAGCGTGCCGTACTTGTGGACGTTGACTCGGGAGAGTATGACGTTGATTCATCAATAAGCGAGCTTGGTGAGCTGGCTGAAACGGCCGGAGCGCAGGTTGTCGCAAAAGTCATTCAGAAAAGAGAAAAGCCGAACGCCGCGACCTATCTCGGCTCGGGGCGGCTTGAAGAGCTGAAGATTTTCTGCGAGGACAATGATATTGACCTGCTCATTTTTGACAGTGAGCTTTCCCCCTCACAGCTCAGAAATATTGAGGACATAACGGATGTCCGTGTGGTTGACCGCACCACGCTTATCCTCGATATCTTTGCCGCAAGGGCAAAAAGCGGAGAGGGCAAGCTTCAGGTAGAGCTTGCGCAGGTGAAATATTCCCTGCCCCGCCTCACGGGCAAGGGTACTCAATTGTCACGCCTCGGCGGCGGAATCGGCACAAGAGGCCCCGGCGAATCAAAGCTGGAAAGTGACCGCCGTCACATCAGAAGAAGGATAAATTCACTTGAGGAGGAGCTTAAAGCCCTCAAAAGCCGCCGTGACCTGCTCAGAGAGCGCAGAGCAAAGGACGGTGTTGAAACCGTCGCAATCGTCGGCTACACAAACGCGGGCAAGTCAACATTGATGAATGCGCTGACAAACGCAGGCGTTCTTGTTGAGGACAAGCTCTTTGCAACCCTTGACCCGACATCAAGAGCTCTTATTCTGCCCGACGGCAGGAGCGTTATGCTTATCGACACCGTTGGGCTTATCAGGCGATTGCCTCACCACCTTGTCGAGGCGTTCAAATCAACTCTTGAGGAGGCCGCCTCCGCCGACGTTATTCTGAATGTCTGCAGCATCTTGAGGTCACAAACAAGCTGCTGACGGAGCTTGGCTGTCAGGACAAGCCCGTCATTTCCGTCTTGAATAAATGCGACCTCACGGGGGATGTATTCGGGCTGCCGACAATCGGCAATAATGTTATGATTTCCGCGCTAAGGGGCGAAGGTCTTGATAAACTGCTTGAAACTATTGCGAAAGAACTCCCGCCGACAAGGAAGAGAGTCGAGCTTCTTATCCCTTATGCCAAAGGCTCCGACGCCGCAGCTTTAAGGCGGGACGGAGTGGTTATCCGCGAGGAATACCGCGACGACGGTCTTTATATGGAGGTCATTTGCGACATTAGACTGCTGGAAACGATGAAGGGGTATATTTTGTAGTGCATACACGAGCGGCGGGAGCAGTTCAACGCTCCCGCCGCATTATGTTCTTCACCTTTCAGGATTGAACAAGATATACAATAAAGGATTTTCTTTTACCACCCACCACTGTTCGTTCAACTTCTTCTTCCCAGAAAGGCAGAAGATAATTTCTGAAATTATTTATGATTTGCGTTTTTAAAGCATCATCATTTCTTAGAAATTGCTCATAGTTATTTATTTCAAGTACAAATTTATCCTTTTCAATCCATTCAAGGTCAGTCATAAAATCATAATAGCTATGATTATCAGGCTTCCAAAGTTTTGGAAGTTCGGGAAACCGAAATTCTTTTGAAACTGTATTCCAGTAATCTTCCCATGATTGAATTCGTTCTCCATCTATAGTTACATAAAATGTATCTTCACAAGAATTGAGAATTTTCATTTTCTCATAATCTTCTTTTGTAATTATTTCAATTCCGTTTTTCATAACTAATCTCCTTAATTTCTCAGAAATATATCATTTCTGAGTTCTATGCTTATCATTAGATACCTCCATATATAAATATAATATTTTATCTGAATTGTCAATATATTTCCACAAATCCCCATTGACTTCTCCGAACGTATGTTCTATAATATGAACAAATGTTCTATGGAGTGAGCGAAGTTGGGCGACAGGGTGATTCTGCACTGTGATTTGAATAACTTTTTTGCCTCCGTCGAATGCCTTTTCAGAAAGGATTTGGCGGGGCTTCCTGTTGCCGTATGCGGCAGCGTTGAAAGCCGTCACGGCATTGTGCTTGCAAAAAACGAGATTGCTAAAAGCTTTGGGGTTAAAACCGCCGAAGCGGTATGGCAGGCGCAGCTCAAATGCCCGAAACTTGTCATCATCCCGCCCCATTATGACAGGTATCTTGAATTTTCAAGGCGGGCGAGGGAGATATATGAGCGCTTCACCAACATTATTGAGTCAATGGGAATTGACGAATGCTGGCTCGATGTAACGGATAGTCAGTCACTTTTCGGCAGCGGTGAAAAAATTGCAAATGAAATCCGCCGCACCGTTAAAAAGGAGTTGGGGGTCACAATTTCGGTCGGCGTGAGCTTCAATAAGGTTTTCGCAAAGCTCGGCAGTGACATGAAAAAGCCCGACGCAGTCACCGTGCTTGACAGGTCAAATTTTAAGGAACGGGCATGGGGTCTCAAAGCAAACGAAATCCTCGGCGTCGGGCACAGCACGGAAAAAGCCCTTCGCGCTCTCGGCATATTCACAATCGGCGATATTGCAAAAACTCCGGCAAATGTTCTGTCGGCGGCTCTGGGCAAGCACGGGCAGATGCTCTGGCAGTATGCAAACGGGCTTGACAACTCCCCTATATTAAAAGATTCGGAGCACCCGCCCGCAAAGAGCATCGGCAGGAGCATAACCGGAAAAACGGATTTGCAGAACAACAACGATGTCAAAAAGGTCTTTTTCGCCCTTTCGGAGAGCGTCATGCATTCCCTGCGCGAAAATAAGGCTATGGCGGGGACAATTCAGATAACAATCCGCGACTCCCTGCTCAATATTCAGGAGCATCAGCAAAGGCTCTCCATGCCGACAAGGCTGGCTTCTGTTCTGACCTATACGGGCATGGAGCTTTTCACCCGTCACTGGGACTGGAGGCGCCCCGTCCGCTCAGTCGGAATAAGAGCCTGTGAGCTTGTCAGTGAGGACGACAGCTGCCAGCTTACATTCGGGTATGATTATGAAAAGCTTGAACAGCTTGAGAAGCTTGAAAAGAGCGTCGAAACCATCAGGGACAGGTACGGCAGCGATGCTGTCGTGCGGGCATTATTAATTTGTGAAAAAAAGCCTGAACAGTCTGATATTGCTGAGCCTCCCTTGACCTGAAATTGAGAAACGCATTGTATGCTGTTGACATACAATGCGTTCCACGGAGGAGAAAAAAATTCCCGAATTGGCTTGTTAAACATTATTATATTTATTCTTGTCGCGTTTATATAATATCATCTTTAATTTAATTATGCAACACTTAAATATATTTCTTAACAATTTATTAACTTTTGTTTAATTATATTATCGTTTGTGCCGGATTCTGTCATCCGGCACCTGATTTTTTTTCTTTAATTAATGCTCAAAACGTATACAACACTCCAAAAGATGGCAAAATACAGTTGAGAGGGTGGTTAAATGAAAATCGGTCATCTGAAGCTGCAAAGCAAATATCTGCTGGCAGGCAGCAACCTAAATTCAATTTTTTTGATGTTTATCAGCCTTGTTGCCGCGAGCATTTGCGGCGGCATATGTACGGGTACGCAGTTTTTGCTTGAAATGGACAGCATAAATTCCGCCCTGCTTTCAAAATGGGCGTATCTGCCCGCTGTCATAAAGCTGATACTCGCCGTAATTTTCCTTGTCTGCGCCATTCTCCTGCTTACGCCCTTGAGGACGGGGCGCGAGGCATGGTTTTTAAGCACCGCCGGCGGAAAAAAACCGAAAGCGTCAAGAATCCTGTTCTGGTACAAGCCCTCCAACGCTTTTAAAAGCGCAAGGTTCTGGTGCTGTCTGACTTTATTAAGGCTTATGTGGGCATTTGTTTTTCTTTCTCCGGGTCTGATATTATTCACTGTTTGCTGGGTTATGCTTACAAAAAACACAATTGAGGTAAACCTCCTTATCGCCCTGCTGTGCAGCGGCTCGGCTGCAATTCTTATCGGGTCGGTTTTCTTCCTGATTGCATCCCAGAGGTATTTTCTGTCATCCCTCAATCTTGCGAAAAACCCCCGCACCGGCATTATATATTCAATTAAAAAAAGCACCGCCCAAACAGAAGGGCAGTGCCTAAAAATATTTCTATTTAAGCTGAGTTTTTTGCCGTGGTTCATGCTTTGCGTCCTGATATTCCCCGCCGCATATGTCTGGCCGTATTATAAACAATGCTGCCTGCGGTACGGATTGTACATGACCGGTATGAGCGACACAAAGCTGCCCATGGAGCTTGCGAGGAAAGCGGACGATAAAGGGTAAGCTCCATAAGGAAGTATATTAATAAAAACATTATACCCGCCGAAAAAATCATCATTCTTTTCGGCGGATATTGTTGTGTACAGGTTATGCTCATAATGCGCATTTGTTTTAATTGGCTCCCTCTGATGAGGGAGCTGTCA
>CAZBHG010000040.1:0-11613 GCA_964491735.1 uncultured Eubacteriales bacterium
TTTGCTTTTTGAGCTTGAAAAACCGTCAACCGCTTGGATGTCAATCTATATGTGCCTTGGAATAAGCATTGGGTTATGCTTCGGCACAGCCCTTGACAATATAGCTGTCGGGATGTGCATTGGTATAGCAATTGGCATTGCTCTGGGCTCATCACTGGATGCTACGGACAAAAAGAACAGGAAGCGGGATTAAGGTATGGGAAACACAGCTAAAAACCTTATCTTTATCGGCGGCACTATGGGCGTCGGGAAAACGGCGGTCGGTCAGAAACTGAAAAAGAGGCTTAATAAATGCGTTTATCTTGACGGTGATTGGTGCTGGGACATGCAGCCGTTTGTAGTAAACGAGGAAACCAAATTAATGGTGCTTGACAATATTTCTCATTTGCTGTGTAGTTTTCTTGACTGCACCGAATTTGAAAACATCGTTTTTACATGGGTCATGCACGAGCAAGATATTATTGACACCCTGCTTTCAAGGCTGGGTGACAGAGAATACAGATTTTTTAATTATTCACTTGTCTGCGCGCCCGCTGTTCTTGAAGGGCGGCTTATGCGTGACGTGCAAAGCGGCCTGCGGGCTGCCGATGTGATTGAGCGCAGTCTGCCCAGATTGCCGCTTTACGATAAAATCAACAGCGTTAAAATCAATACGGACACTCTGACAGCTGAGGAAGTTGCCGATAGAATTGCAAATTATATTTACAGCTAAAGGGGCGCCGCAAAGCGGCGCCCCTTCAATATAACAGACAGATGCTATTAAATATTATTTGACTGAAATCACAGCTCGACTTCAACCGCTTTTCCCGCTTTGAGCGATTTTTTGACAGCGATAATTCTCTGATTTTTTGAGCCTCTGAACGGAAGGCTCAAAGTCCTTTGATTCAGAATAAACCTGCCGTCAACGAGCCAGTCGCTCTCCTCAAGAAGCTCGCGCCAGCCCTCATGGGTGTTCAGACCTGCAAGAATCTGCTCGAATGTCCAGCCCGTGTAGGTTATTACATCAAGCCCCAGCTCATGCGCCTCTTTCGCAAGCACGGAAAAAGCAAGCGCCTGCCAGAAGGGGTCTCCGCCGCTAAGCGTAATGCCCTTGAGCAGTGGATTTTTTTTGACCTCGCTGATAATATTGCCGACGGTTGAGTCATAGCCGGCGTCCGGGTCATGCGTCTGAGGATTATGACAGCCCTCGCAGTTGTGAGGGCAGCCCTGCGAAAAGACAACGAAACGCCAGCCCGGCCCGTCTACGACCGACTCCTTAATCACTCCCGCAAGACGCAATTTCGTATCCATAAAATTACTCTCACTTAACTTAATTTTATATCATGCAGACAAGGGTTCATAAATGTTTATGCTTTTTTGTAGAAAGGTAGTCCAACGACTTTAGCCGCAAGCATTTTACCTCTGACATCAATTGAAACGGTATCACCCTCGTTCACGCTGTCAATATCGACAAGTGCCATTGCGACCGCTTTTTTGATATACGGACACATCGTGCCTGAGGTGGTGATGCCGATTTCCTTTTCTCCGCAAAAGACCTTGCAGTGTTCGCGCGCAATGCCGCGCTCGGTAAGTTCAAGACCGATACGCTTGATTTTCGGCGCGCCCTTCGCAACGATAGCGGCTTTGCCGATAAAGTCGGGCTTGTCAAGCTTTGTGAAGAATTTAAGCCCGGTTTCAAGGGGAGTGATTTCATCATTCATCTCATGGCCGTAGAGGGGCATTGCCGCCTCAAGGCGAAGAGTGTCCCTTGAGCCAAGTCCGCAGGGGATAAGCCCGAATTCACTGCCCGCCTCCATGAGCTTTTCCCAAAGGTCAGCGGCATACTGATTTTTTATGTATAATTCATAGCCGTTTTCGCCCGTATAGCCTGTCTTTGAGACAAGGCAGGGTATCGAGTCAATATCAATGTTTTCAACGAAGCTGTAATATTTTACGGGCAGAAGGCTCTCGTCAACAAGCTTTAACAGCACATTCTTTGCGAAAGGACCCTGCAGAGCAATCTGAGAAATATCTGCTGAAATATCCTTAAACTCAACGTCGCCGCTTATGTGGCTTTTCATCCATGCAACGTCCTTGTCATGGTTTGCGGCATTTACGACAATCAGATATGAATTTTCGCCCTTGCGGTAGACAAGCAGGTCGTCGACAACGCCGCCGTTTTCGTTGCACATCGGGCTGTACCTGACCTGACCGTCGTACATGCCCTCGCAGTTGTTGACAACAAGGTTCTGAACATTTTTGAGGGCGTCCTTGCCCTCAAGAGTAACCTCACCCATATGAGAAACGTCAAACATACCGACCTGTGTGCGCACTGCCATGTGCTCTGCGGTGATGCCCGTGCCGTATTGTACGGGAAGAAGATAGCCGGCGAACGGTACGATTTTGCCGCCGTATTTGACGTGCATGTCATATAGAGGTGTTTTCAATTCCATTTCCATCATCCTTTGTAATTCAATTCATTTATTCCGCTGAAAATTATATTACCTATATTTACGGCTGTCAATATTATTGGAGAAGCAAAAAGCGCAATATATTGTATGGCGGGGGCAAATCCCCCGCCATACAATATATTTGATAAAATCTAAAACCTCAAAGATGACGTATCTTCAGCGCCTACCACAGCTTTGATTATTTGCTCAAATATGCCTGTTTCAAAATATCCGGTCATATGCTTGCGCTGTTTAAGCCCCGAAAGGATATTGAAGCTCATCCTTGCAGAGCCGAGCCTATGAGTTATCGGGTTTGTCTTTACGACTGTTCCCTGAATGTCGCCGTATTTGAACAGGGAGGTCTGTTTTGAAAAAATCCCCTTTGAATATTTAAGAATCCGCCCGTCAAACGAGATTGATTTTGTTTTGCAGCTCATATATCCGGCAAATAAAGTGCAGACAAAAAAAGCCAAAGCAAAAATCCAGTATATTGCAGCATTAAGTATAGTGCCATCAGTCGCCAAAACCACCGTAATCCCCATCACCAGAAGCACCATAAAAACAATAACCTTTATGAAAGCCATCAGATATGCGGATTTATGGGATTTTTGCTCCTGCCCTTCACACAGAAAATCACGGGCGCAGCGGTTTAGAATTTCCTGCGCTTTTATGTTGTTTACAAGCAGGCAAAGCTGGGGAACCTCTTTGTTTTCGTTGCCGAAACCGACAACTGCGACTTCAATCGAGCAAAGCCCGAAAATCCTTGCGAGAAGAGGACGCTTGAGAAACACGCCATTAATTTTGCTGTGTTCGAAGCTGTATGACGTTTTTTTGAGTACTCCGCAGCTTATATAAACATTTTTCGAGTCCATTTCGACCCTGTAGCCCATAAGATTAAGGCATGAATATATAACTGCGAAAATGCCGCAGACAATCATAAACCCTACCCCGAAGATAATTGACGAAACAGATTGAGCATCAAGCCCCTGAGAGAAAAGAGGCGCTATGAGAGCAAAAATGGCGCACGCTCCCTGAATGAGCGGGAGCGCATAGTCGATGAAGGGCTGGAGAAGACCGTTTCCTGCTTCTGTTCATTGGCGGGCAAGGGCTGTGCAAACTGATTTGTATTTACCGCCGCCGTATTCCCCGAATCCAGCAGACCCTGCTTTTTATTAATCAGCTCCTCCTGCAGAATTTGCGCAAGCGGAGCTTTAAGGACAAAAGTAAAATCGGTTCTCTCCGACGTTTTTGCGGAATTTAGGTCAAGCTTCACCTTTGCGGTGCCGACAAGGCGCTCAAAGACATTCCGCTCAATGTTGACGGTGGAAATGTTCACGATAGCAAGCCTTGAATTTTTCTTAAAAATCGTCCGCTTTTCAAAAACGAAATCCGCTCCATCAATATAGAAAAATGTTTTTCTCCAGATAAGGAACGATATAAACAGAACAACGCCGCAAATTAATATAAAAGCAAAGCCGGAAAGCGCGGCGATAAAATCCCCTGCCCCCGCTGCGTTTGCCCAGACAGACCGCCAGTATTCAACTGAAAAAATTTTTTCAGGCGAATTTGACACGTTGCTGATAACATTAAATGCGAGCAGGGCAATAATAAAGCCCAGCCTTTCAATAATAATTGAAATATGGTTGCGTGTCGGGGCGTTAAACATTGTTCTGCGCCCCTTTTGTTTTATTTATAGCGTTTGTTATGGCGTTGTTGAGATGCAGGGCGATTTCGTCCGCCTTTTCAAGCTCAAGAAAACGGAATGTAGCCGACGAGCCTGCCGTTGTGACATTGACCTTTGCAACGCCGTAGATATTGTCAAGCGGGCCTCTTAGAACATCAATCTGATGAATCCTGTCAATCGGAACTATTGTTTTTCTGACCCAGAAAATGCCCTCTATAATTTCAATCCTGTCAGCCGAAATAAGATATTTATAACGCCTGAATCTGATGGGCGGCACAATAAAATAATAAGCGAGGCTCAAAGCAAGTGCAGCTATCGGTATGAGTATTGCCAAAAGCCGATAGCCGTTGGTGAACAAAGCAATGCAGGCGATAATTGCGGGCAGAATGAGAAATATTGCGAGCGTAATCAAAGATGTAAGCTTCATAAGCTTTAGCGCCTTTTGGGAAAGCGACTGATAATCCATAAAAAATCTCCCGTTTGTCTTAAAATGATTAATTTCATACTAGATTATAACGCGGGTTTTGTCAAGAGATTAGCTCAAATTATCCTTGCTTATCTTCGGCAGGCATTATATAATTCCCTTAGAAAGAAAACCTGATTACCGGAGGGAATGATATGAAAATTAAAGCTTTTCACAAGAGCCTTGAGCATCTCCATGTCGGAGCTGAGCCGCCCAGAGCATATTTTATTCCGTTTGAGTCGAAGGAAAATGCCGTGAACAGCAGGGAGCTTTCCCCTTATTTCAAGAGCCTTTGCGGGGAATGGGATTTCAGATTTTACAGGAGCTTTGAAGATGTTGAGGACGAAATAATTTCACAGCATTTCAGTACGTCCGGCTGTGACAAAATCGAGGTGCCAAAAAGCTGGCAGATGTATACGCAGAGGGACTATGACAGGCCGATGTACTCAAACCTTGAATATCCTTTCCCGACTGACCCTCCCCACGTTCCGGACGAAAATCCCTGCGGGGTTTATTTCAGAGATTTTAATCTTGAAGACGGTTTTGCGCAGAGGGAGCTTTTCCTGAATTTTGAGGGAGTTGACTCCGCGTTTTATGTTTGGCTCAACGGCGAGTTTGTAGGCTACAGTCAGGTCAGTCACTCGACGAGCGAATTCAATATCAGCCGCTTTGCCAAAGCGGGGCAGAACAGACTTGCCATTGTTGTCGTCAAATGGAGTGACGGCAGCTACCTTGAGGACCAGGACTGTTTCAGATTTTCCGGCATTTTCCGCGAGGTCTATATTCTTGCGAGGTCGGAGATTTATCTCAGGGATATTTTCATCAAGTCTGTTTTAAGCAATGATTTTTCGCACGCCGATATAAAAATTGAAGCGTCGCTTTCCGACGAAGCACCGATAAAAATTTCGCTCATTTCGCCCGACGGAACAGACGCAGGCTCATGGAATTCAAATAAAAACAGTTTTTCAATCCCTGTTGAAAATCCGCTGTTATGGAGCGATGAAAAGCCCTGCCTTTATAAGCTTTTTGTGACTGTCGGCGATGAATGTATCCTCTTCAGGCTTGCAGTCAGAAGGTTTGAAATAAAAAATTCCGTTGTCCTGATTAACGGAAGAAAAACAAAGGCAAGGGGAATCAACCGCCACGATTCTCACCCGGAGTTCGGCCACGCGGTGCCGTTTGAGCATATGAAAAACGACCTTTATCTTTTGAAGCGTGCAAACTGCAACACCATAAGGACTTCGCACTATCCGAACGACCCGAGATTTTTGGAGCTTTGCGACGAGCTTGGCTTTATGGTTGTGGACGAAGCGGATCTTGAAACCCACGGCATGGGCTTTGAATATCCCGGAGAGTGGGATTGGAACAGATGGTCCATGCTTTCGACAATCCCCGAATGGAGGGAAGCATATGTCGACCGTGCCGCCCGTCTGTTTGAGCGGGACAAAAACCGCGGCTGCATCGTGATGTGGTCGCTCGGCAACGAGTCGGGCATCGGCAAAAATCACAGGGCAATGGCAGAGTATATAAGGGGCAGGGATGCCGACGCGCTTATACATTACGAAAACTCTCATCTTGAGTTCAAGGCTGTTCCCGAAGGCGAAAATTTCGC
The DNA here is from genome assembly GCA_964491735.1 of uncultured Eubacteriales bacterium. Lineage (GTDB taxonomy): Bacteria > Bacillota > Clostridia > Oscillospirales > Acutalibacteraceae > JAAZFZ01. The sequence goes on from CAZBHG010000040.1 coordinate 6,189, forward strand.
TGACATTTCGGATGTAGAAAGCAGGATGTATGCGGATGTTGATTACATAAAAAAATACCTTGAAGACCCGAAATACAATAAGCCGTTTTTTCTGTGCGAATATGTGGACTCAATGTCGACGGGCGATGTGTATGACTACTGGGAGCTTGTCGAAAAATACGACAGCTTTTTCGGCGGATGCATCTGGGAGTTCTGCGACCACGCTGTCAATGTTCCGGATGAAAACGGAAAGCCCCGCTATTATTACGGCGGTGATTTCGGCGATTATCCCAATGACGGCATATGCTGCCTTGACGGCCTTGTCTACCCTGACCGCACACTAAGACCCGGATATTACGATATGAAGCGAGTCTATCAGCAGTACTGCGCCGAATATGACGGCAGAAATGTAAAAATAAAGAGCCGCAGAAAATTTGAAAGGCTCACAGATATATCTGTTTTGTGGAAAGTCGAATGCAACGGAAAAACCGTCCTCAACGGTTCAATTGATTCACTGGATATCGAGCCGAATGAAAGCCGGGAATATAAGCTTTTTGAAGAAAAGAAAGCCCGGTTTTACGGCGAATGTTATCTTACGCTGAGCTTTGTGCACAACACAAAAACACCGTGGGCGCAGGAAGGCTTTGAAACAGGCTTTGAGCAGTTCAAAATCGAAACAAAGGAGCCGGCAGCGCCCGAGTCCGAAGGAAAGCCGTTAACGATAAAAAACGAAGGCAGATATATTTTTATAAACTGCGGTGAAACAGCTTATTGTTTTGACACCGTCTGCGGCAGACTCGATTCAATCAGACACTGCGGCAAAGAGCTGATTGCAGAGCCGATGAAGTTCAAGCTCTGGAGAGCGCCGAATTATAACAGAAGTCTGGTTTGCCGCTGGAGGGAGGAGAGGCTTGACCATATCGCCCAGAAAACATACAGCGCGGTTATTTCACAGCAGAGCGGGGATGAGATAAGGATTCTGACGGAAATTTCACTCAGCGGCCCGTCAGCACCTCCCGTTATGAGGGCTGAGGTTGAATATACATTTAATTCAAGCGTCGGGGTCTCAATAAGAGTGAACGGCAAAATCCGTGACAACGCGCCCGCAATGCCGAGAATCGGTCTTGAGCTTATCATGCCTCGGGGCAATGAGCGTTTGGAGTATTTCGGCAGGGGACTTACTGAGAGCTATGTTGACAGATACATGGCTGCAAAATTCGGTCTGTTCAAAAAAAATGTGGGTGAGAATTTCGAGCATTATATCCGCCCGCAGGAGAACTCCTCGCACTTTGAAACAAAATGGGGATTTGTCGGGAACGCAGACGGACACGGGTTGCTGTTCGCAGGCGAAGGAATCAATTCATTCTGCTTCAATGCTTCACATTTTACCGCCGAGCAGCTGACCGAAACCGCCCATGATTTCGAGCTTGTCCCTTTGGACGAAACAGTGGTGAATCTCGACTGGAGGATAAACTCGATAAGTGAAGAAACAGTAATCGCAGCTCATCACCCCGACAGGTTCATTTCCGATAAAAGCTTCAGCTTCGGCTTCAGAATTAATCCTGTATTTATAGATAATGTCAACCCGTTTGAATTTTAATGAAAAATGATAATATTTTGTATTATTCCCTTTATTTTCCTGCGATAATGTGATATTATAATTTGGTAAATTTATAAGGGAAAGGCTGGCTATGGTCTTTCACTCAAAAAATTTGATTTGGAGGATATTATATGGCAAAGTTTATTTTATCTGCTTTTTCAGATGAAGCTGCGTCTGACATCAAAGAGCAGATATCAGCCTGCAAAGCAAACGGCGTTTCGCGCGTTGAGCTCAGAGGCGTGAACGGCAGGAACATTTCCGAATTCAGCGTCGAGGAAGCGAAGGAGCTCAAAAAAATTCTTGACGACGGCGGCATCAAAGTCGCAACAATAGGTTCACCCTACGGCAAAATTGAAATTACGGAGCCGTTTGAGCCTCATTTTGAGAAGTTCAAAAACACCGTAGCCGTTGCGGACGTGCTTGAAGCGGAATATATCAGAATTTTCAGCTTTTATTTTACCAAGGGCGAAAGCTATGAGGAATATAAGGAAGAGGTTTTCCGCCGCGTAGGTGAGATGGCGAGCTATTCAAACAAGTTCGGCATCCGCTGCTGCCATGAGAACGAAAAAGGCATTTTCGGCGATATACCGGAGCGCTGCCTTGAGCTGCATAAAGCTGTCGGCGACAAGCTCGGCGGTATTTTCGACACAGCAAATTATATTCAGTGCGGTGTTGAAACCCTTTCTGCTTATAAAATGCTCGATGAATACATAGATTATCATCACGTCAAGGATGCCCGCTCCGACGGAACAGTTACTCCCGCAGGCATGGGTGACGGTCAGTTTGAAGAGATTCTGCGCATTTTTGCAAAAAAGGAAGGGGAGAGGCTGCTTTGCGTTGAGCCTCACCTTGCCGTTTTCACAGGTCTTGAGAAGCTTGAGGCCCACAGCGAAACAATCAAAAAGCTTGAGGACGATGTCTTCAAGTATCCGAGTAAAGAGGCAAGCTTCAAGGCTGCCGTCGATGCGATTAAGGCTCTTATCGAAAAAGTTCAGCCGATTAAGCTTGGCGTCATAGGCACCGGCAATATGGGCAGCTCACATATAAGAAACTTCTGCAATGGCAAGTTTGTTGAAGCAAGAGTAGTCGCTGCGGCAGATGTTAACCCCGAAAAGCTTAAAAGGGCCGTGGAGCTGCTCCCCACAATCAAATGCTTTAACTCTGCCGAGGAGCTTATAGACAGCGGCGAGTGCGATGCCGTTATTATTGCGACTCCACATTATTTCCACCCGCCCATTGCGATATATGCGCTGCAAAAGGGTCTCCATGTTATGACTGAAAAGCCCGCGGGCGTTTATACAAAGCAGGTCAGAGAGATGAACGAGGCTGCCGCAAAGAGCGGTAAGGTCTTCGGAATTATGTTCAATCAGCGCACAAACCATGTTTACCGCAAGCTCAGGGAAATGATTCAGAGCGGCGAATACGGCGAAATCAAGCGCGTCAACTGGCTTATTACCAATTGGTACAGGACTCAGGCTTATTATAATTCCGGCGGATGGCGTGCAACATGGTCGGGTGAGGGCGGCGGAGTTCTTCTCAACCAGTGTCCGCATAACCTTGACCTATGGCAGTGGATTTGCGGCATGCCCACAAAAATCCGTGCGGTTTGCCATGAGGGCAAGTGGCATGACATTGAGGTTGAGGATGACGTAACAATCTATGCCGAATATCCAAACGGCGCAACGGGCGTGTTCATCACGTCAACCGGCGACGCGCCCGGCACAAACCGCCTTGAAATTACTCTTGACAGGGGAAAAATCGTTTGCGAGGGCAACAAACTTACAGTGCTGAAGCTTGACTGCTCAACAAAGGAGCATCTTGCAAACACACCTGACGGCTTCGGCTCTCCAAAAGGTGAAACCTTTGAAGCTGAGACGGACGGCAAAAACGAGCAGCATATCGGCGTCATCAACGCATTTGCCGCAAACATCCTCAGGGGCGAGCCTCTTGTTGCAAAGGGCGAGGAGGGCATCAACGGCCTGACAATCTCAAATGCAGCGCACCTTTCCTCCTGGCTCAACAAGGATGTTGAGATTCCGTTCGACGAAAACCTGTACTATGATGAGCTTCAGAAAAAAATTGCCGCATCAAAAGGCAAGGGCAAAGTAGAGGAAACAGTGGCATCCGACATGGCATCATCTTTCAGATAAAGTGCTTAAAACAGATGTGGGCGTAATTAATACGTTCACATCTGCTTAGCTTAAAAAAGATTTATATAAATAGGTTTGGGCAAAGAAATTTCGGAGGTAAAACATGATTAAACACGATAATTTAAAAGGCAAAGTAGCTGTTATAACCGGCGGCGGCGGAGTGCTCTGCAGCGGGTTTGCAAAGGATTTGGCGCATTCGGGCGCAAGGGTTGCGGTTCTTGACCTGCGTGAAGAGGCGGCACAGGCCGTTGCGGACGAAATTATAGCTTTCGGCGGCGAAGCAATCGCCATAGGCTGCAATGTTCTTGAGCGTGAAAGCATGGAAAACGCAAACAGAACCGTCAAGGAGAAGCTCGGTGTCTGCGATATTCTTATAAACGGAGCGGGCGGCAACAATCCCAAGGGCACAACCACAAAGGACACACTTGAGCTAAAAGACATTACAGAAAAAGCTGATGGAGTAAAGACCTTCTTTGACCTTGATTCAAAGGGCATTGAGTTTGTATTCAACCTCAATTTTCTGGGTACGCTTATTACGACGCAGGCTTTTGCGTATGATATGGTCGGCAGGAAGGATGCTTGTATCATAAACATTTCTTCAATGAATTCCTTCCGTCCGCTGACAAGGATACCCGCATATTCCGCCGCGAAAGCCGCTGTTTCAAACTTCACTCAGTTTATGGCAGTCCATTTTGCGGATGTCGGAATCCGCGTGAACGCAATTGCGCCGGGATTCTTTTCGACAAACCAAAACAAAGCTTTGCTATATAATGAAGACGGTTCACTTACGGCACGTTCAAATAAAATTCTCACCCATACTCCGCTTGGCCGTTTCGGCGTCCCAGAGGATTTGACGGGCATTCTCATCTTCCTTTGCGACAGTGAGTATTCCGGCTTTGTTACCGGAGTTATTATTCCTGTTGACGGCGGTTTTTCTGCATATTCCGGCGTTTAAAAGAAAAACTAGAAATGACAGTGGGGTTATGTTCAAATCAGGTTTGCCCATTGATGCAGGAAATGGACGGTGTTTAAATTGGATTTGAAACTTAAAAGGCAAGAGGACTGCGCTTTTGATATGATTTCACTCGGCGAGATTATGCTGAGGTTTGACCCCGGTGACGTGAGGATTAAAACCGCGCGCAGCTTCCGCGCATGGGAGGGCGGCGGCGAGTACAATGTCGCAAGGGGGCTGAGGCGCTGCTTCGGGCTTAGAACTGCCGCAGTTACGGCATTTGCCGACAATGAAGTCGGCAGACTGCTTGAGGATTTCATGCTTCAGGGCGGTGTGGATACCTCGTTGGTGAAATGGATACCGTATGACGGAATCGGCCGAACAGTCAGGAACGGTCTGAATTTCACCGAGCGGGGCTTCGGCATCCGCGGCGCAGTCGGCGTTTCAGACAGAGGGAATACTGCTGCCTCTCAGCTTCGCGCGGGTGATATTGACTGGGAGTATATTTTCGGCACTCTCGGAGTTCGCTGGCTTCATACGGGCGGCATTTTTGCGGCACTTTCCGAAACAACCGCTCAGGTGGTCCTTGAAGCTGTCAAGGCGGCAAAAAAATATGGCACAACAGTTTCATATGACCTCAATTATCGCGCGTCTCTCTGGAAGGATATCGGCGGCAAGGAAAAGGCACAGCAGGTAAACAAGGAGATTGCAAAGCATATTGATGTTATGATAGGCAATGAGGAG
>CAZBHG010000041.1:0-486 GCA_964491735.1 uncultured Eubacteriales bacterium
GAAGGAAATCGGCTGGGGGAGCCAGATTCGTTCCTATGTCTTTATGCCTTATACGCTTGTGAAGGATCACAGAACAGGGTTTGAAATCGGCAACATCAACGCTGTGATGGATGGTGCTATTGACGGCTTCATAACAGCGTTTCTTAAAATGGAGTCCTTAAACAATATTTAATCCCCGCCCGCAAATCCTTGTTTGCGAAACGCGGTTTGTTAAGTAGGAATTATATACCTCTGACAGCGGGTGAAAAGGAGAGGGAACTGTGAAGATTATTGACATCTCAAATGACCTTTTGACCGCACGGGTATATCCCGGGGACCCTGTTCCGTCATCCGAATTCGTGTTGAGGATAGACGACCTTGAGGAATGCAACCTTTCATCCTTTTTTTCCGGCTCTCATTCAGGCACACATGCGGATGCTCCGCTGCACTTCATCAGTGACGGAGATTCCATAGATAAAGTGCCGCTTGAAAACTTTATAGGCCCGT
>CAZBHG010000041.1:496-11442 GCA_964491735.1 uncultured Eubacteriales bacterium
AGTTCGGGAAGGTCCGATTACGGGCGAATGGGTTAACAACCATTTTCCGAAAAAATGCGAGCGCCTTCTTATCAAAAGCGGCGGCAAGTCCTGGTTTATGGACAGTGCCGCGGAAGAAACCGCCTATCTGGGCATTACGCTCATAGGTATTGACGGTTTATCTGTCGGCTGTTCGGGTGCGCAGATAAAACCGCACAAGGCTTTTCTGGGCAGGGGAATTTCTATCCTTGAGGGGTTGAATCTCTCACAGGTAAAGCCGGGAAATTATTTTTTGATTGCTCCGCCTCTGAAGCTCGGCGGGCTTGAAGCAGCTCCCGTAAGAGCGGTTCTTGTGGATGACTACATCTTTTGGGGAGGAAAATCCGACTGATATTCGGATTTTCTGTCTTTTTTTTCCATTTTTGTGATTGAAAAGTATATTTGATGAATGTATAATTAGAAAGCAGTTTTAAATTTCGGGGTGGAAAAATGAAGCGTCTCCTTGATATCATCTTCAGTATATTTATTATTATGGTTCTTTCGCCCATTTTTCTTGTCGCCGCGCTTATAGTGGCAATAGACGATGGGTTTCCGGTCGTTTTCAAGCAGGAAAGGGTCGGGAAGGATAACAAGCTGTTTTACGTCAGAAAATTCCGAACCATGAAGAACGGGACAAGAAATGTTGCAACGTCAGACCTTGTCGAGGCACCGTCGCAGATAACCCGCAGCGGCTGGTGGCTGCGCAGGACAAGCATTGACGAGCTGCCGCAGCTTTTAAATATCCTTGAAGGCACAATGAGCTTCGTAGGTCCCCGTCCACTGATTCCTAGTGAAAAGGAAATCAGGGAATTGAGAATAAAAAATGCCATTTATTCCGTCCGCCCCGGCATAACCGGCTGGGCGCAGATAAACGGCAGGGATAACCTTTCAATTGAAAAAAAGACAGAGCTTGACAAAGAATATATAGATAAGCAAAGTCTTCTGTTTGATATTAAAATACTCTTTAAAACCGTTTTTGTCGTGTTGAAAAAAGAAAACGTCATCGAGGGCGGGGAGGATCTCCAAAACTCCGACAGCAAGGATTAACTGAGGATGTTCAGATACTCCTCAAGGCATTGACCGCTTGCTTTCATTGCTTTTGCCGCCTCAACGCCGACATAACGCCAATGCCAGGGCTCGTATGTGATTTTTGTGATGTCCGTTTTATCTTCGGCATATCTTAGAATAAAGCCGTAATCGGCGGCATTTTCTTCAAGCCATGCAAATTCATCGGAGTTTTCAAAGCTTACATCAAGGCTGCATATATCCATCGCCAAACCCGCGTTGTGTTCACTTGTGCCGGGCGGCAGAATAATTTGCGCGGCGAGCTGTGTAGCCTGCGCCTTGCTGTAACCCAGCTCCTTATAATAACTGATTTTATTCTCAAAATTCTCTTTTTGCTTTGAAATCCTTCTGAAACCCGAAAGCGGAACAAGATTTACACCGTCCTCTTTTGCGGCATTATACATTTCAGCGTAGTGCGGCGCAACTCTTGCGTCAAGCTTATAATCATTGCCTGAATCGGGAGCTGCAACGGCAAGGTCAACGCTGTAATCCTCCGGAAGTATATAGTTTCTGTTCACAAGCAAAAGGTTCCAGTCGTTACCGTCAGTATCTGCAAGAACGGGAACGAACCCTGCGTAAGCGTAAGCTGTCATATAATCGTTTCCGTCGGCAGCATCGCTGCTTTTTGTTACGGTTTTTTCGGTGGTGTTGCTTTGTGTAATCTCGGTTTCTCCTTTATCCGGCGTTGTTGCCTCAACAGCTTCGCTTGTGACGCTTACGGTGGTGTCAAGCAAAGCATCGTCCCCTCTTTTTATGACAATATAACTGCCGACAGACCCTGCAACTATTGCTACAAGGACTATCGCAAGAATAACTTTAATATTTGAATAATTCATGAGGATCAGACCTTTACATATATACTTACCGGTTTTTATTTTATAGCTATTGATTTTTCATGTCAATATGTTTTTGAAAGAGGAGATATCATATGAAAGCAAGTGAAAGCATTCCAAACTATCCCTCAAGGCTGCGCGAATATACAAATTTCGTAGTGAGGGGCATTAAAAAAATCTGCAAAACCTACGGTCCCAGAGAGCCTGGCAGCGATGGTGAAATTAACGCGCAGAAGGCAATGCAGCAGGAGCTTGACACATGCTGCGATACGACAGCGATGGAGGATTTTCCCGTAAGGCCCAGGGCTTTTATGGGCTGGGTTCAGGTTGCGGCAACTTTTCTGATTTTTTCTGCCGTGTTGAATTTCTTCGGATATTATATTATCGGCTTTGTGCTGACGGCTTTTTCCCTTTTCTATGCAATAACTGAATTCCTTCTCTATAAAGAATATATGGATTTTGTATATAAAAAGAAAGTATCGCATAATGTTGTGGGTATCCGCAACCCTTCCGGTGAGCTTAAAAAAAGAATAATCCTCTCGGGTCACTGTGACTCAGCTTATGAATGGATTTATACTTATCTCGGCGGCCCCAAGCTCGTCATTACGGTTATCGCTATTTGCTTCTCATGCTTTATTATTGCGTCAGTTTCTCTTATAGGAGCTATGGCGACTGGGCATTTCATGACAAAGGTGACGGACAGCGCTTTCCTGAAGGTTATGAGTTATGTTTTTCTTGCATGGTGTCCGTTCCTTATCAGCGGAATGTTTTTCTGCAACTATAAAAGAACAGTAATGGGTGCAAATGACAATCTTTCCGGCTGCTTCACTGCAATGGCTGTTGCAAAATTTCTCGGCGATAACAATATAAGGTTTGAAAACACAGAGGTAAGAATAGTCCTCACAGGCAGCGAGGAGGCAGGTTTAAGAGGAGCGAAAGCATATGCAAAAGCTCATGCCGAGGAACTTAAATCCGTCGAGACCACCTTTATCGGCTTTGATACGATGCGTGACTTTGATTTTCTGGCGGTTTATAACCGTGACATGACCGGCCTGGTCAAAAACAATCCACAGGTGTGCGCGCTTTTGCAGGAGGGCGGCAGAAATGCCGGTTATGAGCTTCCGTTGAAAAGCGTTTTCTTTGGCTCTTCCGATGCCGCCGCAATTTCTCAGGCAGGCTTCAGTGCCGCAACCTTCGCCGCAATGGATCCCGCGCCCGCCCGCTACTATCACACTAGGCTTGACACAGAGGATAATCTGGAGCCGAAAACAATTGAGGCATGTTTAAGTATAGCTCTCGAAACCACATTTTTATTCGCTGAAAAGGGCTTGCAATAATAATCCAAAAATGATGACGCTTCCGTTCACAGTAACGGGGGCGTCATTTTTAGCTACGGCTAAAAAATAATTTTATCCGCTCCCTCTTATAAGAATATTGACATAATATACCGATTATGTTAATATGACTTATGGTATTTGTTGAAATTGCAATTTTATGCTAAAGGGGAGAAATAAATTATGTATAAAAAAACAAAAAAATTAATTGCCCTTTTTCTGGCCTTCGCTTCTGTGCTTGCTTTGTCGGGTTGTTCGGACAGCTTTGAGGCAAAGTGGGAAGGATTCTGGGAGGGCAGACAGGATACTACGACGACCGAGGGCGTTTCCGAAAGCAAAACCCATATTCCGGTTGAAGCAGGCGAAATTGTAAATTATTTCAACTCTCTTGTTAAGAATGTTAAATCTGTCAGACCAAAATTCAGCTGGTCGGAAAAAGGCGATGTGTCCGAAGCAAAAAGCAGCAATCAGCTTCTGGCAGATGCTATCCCGACTATCAAGGGCTTGATTTTTAACAAGGAAGAATCTGACCATACATACGGCGAGGCGCTGAGTGAATACTATCAGCTTTCCGGCAATGTCAATTCTGACGCTGTTTCTTTTGACGATGTTCTTTCCGCACAATGCACTCAGGTCGATGATAACTATGAAATTCTGATAACTTTAAAAGACGAGGCGTCTAAAAACGTCACAACGCTGACTGCCAAGTATTTTGAGCTTACGAATAAGAGCGACGTTCTTGCGGAATTCCAAAAGGCCAAGGATTACCTGACTGTGAGCGACTATGACGAGTTTTTAACAGGCTCAACAATTAAATGCGTTGTCAGCAGGCTGACGGATGAGGTTTCAAGCATCACATACACAAAGTCGGCACAGATCACAACACAGGTTACAGGCGCCGGCGAGCTTACGCAAATCGGCATGGTTGACCTTTCCTTCATCTATACGGATACGATTTCTTACAGCGGTTTTGATTTCGCAGACCCCGCCACAGCTGCAGCGGAAGAATAAAAATAAATAATTTAATTTTATAGAGACGGAAGGGTTCGCTTTCTGTCTCTATTCATTTTTTTAACGCGGGTTTAGCAAATTCTATTTTGTGAAAGGATGGTTTTTATGACCGAGGCTCAATATATAAAAAATTTGCAGGTGCCCAAAGGCAAAATAGACGCGGTTCTGGATACCGATACCTACAACGAAATCGACGACCAGTTTGCTCTGGCTTATCTGCTGCGGTGCAGTCAAAAAATCTCGGTTGCCGCGGTTTTTGCCGCGCCGTTTTTAAATTCAAAATCCAACTCTCCCGAGGACGGCATGTTAAAAAGTTATGACGAAATCAATAAGGTGATGGGGCTGATGAATCGCCGCGATGTGCCTGTGTTTAGAGGCTCCGCGTCTTTTCTTCCGGATGAAAAAACACCCGTCGCGTCCGACGCCGCCAATCACCTTGTGAAGCTTGCAAAAGAGTATTCGCCCGAACATCCGCTCTATGTGGTTGCAATAGGCGCGATAACCAACGTTGCCTCCGCACTGCTTATCGAGCCTTCAATCAAAGAAAATATTGTTATCGTGTGGCTGGGCGGCCATAGCCTGCAGGCTCCCGACACCGCCGAATTCAACATGGAGCAGGATGTGGCGGCCGCCCGTATAGTTTTCGGCTGCGGCGCGCCGCTCGTGCAGCTGCCCTGCGCCGATGTGGTTGAAATGTTCCGCGTCACGCGTTCGGAGCTGGTTGAATTTCTTGAGGGCAAAAACCCCGGTGCCGATTACCTTGCCGTAAACACTATCAAGGAGGCGGACTCTTATGCCAAGGGCAAACCGTGGAGCCGCGTTATCTGGGATGTAACCGCCGTTGCATGGCTGGTCAACGACAATAACAGGTTTATGAAATATTCTCTGGAGCACGCGCCAATCCCCGAATATGATAACCATTACGGCTTTAACCGCACCCGTCATCTGTACAGCTATGTATATCATATCAACCGCGATAATTTGATGACCGATTTGTTTGAAAAAATCTTAGAAGTGAAATTATAATCTTAAATCTCAGGCATTATTATAGGCTGTTTCATAACGGTTGAAAAAATCGTTTTGAAACAGCCTTGTTTTGTCGAATAGATGAATATATTCAGTGAACAATAGTGAAGGGAGCGAAATAAGTATGAAAAAGTCTTTTATAATACTGATAAGTTTTTCAATTGCATTTATTCTATTTCTTGCGGGATGCAAAGGGGATAACGGCTCCGCGGGGTCAACGAATAATGTTTCAACAACTGCGGATTCAATAGTCGGCAATGATGAAATTCAGCTGGATTAATTAAATAATGTTAAACATTCGACAGTCCCTGAACAAATCCCGTTCTTTTCAGCAGGGTCGTTGAGGATATTTGCGAAATATAAATCTTTTGTTTTTTTTCCTTATTTGTACAAACAATAAACGATTTCGGCAGCTCCGTGCTGACCGTTACGACCTCTTTATTTTTTTCGGCTTTTTTTAAATAATCTCTGGTTGTTTTCGAAACAGTGGTATTGTCGAGGTCAAAAATCCCGACAATTTCGCCAAAGGTTATCACGGTTTCCTGCCCGAGATGCAAATACATAATAAGACCTCGTTTTAAGTAATTTCTTTTACCCTGCCGTTTTTAATTTCAAACGCCTTTGCGCTGTTAAGTCGCATAAGATGCGACGGGTCACAGCAGGTTATGAACACCTGCCAGTCATAAAGATATTTTAAAAGATAGTTTTGCCTGCCGCAGTCAAGCTCACTCATAACATCGTCAAGGAGGGCGACGGGCTGCTCGTTTGTCAGATTTCTTATAACTGAAGCTTCGCCCAGTTTCAAAGCTAAAGCGCAGGAGCGCTGCTGCCCCTGAGAGCCGTAGCTTCTCGCAGACATTGAGTTGATTTTGATATCAAGGTCATCCTTGTGAGGACCTAAGCCTGTAGTAAGCCTTTTTATATCGCTTATTCTCGTTTTTTCAAGGGTATCATAAAGCGTCTGCGAAACGGATAAATCTGATTTTTCATCCTTAACGTTGCGGATATATGAAAGGCTCATTTCTTCCTTTCCCTGAGCTATGCCCGCATAAATTTCAGCCGAAATATCCGAAAGGAGGTCAATATATTTTAATCTGTAATCAATGATTTTTGCACCCGTCACGGCAAGCTGTTCATCCCAGGGAATTAACATATTGGCGTCTGCTTTTCCGGCAGCTATCTGTTTAAGCAGCGCGTTTCTCTGCCCTAATATTTTTATATATTTTGAAAGCTGCGACGCATAGACGGGTCTTGTGAGGCTTATTGCAATGTCAAGAAATTTTCTTCTCTCCGCAGGGCCGTCTTTTATTATTGAAAGGGTGGAGGGAGAAAAAACAACGGCATTAAACCGTCCCAGAAGCGCTCTGGGGCTTTTTTGCACAATGCCGTTAATAGTAGCTTCTCTTTTATTTTCTATTTTTATTCCAGCCTGCTGTACTCTTTCGCACGCAAAAAAATCAAGCACAATATCCGCCTGATTCTTTCCGTTTTCTATAAGTTCATTTACTCTGTGCGTTCTGAAGCTATGGCAGCCCGTAAAAAGCCATATGCTTTCAATGAGATTGGTTTTACCCTGCCCGTTTTCGCCATAAATAACATTTATCCCCTCGGACGGGCAAATCTCAACCTCTTTAAGGTTTCTGTATGAACATGATGAATATTTTAAAACATTCATTTTTTATTTTATCTCATAAATAATATTGTTAAACTCGGCAGTGTCGCCCTTGTGAAGCTTTTTTCCTCTCTGAAGGCAAACCTCGCCGTTGACCTTGACCTCACCGCCGGTAATAATGATTTTTGCGTGACCGCCTGTCTGCGCCGCGTTGCAAAGCTTCAAAAAAGAATCAAGCTTTATAAAATCCGTGTCTATTGAAACAGATTTGCGCTCTTTTTCTTTAATTCTGGCGTTAATCCTTATCTTCATTTTTCAGCCTCACAGGTAATATCAGGTAAAGAAATTTGTCGCCCTCAGGCGGTAAAATCAGAATAGGAGATATGGGACCGTTGAGTTTCATTTTAATTTCATCGGTGTCACATGCTCTCAAAGCATCAATTAAAAATTTATTGTTAAATCCGATAATTATCGGCAAACCGTCTGCTGTGCAGTTAATTTTATCTTTTGCTGTTCCCAGTGATGTGACACTTGAAATCTTTATTGAATTGTTGTCAATTTCACATCTTATAGGGCTTTTAATTTTATCTGTAATAATGAGAGACGTTCTTTCAATACTCTCAATAAAATCACGGGCATTGACCTTAACCTTAGTTGAGCTGGAAATAGGTATAGCTGTTTTGTAATTCAAAAAATCGCCGTCAAGAAGCCTTGAAATTATGCTGTATTCGCCGATTTCAAAAACAATATGTCTCTTGCCTATTCCTAATGATACCATGCCTTCATCATCGCTAATAAGCTTAATAACCTCTGCAAGCGTTTTTGAAGGCACAACAAAGGTCAGCTCTTCACCGCTGTAATTAATTGCTTCACTTCTTATTGCAAGCCTGAAGCCATCAACGGCAATAAGCTTAATAAGCTTTTCACTGATTTCAAACTTTATTCCCGTATGTACTATCTTGCTGTCATTTATTGCGACTGCAAAGATAGTCTGCCTTACCATATCTTTTAATATTCCCTGCTCGAGAACGATAGGAAATCCTCCCGTAACAGAAGGAAGCTCCGGATATTCTTCTGCAGACATACCCATGATTTCATACCTAGCCTCGCCGCTTCTGATAACAGCAACATATCTTTCGTCAGACTCAAAGCTGACTGTGTCCGCAGGCAAACGCCTTAAAATATCACATAAAACCCTTGCATTTATTATAATTGAACCGCCATCATCAATTTTTGCCTTAATTGATGTGTTTATTCCAAGCTCAAGGTCATAGCCCGTCAGAATCAATTCTCCGGCGGACGCCTTTATTAAAATTCCCTCAACGGCAGGAATTGAGGTTTTAGTTGAAACCGCCCTTTGCACATTCTGGCACGCCTCTGACAATAGGTTTGTCTGGCAAACGAATTTCATATAAATCCTCCCATATCATAAATAAATAATATATATATTATAGTAGTATTAGTAGGGGCTGTTAAAACGGGGGAAAAACCGTCTATCCCATATATTTCAAATAAAATCAGCCAAAACCTGTGTTTAAAATTAACTGAAAATTTCAAAGTTATTAACAGTGTAAAATGAAGCGTTGGTAAAACTGTTAAAAATTTAGTGTTGAAAACTTAAAAGATGTGGAAAAGTTAAAGTTTTTTTCGCCCCTCAAGAGCCCTTGAAAGAGTTACCTCATCCGCATATTCAAGGTCAGCCCCGACAGGGATGCCGTATGCAAGCCTTGAAACATCAATGCCAAGCGGCTTGATAAGACGCGAAAGATACATAGCGGTAGCCTCACCCTCAACAGTGGGGTTGGTTGCCATGATAATTTCCTTTATATTTTCGTCTTTGAGTCGGGCAAAAAGCTCCTTGACGGTCAGATTTTCGGGACCTATTCCATTTAATGGAGAAATTACGCCGTGAAGAACATGATAAAGACCGTTAAACTCATGCGTTTTTTCAATTGCAAAAACATCTCTTGAGTCTTCAACAACACAGATAATGCTGTTATCTCTTGAAAAGTTTGAGCAGATAGAGCATATTTCTTTATCTGTCAAATCGCAGCAAACGCTGCAGCGGTGAATTTTTTCATGTGCTTCCATTATTGTATCAGCAAAGTTTTTTGCTTCATTTTCACTCATGTCAAGAACATAAAACGCAATACGCTGAGCACTTTTCCGCCCTATTCCGGGCATACGCTCAAATTGTTCAATAAGTCTTGCAAGCGGTGCTATTTTCTGTTCCATATATTATTATAAAATACCGGGAATCTGAAGACCGCCCTTGGCCTTTTGAATGCCTGATTCCATAGCTTCGTTTGCCTTTCTTATAGCCTCATTGATTGAAGCGATAAGAAGATCCTGAAGCATTTCTATATCTTCGGGGTCAACAACCTCCGGCTGCATTTTTATTGAAAGAATCTCATGTTTGCCGTTGACGTTAACCTCAACAGCCCCGCCGCCGGATGACGAGCTGAATTCTGTTGCCTCAATTTCTGCTGTAACACGAACGATATTCTCCTGCATCTCCTGCAGCTGCTGCATCATATTGCCCTGAGGGGCTCCCGGAATTCTTGCCTTCATATATTTTTCCTCCTAATTTTTATTAAAATTATTTATTTTGCTCATAAGGTTCGCCAGAGGGTCGTTATCCTTCACACTGCTGCTGTCATCGATTTTAAAAATGCCGATTCTGTACCTTTTGCCGGTAATTTTCAATATTGCGTCCTTGAGTGAGTTTGAATGTGAACCTATTCTGATAAATTTTTCAAAAGCCGGGTTATCGGATTTAATGAGTATAAATTCGCCTCTCACAAAAGCAACCGAGCCTGTCAAAACACCTACAAGCGGCTTATCAAATTCAGCGAGCGCTGCAATTACCTCAGGCCAGGATGAAAACGGAACATCGTCCGCCGGTTGCGAAGCTTCCGCACCTTGTTTTTTCAAATCAGCATTTTCAGCCTTTATTTCGGTGTCATTCACATTTTTTACTTCTGCCGCGTCATTCTTAACAGGTGATGGTTTTTCCTCGGTTTTTGAAAAGGACACTCCGCTTTTCAGCGCAGATTCCAAAGCTTCAATTCGTTTTATCAATGAAGCATTGTCGGCACTCTCCGAGCAAAGCCTGACAATTGCCATTTCAACCTCAATTCTTCGCTCAAGGCTTTTCTTGATGTTCAGCGAGGCGTTCTCAAGAATGGAAAGAGAGCTGAGAATTTTTTCAAGCTTAAATTCCGCGCTTTGATTTTTATATCGTTCAAGCTCCGGAGCAGTGCAGATTATTAATAAATTAGGATGCTTTACGGTTTTTACAATCATTAAATTTCTGAAATGATTTATTAAATCGGAGCAAAGCCTCTCCATATCGCACGAATTGCTGTGGAGCTTATCGAGAAGCTCCAGGGCCTGAGAGGTCTGAAACCCGCAGATATAATCCGCCATTTGAAAAAGATAATCTCTGTTTGCGATGCCGACGCATTCCGAAACCGATGCAGCGGTTATTTTTTCGCCCTTTGCGGAGCAGCGGTCAAGAATCGACAGAGCGTCTCTCAAAGCACCGTCCGCAATTCTTGAAATTAAAACCGAAGACTCATGGTCAATTTCAATGTTTTCTTTCTGAGCAACGTATTCAATTCTCTCCGCCATGTCTGTTTGCGGAATACGGCGAAAATCAAAACGCTGGCAGCGGGACAAAATTGTCGCGGGGAGCTTATGAACCTCCGTTGTCGCCAAAATAAAAATGACGTGCGGGGGCGGCTCCTCAAGGGTTTTTAAAAGGGCATTGAACGCGCCGATAGAGAGCATATGAACCTCGTCGATTATATACACTCTGTATTTTGCCTTCACGGGGGTATAGTTCGCTTCCTCACGAAGGTCGCGGATATTATCAACGCCGTTGTTTGAAGCGGCGTCTATTTCAATAACATCAAGGATTGAGCCGTTGTCAATCCCTTTGCAGATTTCGCACTCGTTGCAGGGATTGCCGGCGACGGGATTCAGGCAGTTGACAGCCTTTGCGAGTATTTTTGCGCAGGTTGTTTTTCCGGTGCCTCTTGAGCC
>CAZBHG010000042.1:0-11429 GCA_964491735.1 uncultured Eubacteriales bacterium
AAAATGCTCTATGCCGGGGTTTTGAAGACCGACGCTGTTTAAAATTCCATGCGGAGTTTCCGCAATTCTCGGCGGCGGGTTTCCAAGCCGTTCTTCAAGAGTTGTGCCCTTGCATGAAATGCCGCCAAGCTTTTCAAGCGGAAAAATTTCATCATATTCCCGCCCGAAGCCGTAAGTACCCGAGGCGGTGATAACAGGATTTTTAAATTTAACGCCCGCTATATTAACACTCAGATTTGCCATTACCAGACGACCTCCTCAGCGTTAAATACAGGGCCGTTTTTGCAGACGTGAGAATAGCCCTCTTTGCCGTCTTTTTTTGTCTTACAGGCGCAGACAAGGCAGGCGCCTATGCCGCAGCCCATTCTTTCTTCAAGTGAAACAAAGCACTCAACGGAATGTTGCCGTGCGACCTCGCTGACGGCTTTTAGCATAGGAGTCGGGCCGCAGGAGCAAATCACATCAAAGCTCTCACGCGAGAGCAAATCCTTCAGAGCATCGCTCACAAAGCCTTTGCTCCCGAGCGTACCGTCATCCGTTGTTACAAAAACTCTTCCGCAATAATTATTGAATTCATCAAGCAGAATGGCGCAATCCTTATTTCTGAATCCTAATATCGCTGCAGATTCACTTGAATAATGCTTTGCGCACTCAAGCAGCGGAGGAACGCCTATTCCGCCGCCGACAAACAGAGCCTTCTTGTTTTCGAACAGAGGAAAGCCGTTTCCGAGAGGGCCGAGAATATTCAGAATATCCCCTTCTTCCCTTTTTGAAAGCCAGAGCGTACCCTCACCTCTTACATCAAAAACGATGCGGATAATCCCGTTATTTGAATCAGTTTCACATATCGAAATCGGTCTGCGGAGAGTTTTTTCGCCGCACAAAATATGGACAAACTGCCCCGCCTGCGAATTTTTTGCAAGCGCGGAGCAGAAAATTATAAAATCAAAACAGTTTTTTGAAAGCTGGCGTTTTTCAATCAGTTTAAAATCACCCTGAATTTTGCTCATAGAATCCTCCGTTATTTTTCGGCAATATCAATAATGTCGATGTCCTCAATTGAACGCCTGTTTGCAAGGCATCTGGTCAGAGCGTTTGCGGTTTCAAGAGTTGTGAATATCGGGATCTGCCTTTCAAGCGCCCTCCTGCGGATTTTTATATCGTCGGCGATTTCGGTGTTGCCCTTCTCCGACGTCGAAATAACATAAACGACCTTGTTGCTGTTAATTAAATCAAGGGTATTAGGGCAGCCTTCATGTATCTTTCTGACAGAGCTTGCCGCGACAAAATTTGAATTGAGTGTTTTGGCCGTGCCTGCTGTGGCATAGAGATTGAAGCCGAGATTTGAATACTTTTCAACGACTGGGATTGACTCCTGCTTGTCAGAATTGCGCACAGTCACAAGTACGCCCCCCGAACGCTTAATTCTCATTCCCGATGCCGTCAGGCCTTTCAATAATGCGTCCTCAAAGGTTGAGCCTAAGCCCAAGACTTCGCCCGTAGACTTCATCTGAGAGCCAAGCTGAATGTCCGCACCGCTTAGCTTTTCAAAGCTAAAAACAGGGACTCTGACTGCGCAAAGCCCGCTCGCATCGTACACGCCGTTGCAGTAGCCCATATCGGAAAGCTTTTCGCCAAGCATACATCTCAAAGCGATTTCAACGATTGGCAGACCTGTCGCCTTGCTTACAAAAGGAATGTTATGAACAGTGTCACAACGCACCTCTGTAACATAAAGGGAGTTGTTATTGACCATGAACTGAATATTTATTACTCCCCTGACATCAAAATGCTTTGCGATAACAGCGGAATATTTATATATGAGTTCATTTATGCCCTGTGTCAAAGTAATAGCGGGATAAACAGAAATCGAGTCGCCCGAATTGACATTTGAGTGCTCAATCAATTCAACAATAGCGGGGATAAAGCAATAATCGCCGTCATAGATTATGTCTGCTTCAATAACCGTTCCATTCAATTGACGCTCGGCTGTGTGCGGGATATTAAGCGAGCTTAATATATCCCACAAGGCGTCAAAATCCTCAAGAGCGCTTATAACCTTACTGTCGGCACCCAAAACCTTGACCGGATAATTATCAAGGGATTTGGACAAAGCCAAAGTATTCATGCCGGAAAATTGCGCTATAACTCCCCACGGGTGCTCGGTTTCAATGATATGCCTTGTGTCTTCAACAGTGAGAGGGCTGATAAACAGCCTGTCGCTGACAGAATAGTCTGTTGAAACGGCATCGGGATTATTATTTGATACAATGGTTGAATATCCAAGCTTTTTAAGAGCTTTTATGCAATGAGAATTACAATATTCAAGCTCATCGCCAAACCCGACTGTATTCGGGCCTGAACAAAGAACAAGAACCTTCTTCTTGCCTCTGTTTGAAATATCGGCAAACATTTTTGCCTCATTGTCGTCATCCCACGCGGAGTAAAAATACGGTTTCTGGGCATCAAACTCAGCGGCGCAGGTGTCAACCATTTTATAGGTCGGGGTAAGTGTTATCGGCAAATTCTTTCCCGAGATTCTCATAATCGTTTCATCGAGAAAACCAAGATTCTTAGCTATTGTGTATATCTCATCATCGAGAGATGTTTCAAGTGTCCGCTCCATATCCGCAATGTTTTTCAGCTTTGCAAGATACCAGCAGTCAATGCCTGTAATATCATAAATAATATCGTAGGCTACTCCCCTTTTGAGAGCTTCATAAACCGCAAAAATACGCTCATTATCCGAATTCCTGATAATCTCAAGAATCTCATTATCATTCAAAGATGTAAATTTCGGAAGCGACGGAGTATCAGCGCCGATATTTATGGAACGGATTGCTTTCATAAATGCAAGCTCAAAGCTTGTGCCGATTGCAAGGGCGGCACCCGTTGACTGCATCGAAGTCCCCAGGGTCCGTTTGGCATCACCGAAGTTGCTGAATGACCATGTCGGGAATTTAACGGCGCAGTAATCAATTGCAGGCTCGTTGCAAGCTGTTGTGCAGCCTGTAATATCGTTTGCAATTTCAAAAAGCTTGTAGCCGACAGCCAATTTTGCAGACACCCTGGCTATCGGATAACCGGTGACCTTCGAAACAAGCGCAGAAGAACGGCTGACCCGCGGGTCAATGCCCAGAACAGCGTATTCGCTCCCGTCAGGCTTCAGTGCAAAGCGCACGTTGCAGCTGCCCTCAACGCCAAGATAAGAAATAATATTAATCGCCGCGGCGCGAAGCATGGCACTCTCTGAATCCGTCAGAGTTTGCGAAGGCGTCACAATTATACTGTCACCCGTATGAATACCGACAGGGTCAATACTCTCTTGGTTTGAAACGCTTATGCAATTACCCGCGCAGTCACGCACAACCTCAAATTCAAGCTCTTTCCAACCCGAAATGCATTTCTCGACATAAATCTGGTGAAGCATTGAGGATTCAAGAGCCTGAGCGGATTTTTCACTGAGTTCGTCAACACTATAGCAAAAATCAGCATTTTTTGATGCGGCAGAGTAAGCGGGGCGGACAATTACAGGCAGCCCGATTTCTTGAGCAAACTTGACAGCACCATCGACACCGCTCACAACCATTGAAGCAACAGAAGGCTCTTTGACATCTTCAAGGAGCCTTTTAAAAGACTGTTTATTTTGAACATTATAAATCATTTCAGGGTTTACGGAAAGCATCTTCACCCCGTTATCTTCAAGATAACCGCTTTGGTAAAGCTCAAGCCCGATTTCAAGCCCCTTATCTCCGCCCATTGTCGGCAAAATACTGTCCGGCTTTTCGGCAGCGATGACCCTCTTAACTATATCTATATTCAGCGGCTCAATATAGATTGAGTCCGCCACTCCCTTATCAGTCATTGAGGTTACTGGATTTGAGTTAATCAAAACCACCTCAATGCCCTCCTCTTTCAACGCAAGGCATGCCTGATAACCCGAATAATCATATTCGGAACCCTGACCTATAACAACGGGGCCAGAACCGATAACGAGAACTTTTTTGATATTCTTATTCATCAGCCTTATCCCCTTTCATAAGTTTAATAAATTCGTCATAAACCCATGACGTATCGGACTTCGGCGATGAATCATTTGGAGTAAACTGAATTGAAAGCCCGGGAAACGCAGTATAAGACAGCCCCTCAACAGAGTTATCGTTGACGTTAACCAGCATTATCTTCGCAACATCCTCCGAAAGGCTGCCGTTGGCAACATCATAGCCGTGATTTTGCATTGTCACCATTATTTTATCCGTGCCGCAGATTCTGATAGGCTGGTTTGAACCCCTGTGCCCCTTAGGCATCTTTTCAACAATTCCGCCGCAGGCAAGCACCATCATCTGATGACCAAGACCCATGCCGAACGATGGAATCCTCTTGGATAACAAAACCTGAATATTTTCAATCAGTGACGGATCATCATCGGGGTCTCCCGGCCCGTTTGAATAAACAATTCCGTCAGGATTAAGCTTCAATATCTCTTCCGGTGAAGTGTGAGCGGGCACAATGTGAATGCCGCACTTTCTCTTAATAAACGAATTAAGCAAAGTACGGGGAAAACCGAAATCTATGATAACGACATTATATTCCGCGCCCTCAGTCTTAATTTGAACGGGTTCTTTTATAGTTACGGCACTGACAGCACCATGAATGGTGTTGGCCTTGATTTTCTTCAATAAGCTGTCAAAATCATCCAACGTATCGGTAATCGCACCGTTAAAATAACCCTTGTCGCGCAAAGTCCTTGTAAGCCGCCTTGTGTCAATTCCCCAAATGCCGACAATGTTATGTTTTTTGAGGTATTCATCAATTGTAACCCCGCCGCGAAGGTCGGACGGAGTGTCGCACCATTCTCTTGCAATATAGCCGTTTGCCGTAATTCTCAAGCTGTCATCATCAGTTTGAGCGCCTCTGTTTCCAACAAGAGGATATGTCTGCGCAATAATCTGACCGTAATATGTCGGGTCGCTCAGAATTGATTGATATGAAGCCGTGCATGTGTTAAAAACGACCTCACCTATTGTCTGACCGACTGCTCCCATAGAATATCCTTTAAAAACAGTTCCGTCCGCAAGCACAAGATATGCTCTTTTTGATTTACTGCTCTTCAATGTGCTGTTTTCCCCCTCATCATAAACATATTGGCGGTATGAAAGATGTAATTTCGTCCCTCATTCTGATGGCTTCATTTCTTGCAGCCTGTGCATAGTCCTTTTCGTCACATCCGCATTTTTTATATGCACACATAATTGCACGGGAGGAATTTACAACAGCTCCAAGCCCGCGTTTATCAAATGCAAGGGCGATATCATCAGCCTTTCCACCCTGGGCTCCGTAACCGGGGACAAGGAAAAAAGTATGGGGCAGGTCTTTTCTGAGTTCTTTGAGCTGTTCCGGATAAGTTGCCCCAACGACTGCACCGACTGCAGAATAACCGTATTTGCCGATTGACTGCTCTCCCCATTTTTCACACATAATACCCATAGATTTATATACAGGTATGCCGTCAATCAGTCTATCCTGCAATTCCCCCGACGAAGGATTGGATGTTTTGCACAGCACAAAAATGCCCTTGTCATATTCATTGCAGTTTTCTATAAGGGGGTCGATTCCGTCACTGCCGAGATAACCGTTTACCGTGAGCGCATCTCCGCCGAAAGGCGAAATCTTTTCACCGTTGACATCGGTTTGCCCAAGATGAGCTAAAGCATATGCCTGCATTGTTGAGCCGATATCGTTCCGCTTGCCGTCAATAATAACAAACAGACCTTTCCCCCTTGCATAATCGACAGTCTGAGCCAATGCCCGCATACCCTGCCAGCCGTAAAGCTCATAATACGCACACTGGGGCTTGATGGCGGGAACTATATCATACAGAGCATCTATTAACCCGACATTGAATTCATATAATGCCTGCGCCGCGCCCTCCAGATTATTGCCAAATCCGGAAAACACTGATTGTTTAATATATTCGGGAATGAAATCAAGCTTTGGGTCCAGCCCCGCAACAGTCGGGTTATTTTTCTGCGCAATAGCCTCAATCAATCGGTCAAGTGACATTTTTTATACCTCATTCGCTGAAAACTAATTTGCCTGAACAAATTGTATATTTTACTTTACCCGTAAGCTCCATGCCCTTAAACGGGGTGTTTTTTGATTTGCCGTGAAGATTTTCAGGCTCGACAATCCATTTTTCTTCAGGGTCAAACAAAACAATGTCCGCGGGAGCGTTGACTTTAAGGCTGCCCGCATTAATTCCGAGAATCTCAGCGGGGACAGTACTCATCATATATAAAAGTTTAAACAAGCTTATATATCCTTTTTTCACAAGATAAGTGATTCCCGCCGCAAGGGAGGTTTCAAGACCGATTACTCCGTTCGGCGCGTTGAAAAAGTCAGCCTTTTCTTCGGGAGTGTGCGGCGCGTGGTCGGTTGCGATAACATCGATTGTGCCGTCGATAATGGCGCGTATGACAGCTCTTCTGTCCATCTCAGTCCTGAGCGGAGGATTCATGCGGTAGTCCGCATCCTGATGCAGAATCATTTCTTCGTTGAGCGCAAAGTAATGCGGGCAGGTTTCCGCAGTCACTTTCAAACCGTTTTTCTTTGAATATCTGATAATGTTTATAGTTCTTTCGGAACTGACATGACAGATATGTATCCTTGAATTTGTTGCCGCGGCGAGCGCAAGCTCACGCGCAATACCGACATCCTCGGCGGCTGACGGTATACCCGCAATTCCCAACGCTTCCGAAACAACGCCCTCATTTACGATTCCGCCGTCGGAAAGGCTCATATCCTCACAATGCGCAAGTATGGGAGCATCAATCCATGAAGCTTTTTCCAAAGCTTTTTTCATCATAGCAGCGGTTGAAACAGGTTTGCCGTCATCCGAAAAAGCAATAGCGCCAGCGGCTTTTAGCGCGGCAAAGTCCGTCAGTTTTTCGCCTTTGCTGCCCTGAGTAATTGAGCCGACAGGCAAAACATTTATCTTTGCCTCGTTCGATTTCGTTGTAACATATTTAATTGTACTGACATTATCGGCGACAGGGTTTGTGTTCGGCATGGCAACAATTGTTGTCACTCCGCCCGCTGCAGCAGCTTCACAGGCCGAAAAAATGTCTTCCTTGTATGTAAATCCGGGATCTCTTAAATGAACATGCATATCGACAAGCCCCGGTGATGCGATAAGCCCTGACGCGTCAATGACACTGTCAGCCTCCATAGACAAGTTTTCTCCGACAGAGATAATAACACCTCCGCCGACATAAATATCACCTATTCTGTCAAATTCGCCGCTCGGATCAATAATCCTGGCATTTTTAATTAATATGCTGCTCATACTCCAAACCCCCTATATTTTTTAATTTCTCCTGTTCTTTCGATTAATCTTCATCATCATTATTGCCGCTGATGGCTCCGGAAATCACATCAAGCAGGTTTGAAGCAGCTGAACAGGATGAACAGGTTGCGGGAAGGTCGGTCGTCTTATACCATCCTGTCTTTGTTGACTTACAGCCTGAGCTTGCAAGCAATCCTGTTTTGGTGCAATATTGTTTTTCAACTGTTAAACCGCTCTTTGTAAAATCCTTTTTTTCAAGCCCTTTATGGATTCTGTTAAATACTTCAATAAATATTTTGCCCGCGGGATTTACTGAGGATGAAATTTTTTTCGGCTTATCATAGCCATACCATACCGCGGCGACATAATACGGCGTTCCGCCGCAAAACCATCTGTCTTTTTCATCATCAGTTGTACCTGTTTTGCAGAAAATAGGAAATTTTCTAACATAGCTGCCCGTGCCGTAGTTTGAAGTGCTGACCGTCTGCAAAATCTCACACATAACATCTGACGTTGCAGGTGAAATCGCCTGTTCACTGACTGTTTTATTCTCAAGAATAACCTCTGAACCATCGCTGTTAGTAACTTTATAGTAGCAATAAGGCTCATAATATTTTCCGCCGTTGCCAAATGTTGCATATGCGGCCGCCATCTCTACAGTTGTCACACCGTAGGTCAATGCGCCAACCGCCATACACGGCAGATAGCAATCCTCAGTTTCACTGATTCTTGATAAATGATACTTGTTAATCAAATAGTCCAATGAAGTATCAACGCCCAGATACTCATTAATTACTCTTGCAGACACGGTATTCAAGGATTTCTCAATTGCGTATTGAACCGTCACATTTGAATTTGAGCCAAAGGTGCCGTCAACATTCTTGGGCCATGCTTTTCCGTTTATCATAAGTGCATAATTTCTGATCATGCTCGACCAAGTCAGCTTATCCAGTTCTATTGCAGGCGAATAAGTGGCAAGAGGTTTAATTGACGAGCCGGGCTGCCTTGGTGAATCTGAAGCTCTGTTCAGGCAGCGGTTGCCGCTCTTTTCGCCCGCTTCACCGACAATTCCGACGATTCTGCCCTCATAATCCATAATAGTCATTGCCGATTGGGAAGCGGGGTGATCCTCCGTATCCTTTTCCTTTGGGAAAGTGACACGGTTGTAGTAGACATCATCAAGTTCTTCCTGAACATCAATATCTTCCGCACAGTATATTTTTAACCCGCCATAATAGATTTCTTCAGTCGCCTGCTGTTTTGTCAGCCCTTCCTGTTCGCACAAATCATCAATTACACAGTCAATGACATAGTCGACGTAG
Organism: uncultured Eubacteriales bacterium; assembly: GCA_964491735.1. Lineage (GTDB taxonomy): Bacteria > Bacillota > Clostridia > Oscillospirales > Acutalibacteraceae > JAAZFZ01. The sequence continues at coordinate 8,668 of CAZBHG010000042.1, forward strand.
AAGCTCTGGTATTCATCTGTTTTCTTGTCGTTCTTATCTTCATCATCAGCCTTGCCTTTTGAAACATAATCAGCGTCATTGGTGAAGACCAAATCATATGCAACCGCTTCATCATACTCTTCCTGCTTGATTTCGCCCTGTTCAAGCATATCGTCAAGGCATTTAATCTGACGTTTACGGTTTTCATCCGGATTTATAAGTGGATCATATTTATATGGGAACTGTGTTATTGCAGCCAATGCAGCGCACTCGGCAAGGTTAAGCTCCCCGACACCCTTCCCGAAATATGTTTCGGCAGCAGTCTGAACACCGTTGCAGCCGCTTCCAAGATACAGTGTGTTTAGATATGCCTCCAATATAGTCTCTTTTGAATAATGCTCTTCAAGGTTGAGCGCCGTCAGAATCTCATTGTACTTTCTGTAAAAAGTGACGTCTGTTTCACCGGTCAAATTTTTGATCAATTGCTGTGTAATTGTAGAGGCGCCCTGACTGAAGCTGTATTTAGTCATTGCACCACCAAGACGATACCAGTCAACACCGTGGTGAGAATAAAAGCGTTTATCCTCAAGACATACGAAAGCCTTTATTAAATTTTTAGGCATCTCATCAATGTCAACCCAGATTCTGTTTTCGGTGCCGTGAAGCCGGGCAATTTCAACTGCTTTGTCATCACCATCATAGGCATATACAATAGAAGTTTGATCCTGGCGGTTCTTTTTTTCCTCCAGGTCGATGATAACGTCACCATTTTTAATGGAAATAATATTAATAAAGACATAGCTAAGAACCACTACGGAAGTTAAAAAGCAAACGAGCAACATTGACAAAACAACGCTCATCGCAGTGCCAAATTGCCTTTTTGCTTTTTTGTTATTTTTCTTTTTTCGAGAAGCTTTTGCCTTATCAGCTCCATTACCGGCCATTCTTTTTCTGATTTGAAAAAGTTTTTGTTTGAATCCTTGCGGCTTATGTTCATCCATTAACAAAGTTGCCTCCTAACAAAGCAATTAGTATCGGCAATGCGATAGAATAAAAAATTAATATCTGCCAAAAATTATATTGAATTATATAACTAAGGAGTAAATTATGAAAAAAATATTTACAATATTATTAGTTTTCATGCTCTGTGTTTTTCTGGTTTTAATTTCATGCTCACATTTAATAAAACAATATCGAAAAAATATTAACAATCAGACCGTGAGCACAACGCAGACGCAAATCCTGTATATCCTCAGTGATTACCAAGGGAAAATTGCGCTTTACAACCCAACAGGCGGTGAACCCATTGAAATCTACGAAGTGTATACAGACAGCCTGCCATATGACGACTATCTGCTGATAAAAAACGGAATCCAAATTAAAAGTGAAGACGACCTGCAGAAAGTAATTGAAGAGTACTTGAGTTAATTGTCATCTTGATTAACTTTTAAATCAGACAAAAGCTCGCCTAATTGATTATATGCAGTTTTGAGCTTGATTTTTGCAAGCTTATTTTCGTTTATTAATTCTTCAGCCTCGTTCTTAGCCTCACTAATTATTTTTTCTTTTTCCTCCCGCGCATAATCCAGCAGAGTCTCTGCCCTTTCTTTGACCGATGCAATAACATTCTCAACAGAGTTCTTAAAGCTGAAAACATAACTTGACGTTTCATTTTCAATGCCGGTAAGAAGGCTGAAAAGCTCGTCAAAATTATTAGCATCCGACGGCAATTCATTCAGGGCTTTGAGGACTTCATTAAACATATCGTTATAGGAATCGTCAGGTGCTTCGGGCAGCATAACAGCGGTATTCTTATGTTCCTCAAGCTGCTTTTCGAGGCTCTTTATTTTTTTGGCAAATGCGACACAGTTTTTATAAAGCTCCTCCCGTTCTTTTTGAAGCCTGACATTTATCTCAGCCTGCTCTTCAAGCTTTTTTTTGAGCGCATTAACATCATCAAGATATTTATCAACCTCATTGATATCGTACCCGTTGTTTACTATTGTGAACATATAATTCTCTGCCATGAGTAAACCCCCAAAATAATAAATACAAACGAAGAATTAATAATCAAAAATATAAACTCATTTTATATCATTTTGTCCCATTTTGCAAGTTAAGTAATCAATTATGTTATTTTCTGAGCTTATCCCTGAACCTGATATTATTGGATATATATCCAAGCAATAGCAAAGCGACAAATACAGGCAGAAAAACAATTAATATAAAAGCTACTGAAACAACAATCGGCAAGCCCTTCCGGCTTTTCTTCACGGTATCTTTTTCACTTTGTTTATTAACCGGATTGCCGCATATTTCGCTTTCAGCACAATAAGGTCTTATCGGTAATTCAGCATCGTATGAGGGAATGCCGGAATTATACAGAAGCGGCTCGATAAGCCCCCTGACACTTCCCGATACTTTTGTTAATTTTTTAACATCAATGTGAAGGACATTCAATATTGAATCAATAATGTTGAGTGCGCCGACAGTAATCTTATATGTCGGGGTTTCGGGCGGGTATTTACTCTCTCCTCCATAAAGATTGATAACAAACTCGACAATTAAATCAACAAGCTTATTTCCTTTAATACTTTCATATTCGTCAGGCTTCAGACCGGTTTCGGACCTCGTCCACCGCGCCAGTTTGCCCATTGTAAGACTGTTGAGCCATTTGGCAAACGGCTTTATCAACCAGCCATATTTATAAATAACCTTCGGTTTAATGCTTATTGCGGTTACCATATAAGCAAGGGTATCAATGCTTGTACCCGCGGCATGAA
>CAZBHG010000043.1:0-10638 GCA_964491735.1 uncultured Eubacteriales bacterium
CGCTATATCGTACGGGCGACCATTGGTCGTCCGCCTGTGAAAATTCCCGACATTGTAACGGACAATGCTCGCCACGACAACGGAAACCGATTTTTTGCGTCTGTGCGGATTACCGACATTGAACTGACGAGCGATGCTCGCCCCTACAATGGGAAATTGCAAGTCAGAATGTTTGTTTGAAGTGTTGCATTTTTCACAGTCACCGGCAAATAACTAAAAATAACCAAAAATCACCTGAAAAATGAACAAAATAAAATAAAAATTACAAAAAATTAAATTTCTTAACTGCATCTTAACAGAAATTTATTGTATTATTATATCAGTGGCATAATATATTTGCCTAATTCGTTTAAAGGGGTGGATGTTTTGGAAAAAATGAAAATCATAGCATTGGTCATTTTCCTTGCGACATATGTTTCAATGCTTGCTTTTCAAAAGTTCAGGGCTTATATAGCTCTTGGTGCTGCCGCACTGTTCATCGTGCTTGGTATTTTGCCCATATCGAAGGTCTTTTTTGCAGTTGACTGGAACATTATTATGATGCTGTCGGGTACTATGGGCACCGTTGCCCTGTTCATTGAATCCCATATGCCTGCAAGGCTTGCCGACCTTTTGCTGAAAAAAATGCCGAATGTTAAATGGGCAATTATCGCTCTTGCTCTGTTTGCCGGAGTTATTTCCGCATTTATTGACAACGTGGCAACCGTGCTCATGGTCGCTCCCGTCGGTCTTGCAATTTCAAAAAAGCTCAATATATCTCCAATTCCAGTTTTAATCTCCATTGCGGTTTCTTCAAACCTTCAGGGTGCCGCAACACTGGTCGGAGATACAACGTCAATTCTTCTGGGAAGCCGTGCAGGAATGGACTTCCTTGATTTCTTTTTTATGAAAGGTAAGCCGGGCATTTGCTGGGCGGTTGAGCTGGGCGCTCTGGCAACAATCCCTATATTACTGCTGATATTCAGGAAAGAAAACAAGCCGATTGAGCAAGAAGAAATCGCACCTGTCAGCAGCTATTTTCCAAGCGTTCTTCTGCTCGGCAACATCGTATTATTAATTCTTGCTTCATTTATCAAAAACAAGCCCAGCGTTACAAACGGAATTATCTGCATTACCGTTTGCATTGTCGGGCTTATCCGTACTGCCGCAATTAAACAAAAAGGGAGCGATTTGGTCAAAAAAGCAATCAAGGAAATTGACTATCTGACGCTTCTTCTCCTTGCGGGACTGTTCATGGTCATCGGCGGCATCACGCAGGTCGGGCTCATTGATGACATCAGCAAGCTGTTTGTCAGGTTCGGCGGAGATAACCTGTTCCTGCTCTATACTCTGATTGTTTTCGGCTCCGTCTTCTTCTCGGCATTTATTGACAACATCCCTTATGTCGCAACAATGCTTCCGGTTATTTCAGGAATTGCGACGCTCATGGGTATTCAGCCATATGTCCTTTACTTCGGGCTACTCACGGGCGCAACGCTCGGAGGCAATATTACTCCAATCGGCGCCTCCGCAAACATTGCCGCAATCGGTATCCTGAGAAAAGAGGGCTATACGGTAAAGAACAAGGATTTCATCAGAATCGGTCTTCCATTCACATTGACCGCTGTTTTAGCAGGATATATATACATATGGTTAGTCTGGAAGCCATAAACCTAGAATAGAAATCGAATAAAACGGAACTCATCGAAAACATGTTTTTCGGTGAGTTTTTTGTTTTTAATGTCAATAATATTATAAACTTTCCTAAAATTAGCATTTATTTTGTATTTTATATTTATTGCATAACGTTTGAAAAATATATATAATAATAACGAAAAGGTATTTGTAAAGGGGGAAATGATTAGTGTTTGAATGGCCAATTAAAATAAAAATAGTCAGGAAAAATAAGCCGACCTTTCATCATATAGATACCCGAACAAACAAAGCCAAAGCAATAAATCAGAACCTTGCCTTTACATTTGCAGCTTTATTCACAGCTTGTGCCATAGCCATATTTTCGTTATCAGATAATGAAGTTTTTACAAGAACGCTTATAGAATACTTTAATATCGATACATCTATATTCAACACTAGAAGTGCTAATTTTCATTTGTATATAACAGGTGTTGGGGTATTTCCGCTGTTTTATATATTGTTTAACAGGCTGTTTATGGATATAGATTTTAAATATTCCAAAATCAGAGATAATTTCATCGAATGGTCAAATTATATTATCATTATTTCCTTAATTATTTTTATCGGTCACCATAAACCGGAATATGTCGTTATGCTGCTCTGCTACAGCATAAATCTAAGATTTTTGAGCTATCTTTTAATCTTTATTTTCTTTATTATTATTTTTTCTCTAATTTTAGGTTATGAAAAATTGAAAACCAACCGAAAAATAATTAATGCAGCCTGCGGTATTGTTTTTACGGTATGCCTGTTTATTCTGTCAAGATGCTATGTTACAGAGAATTATTACAACGGCTCCTCTTCGCAAGGTCATTATTTCAGTGAATATTTCTTTTCAATTTACAGAAGTATAACGGGTCAGACGCAGCTTGTTGATTTTGAAAATATAAATGGATTATATGCAAATTTCATCGTTCCTTTCTTAAGGCTTATGGGCGGCGCTTCGATGCACAATGTCAGCGTTATAATGTCTGTGCTGGTTTTTATCAGCATTGGTGCCGTTTCGATTGTAATTTTCCGGATGTGTGAAAACAAGGTACTTGCGTTGCTGGGCAGCACGGCGGTTGCATTTATCACAAGTATATTTACTTCTGCCGGTGTTACCGGTGAATTTTTACTGAAATATCGCCCCCATAAAGGACTTTTTGCGATGCTGATTATTCTGGCAGCATATCTCGTCACTATAAATCGCGGAAAAAAGTATGAATGGGCATATGTGCTTTCCGGCTATATCCTCTCTTCCTTTTCGCTGCTTTGGAACACAGACAGCGGGATAATAGTTTTGGTAGCCTATTCTGTATTCAGGGCATATCTTTTAATAACCGACTTTTCACATAGAGAGAAAAAATTCTGGTTTGGTATAATAAGATATACCGCGGAGGGACTTATCGCTGTCGGCTTGTCAATCTATATTATGGTAGTTTATACGTTCATAAAGAGCGGCGAGATATTAGTCTCTGATTATATAAATGAATTAATTATCAAGCAATTGGCTTTCAGTAATTTCGGATATATGGCGCTAAAGATGACATTGATTCACCCCTGGCTTTTGCTGATTTTAATTTATGCACTGTCATTTTCAAAAGCGCTGCGTAACCTGAAAGTGCTGCGTCTGACAGAAGAGGCAACGCATGTTTTAAGGCTGTCAATGTATATCCTATTATCCACATTGGGCATGGGATATTTCTCATACTATCAGGGCATAAGCAACAGCTCAAGCTTCGTAATGGTTTCCTGGCCGGCTGTTATTCTGCTGATTTTATATGCCGACGACTATTTAAAAAGAATTAAATCAGGCAGCATCAAATCGGCTTTAAAAAATGACGCTGTAAAAGTACTCAAATTGGCATCAGTTGTTTTATTTTTATCCGCAATTGCAGTACGTTTCATTGGCTCAGCAACTTTTTTGAACGAGTTTGATAATTTCAAAGTCGGTGACCAGCCTGTTGAAAGCAGCCGCATTTATAGAATCGCCCGTAAGATTGAGTCTGAATACGGGGATAATGAAAAAATAGTTTTGATAACAGAAGATGCCACTGTATTGTATATGCTGATGGACGAGCCTGTTCCGAATGGACAGCCCGATACAACAATGATGCTTACTAAAGCATCATACAATAATGTATTTGAATACCTCAATCAAACAAAAAGCAAACTCGTTTTTGACGACGACTGTTTTTATCTGCTTCAATTTCATGATGCTGAAAGATTCACGGATATAATGGAACACTATTCATTATCTGATCAGTTTGAAGGCTATTATGTTTATTCACCTGCGCAGGTAAAATAACGAACCGCGGCTTCTGCGTAACATGGGCTGTTCTCAAAACAATTTGAGCAGCCCATGTTACGCATTGAATTAATATTATCCTATAAACATCTGTGTCCAATAGTTACCGTCCGCCACATAACCGACACCTATTTCGGTGAAGGATGAATTCAAAATGTTCGCTCTGTGTCCTTCGGAGTTCATCCATCCGTCAACGACGGCTTTGGCAGAAGAGTATCCCTTTGCAATGTTTTCGCCTGCTGTTCTGTAGGAAATGCCGAATTCGGTTATCATTTCAAACGGTGTGCCGTAGGTCGGGCTTGTGTGGGAGAAATACCCTTTGTTGCGCATATCCTGCGATTTTGTCCGGGCAACAGAAGAAAGCTTTTGATTTAATTTTAACTCGCTCAGCCCGTTAGAGCGGCGGATTTCATTGACAAGGGTTACAACTTCATTTTCAATTGCCGAAACGCCTGACGAAGCAGCTGCCTTTTTAGTGGTAGTAATCGTGCCGCTTTTCTTAGTTGGGTTTTGAATTGGATTTTCGTTCTGTTTTGGGGTTATTTGGGCAATGCCATCCGTTGTATCAATAGAGGTAGTGGCAGTCTCGGTGGTTGTCTCATTGGCTGCGGTTACCGTTGTGCTTTCCAATATATTGTCTGCAGTTTTTTTAACCATTGAAAATGCGGTAATAATCCCTGCGATTACTGCTAATAAAATAATCCACACCAATATGCGGCTGATTATTTTCTTCATTAATCCATCTCCTTTTAATTCGCCTATTATCAACAATATGTTGCCCAATAATCACTTGCTTTTTACAAAGCATTTTCCTGCTGAAATGGTAGATTTTTCAATTTCGATATGCTATTATTTATTTGAAAAATATCGGGGAGGTCTATCATGAGGAACATCAGGAAGCTTATCAGCGTCGTTCTGGCTGCTGCACTTTTTTCATCAGTTCTTGTTTTCGGCGCAAATGCATCGACTTCGTACGGCCCGCTTAAATTTAATGACGGGAAATTTAAAATCCTTGTTTTCAGCGATTTGCATTACAGAGGGGACGATGAAATCTGGGAGGACCAGCTTGCTTTTATGGAGGCTGCTCTTGATTCGACTCATCCCGATCTCGTCGTCTTTGACGGCGACAATGTGAACCCGACCAATGCGGAGCTTCAGAAGGAGTGCATTGCAAGGCTTGTTGAACCGATTGCTCAAAGAGATATTTACCTTGCGCTTGTAATGGGTAATCACGATGAAGGGACTGATAACCCGCTCACCAGAGAAGAACAAATTGAGGAATTCAAAAAATATGATAAATGCCTTGCCTGTGTGGGCGAGGATATGAGCGGCGAGGGCAACTACAACCTCACTATTGCCGATTCAGCGACGCGCGCAAAATTCAATCTCTGGTTCTTTGACACAAATAATGATACGCATGTCGGCGGATACGGCTATGTTAAAAAGGATCAGATTGAATGGTATGAGAAAACCTGTCAGTCGCTTGCCGACGAAAACGGCGGAAAGGTTCTGCCATCTATTGTGTTCCAGCACATCTGCGTGCCTGAAATATATGAGCTGCTTAATTCGTCATATATTCCCGCAATTAACAGTTCAAAAGGCAACGGCAATTTCAGCGACAGATATTGGACACTTGATAAGGATAACGACACAATTGAGGGCGAAATGTGGGAAGCTCCCTGCCCCAACGATTTGAGCGACGGTCAGTTTGATAGCTGGCTGGAAATGGGCGACGTTCAGCTTGCGGTTTTCGGGCATGACCACACGAACACTTTTTCGGGTGAGGTTGACGGCATAAGGCTGATGTATGCCGGCGGCGCAGGCTTTTCGGGCTATCACAACGGACTTTCGGAGGCCTGCAGTCTTATCACAATCGATGAAGAGACCCTGACATGCGAAAGGGAGCTTCTGAAATATACGGATTTAGTCGGCACATACGCCGCCTCCTATTCATTCGATGATTATTTTGAGTATAGCTGCTGGTGGAATTTACTCAGGCTTAATCCGGACGACTTCATTCGCTGCCTCACTCTTGCGGTCAAGGCATTGTTTTCAATTTAGTCAACTTATACAAAAATATAATCAGAGGGTTTATCTCTACAATTTCGAGATGAGCCCTCTGAATTTTTTGTAAGGTTACATAGGCTTCTTTGGGGAATGAGGCTTTTACTTAATCATAGGCATATTTGTGATATATTCCCATTCCACCGCAGGCACATAATAGCAGTCAAAGGTTTTAAGCCCATTGTCATCCCGTGTCTCAATAATATATTTATAAAAGGGCATGAACACATCATTATAGCTATGCGTGCTGTATACAAGCTCCACCTTTTCAATGCAGCTCTCGTCCTTAGGTATATATTCAGCCACTGAATTGTAGTGGCCGCTAAACAGCAGTGATTTTGCCTCATCTACTGTGATAATGGGATAGTCGCCAATCTTTTCGGACAGGTTGGTATCTTCACACCGGATACCAACGAGTTTGCTTCCGTCATTTAAAAAAGATACGGTATTGAAGTTATAACCCAGTATCCTGTCTGTTAAATTTCCCTTCCCCTCAAAAACGTAATATTGCGTATACTTTACTCCATCTATACTATAATCACTAATAACGTTTTGAATTGGTTTTTTCATATCAATAAGATCGCTGAATTTGTCAATAAGGTATGACAGCGTTTTCTGCGTTTGCTCAGGGGTTGCGGTTTCGCTGAAGTTATATTCGTAGGGAATATTAAAATCTGATGCAATTGAAACCGTCCCGTTAGGTTCAACGGATATTTGCCCTTCGTCACACTCTGCAATTGCTATATACGGATCATCAACAGAATATATAGGTTTCCCATTGAAATCAGTCCCTATTTCTGCTTTCCCTGTTTTTTTCTCATAGCTTTTCTTATAACTCTCAATATCTTCTTCGGAAGGTCGTGTATATACTTTATTAACGGTAAACCCCAGAGCTTTTGCGGCCTCTTTTGCCTTTTCCATCATTTCATCTCCGGTCAGCCCTCCGTCAAAGTCACCTCCCGGATCCGCTACTGCGGTGTTTTTGAAGACCGGCAAAGTTTTTAAATTGGCATCAATACTCCACGGATTGCTGTTTTTGAGGTCATCAATGCTGTAAGCTAAGTATCCGTCACCACAGCCATATCCGCCTTTGTCCTCAACGATGGTCAGCTTTTGAAGGGATTGGGGCTGCTCTGTTTGATTATTTTGAAAAACAGAAAATAAAATTGCTGCACCTGCAATTACAACAATACAAGCGGCGGCGGCAAAAATCCGATTCAAATTATGTTTATGCTTTGGTGCAGCATTTTCAAAATCTAATTTGCATGATTCCTCCTGCAATTTTATAATTATTTTATTTTTAAAGCTTTCTGTTGCTTTTATTTGAGCTATGGTTTCATTATAAATGTTACTCATGATATCCTCCCTCCAAGAGAATGCTTTTCAGTTGCTTTCTTGCTCTTGTGAGCTGAGAACTGATTGTATTCTCTTTTTTGACAAGAATTTCTGCGATTTCCGATATTGTGTATTTTTCATAATAATATAAATAGATTACAATGCGATAATCAACTGAAAGCTCCCATATCTCCTCCATCACGCTCTGTTGTTCATCAGAAAAAGGTTGCCATTCTTCTGTTAAAGCAGTGGTATTGCGGTACCTTGCGGATTTTTTGAAGTCCTTGCACTGGTTAATTGTGACCCGTATCAACCATGCTTTTAGATATTTTTCATCATTGAAAACAGGCTGCCTCAATAATTTCATAAAGACCTCCTGTGCAATATCTTCGGCATCCGCTCGGCTTTTCAGGCTTTGATAGGCAATGCGCAGTATCATGTCTGAATAGTTTTCAACAACACACCGAATAAAATCATTGTCGACTGATGATTCATTCACGCAATCCCCTCCTCTCAATAATAAAACGAAACTGAAGTAATATTTTCGTGCATAAAAAGTATTTTTAATAAAATTATTCTATCATGTTATTTTTATTTCCGCAATTATATATGCTGCTAGATGTATAATATTGTCAAATTTGGTATTGCAAGGGAAAGCATTACAAAGTATAATTAAGGTATTCAAGCAAGAAAATATATATGCCCATCGAAAACAACATTCTTATCCTTGCGGGGAAATGCGGGCTTCTCTCAAACACCGTTCTGAAAACAGATAACAGCTATTTTGAAGCACTTGCTGAGATTTGCAATTAGTAACAATAATATCAAAAAACCCGTTCAATGGCTTTTTTCCATTGAAACGGGGTCGTTTTTTAATATGTTAGATAATGCTCACTGATTCATATTTCTTAAAGAACGCCAGCATCTCATCAATTGTTTGTTGGCTGACTTCCCATTCGGGATTGAGGACGCTGAAAACATGATGAAGATTTTTGCCGTTTGTCTTGGGCCAGCTCATAAGCTTTGCGGGGACATTCATCCGGCGTAATTGCTCATATGCCCGTTTTGTCTGCTCAAGCCCAAAACCATCGCCTGTGCTTGTGACAAGAAAAACCGGAGGCATTGCTCCAAAATCCTCAATCTTATCAAAGCTCGTATACTTGCCACTCTTTAAATCCGAAAGTCTGCCGAATGCAGCTTCAGCGTATACCCTGACATAGCCTTTATCAAGATAACTGACGGGCGAAGTCAGGGCAACAGCGTTGAAATCCAGTTTTGTTTCCTGCACCTCAAAAATCTCTCTGAGTCTTCCGTCAGTATTGAGCATGGCGGTGTAGAGGGCAAGCTGCCCTCCCGCAGAATCGCCCGTAAGATAAATATTATCCCTGTCACACGGGTAGTTATCAAGGTTGTTGTAAATCCAATTCAGGCAAGCGGCTATGTCCTGAAGCTGCTCCTGATTTGAGACACCGGGCGCAAGCCTGTAATTCAGGTTGAACACCGTATAGCCCTTTTTCGCGAGATGATTCCCGTAAACCCTGTTTATTTCCTTATAGCCGAACATCCAGCCGCCGCCGTGAATATCAACAATCACGGGCAGGGGCTTTTCTGCATTCTTTGGATAATAAACGTCAAGCTTGTGCACTCTTGTGCCGTCATCAATATAAGGCACATCCAATATCTCCATAATATCCGGGAGCGTCTTTTGCTTTGCAACTCTTTTGTCGTCAATAACCGTATAAATCTTCCAGTATAACGCAAGCAACAGTCTAATAATAGGCGTATGTATTCCCCCTCTTTCAGTAATATTTTTTGTTGGTTATGGTTAAAAATCTGCTTTACTTTTTTCAATCCGTCTGTTTCTGAAAAACAGGCACAAATCAATTGAAACCATAACAAAGTTCAGAACATAGAATATGAAAACATATGTCAGGTTATCTTTCATCAGCTTAGAGGCGATGCCGCACCCGTAGCCGAACAGAATAAACAGGAGGAATATCAGGCTTTTGCCCCTGTTTGATTTTGACCTGTAGGATTTAATGATTGACATCGGCCACGAAATGCCAAAGCTCACGACCATGAGCGCTTCAAAGAATTCCGCCAAAAACATCACATCCGCATTTTTTATTAATTCCGGTGGGCAATATATTATAAAACGACTTCGCGCCCCGTTTTGGCAGATTTGTAAATTGCGTCAAGAATCTTAATCATATCCAGACCCTGCTGGGGCTTATATATCGGCTCAACACCGTTAAGGAGAACATCGACGGCGTGCCTTAAATAGTACTGATGACCGTCCTGCTGAACCCTCTTCAAGCCGGTGTCGGTCAAAATGCCGTTATCCTCCGAAAAGATTTTGACCTCCTCGTTATCCCAGGAGAAGCCCGCCTTTGTTCCGTAAAGTTCAACAAAGCGGTGTTCTCTTTCAATATTCGATGCCCAGCTAAATTCAATTTGAAGGACGGCTCCGCTGTCAAAACGAATCATGCCTATTGCCAAGTCCTCAACATCAAAGGTCCCTTCAGAATTTTTGTCTCCGAAAATCGAATGCTCAGAATCGCTTGAATCAGTGTCGGCAAACTTGCAGTAGGTCGCGCCGGAAACGGCAACAGGGGTGGGGTTGCCCATGAGCCAAACTGCAAGGTCAATCATATGCACGCCAAGGTCAATGAGCGGGCCGCCGCCCGAAAGCTCCTTTGTCGTGAACCAGCCGCCCTTGCCGGGAATGCCTCTGCGTCTTTGCCAGCCGCAGCGCCCTGCGTAGATTTCACCGACATTGCCGTCGGCTATGTACTTTTTAAGATATTGCGAACCGCTCGCAAAACGGTTGTTGCGCATAACCATAAGAAGCTTGCCGGCTTTTTCTGAGGCTTCTTTCATCTTTTGAGCTTCTTCGGGGCTGACCGCGTCCGGCTTTTCGCAAAAGACATTTTTGCCTGCCTCAAAAGCGGCAACGGCAATTCTTGAATGCCAATAGTTTGGCGTACAGATATCAACCGTTTCGACATTTTCGTCTTTAACAAGGTCGTTAAAATCCGTATAAACCTTCGCATCCGGGAACCACTTTTCCTGAGCCTCAACGGCGCGTTCTTCAATAATGTCACAAAGGGCGACAATCTCAACCCTCTCATCCTTGAGATATGCGGGGATATGGGCGCATTTTGCAATGCCGCCGATGCCGACTATGCCTATTTTAATTTTTTTCACGCGAACCATCCTTTCGGTTTTTAATTCTAACAACCACAACATGAATTATATCATAACTCGTATAAATA
>CAZBHG010000043.1:10648-11132 GCA_964491735.1 uncultured Eubacteriales bacterium
TTCTTTTGACATGATATTGATTATTAAATGTTAATAACTCGTATAAATATTAAACCAATAATTTCCACTTTAATAACTTTTTATGCAATTTCCGGTAAACTATGCTATAATTACAAATGATTTTAATTCGGAGGATTTTAAATGGAAAACCTTATCAAGAGAAACACTCCCCTGATTGCCGATTGTTTTGAACTGAGCATAATACCAAAACAGGATGATAAAAGCATATATGAAATTGAAGCGCATGACGGCAAAATCCTTCTGAGCGGCGACTGCAAGATAAGCCTTGCAATGGCTTACTACCGCTATTTAAAGGAATTTTGCGCCGTCAACCTCTCATGGTGCGGCAACACCCAAATTGATATAAAATCCGCTCCCCTGCCCGATAAAAAGATTACACATGTTTTCGGGCAGTCAAAGCGCGCATATATGAACTACTGCACTTTCGGCTATTCCGCCTGCTGGTGGAGCTGGGAGCGTTGGG
>CAZBHG010000044.1:0-5382 GCA_964491735.1 uncultured Eubacteriales bacterium
GCAAGACCGTGAAAATTAAACCACTGGGTATCAATTTGCAGGAATATAACCGCATCATTATCGGATGTCCGGTGTGGGCCGGTTATCCGGCACCTGCATTCAACGCCATAATGGAACTTTTGCCGGCAGGAAAAGAAGTTGAGCTTTTCCTCTGCTCCGGCGGTGGCGATAGACAAAAGAGCGAGCAGAAAACCAAAGAGCTGGTAGAAAAGAAAGGCTGCAAATTGGTCGCCTATCGCGACATTCGTACAAGCGTCCCTCCGGGAAAAATGAAAGATTGAGGAATGGCTATGAAACATGAAAGAAGCTTTCTTGAGCTAAACCGTGATATTATACAGGGGAACGCCGGCGGCAGGGTGCTGTGGCAGCCGCGTATTGACTGCTGGTATTTTGACAGGATTTTCAGTAACGGCACGCTTGACGGGAAATACGCCGGAATGAGCCGCCTTGAGCTGTATAAGGAGCTTGGCTGTTCCTCCAGAGTTTATGAATATAACGGGTGCATCGTTTCATACGATGACGAGCCCGTAACACGCCGCAGTGAGAAAATTTCCGCGCTTGAAACGCGGGTAACATATGAAACTCCGGTCGGTACTGTTACAAAAGTTGACCGGAGCAACACCTCAAACCCCGGCGTTTATTCCGCGGAATGGCTTGCAAAAAATGAGGATGATGTTAAAGTTCTTATCTGGCTTGAAAACAACACCCGCTGGAAGTGGAATCAGGAGCATTGGGACAAAATAAAATGCGAATACGGCGAGCTTGGTCTGCCGTGCATTTTTGTCACACGCATTTCCATTCAGAAACCTATTGTTGAAACAATGGGTATCGAATCAACGATTTTTGGCCTTTGTGATTACCCTGAAACAATGGAAGAATATTTTGACGCCATTGAAAACAACGCTATGCGTATGATAGATGTGATTTGCGAGTCTCCTCTCGAATGGATTAATTTCGGCGATAATATTCACGGTGGCGTAATTTCACCTGCATTGTTTGAAAAATACGTACTGCCCGCATATCTGCGCCGCAATGAAGTGCTTCACAAAGCGGGGAAATGGACCTTCGCCCATTGGGATGGGGATTGCAAACCGCTGCTGAAATTTGCCCGAAGCTGCGGGCTGGACGGCATTGAGGCGATTACTCCCGTGCCGCAGGGCGACGTAACCATTGACGAAATCAAAGAAGCCCTTGGCGACGAGGTTTTTCTTGTTGACGGAATCCCTGCCATTCTATTTGATGAAACTTATCCCGTAGAACTCCTTATTGAAACAACAAAGAAACTAATTGAAAAGTTCGCTCCGAAGCTCATTCTCGGCATATCGGATGAGATGTCCTCAACGGGAGATATCGAGCGCGTCAGGATTGTAAAGCAGATGGTTGACGAATACAATGCGGAAATTGACAGAAATGAGTGACATCAGACAATTAATATATCCAATGCCTGCCGAACAACACTGAAACTCAACGACATCAAGTCATTCAAAGAGTTTTGCATTGTTCGGCAGGCATTTTGTAAAGGTGTCAACTGTTACAGCACCTTCTCAATAAAGGTATCAGAACATCATATAATTAATATAATTATTTACAAAAATCGGATCAGTCGCAAGCTCCGCAGTGACTGCGGCATTCGCTATTTTTTCAGATTCCTCAAGGCATTTCACGTTTTTCAGTATCATTGACGCGCCGCTCAAAGCGCCGTTGCCGATTACTATGATTTTATTCTCCATGCCTTCAGGAATAAGACCGATTTTTACGCAGTTCCTCTTACTGACATAATTGCCGAATCCTCCGGCGATATAGAAATTTCCGATATTTTCTGCGTCCCTTGTGAGCGTTTCGATGCCAGCACGGATTGCGCTTTTGGCAAGCTGAACGGCGCGTATATCCTCCAATGTAATGCATACTCCGCTGTCTCCAATTTCAAAATCCTTTTCAAGATATCCCGTTTCATCGAGAACACCCATTTCAAGCATACATGCCACGGCATCAATCAGCCCGCTGCCGCAGATTCCTTTTGCTTTTCCGCCGCCGAGAACCGTATAGTTCATTTCACCGTCTTTTGATAAATAAACCCTGTCAATCGCTCCGTCGGAGGCTGTCATGCCGCAGGAGATTCCCGCGCCTTCAAAAGCGGGGCCTGCCGCTGTTGAACAGCAGGTGAGCTTGCCGTCCTTCAGATATGCCATTTCTCCGTTTGTGCCAAGGTCAACGAGAAAGGCTTCCCTTTCCTTCATCATTCCGCTTGCAAGCACGGCGCAGGTGATATCCGCTCCTACAAAAGCGGAAATGCAGCGGGGGAAATAGAAATTTTCCGTCCGTTTTCCGAAAAGCGAGGCGGGAGTGAAAGGAAAAACGGCGAGTCGCGACGTGTCAAGCCCTTCAAAAAAATGAAGCATGGTTGTGTTTCCCGTCACCACTGAAACGGAAATTTCCTTTCCGGCTGCGGCAAATATTTTTTCTGCGGCTTCACGGATGGCTTTTTTAAGATTTTCCGTACCGCCATCATTCGCATAAGTGATTCTGGTGATTACGTCCGCCCCGTATTTTATCTGCGGGTTGAGCACACAATCGCTGTAAATGGGTAAACATTCCGGCATTTTGAAAATACTGACGGCAACAGTGGTCGTCCCGATGTCAACAGCCGCGGCAAAACAGTTCTCCGCTCCGGTCAGAGGGTCAAGCTGTGTTTCAGCCGTAAGCCCCTCGGCAAGCCCGTAAAGGGTATCGCTTTCATTTTCATAATAAGCCTCGCAACCACCCTCAATCCTTGTGCAGCAGGCAAGCCGGTATCCCTCATTTATCTCGGCGTCGGTGAGGTGCTTCCTTTCGCTTTCCGAGAGCGGAGAAAGACTTCCTGCTGCTTTAATTTTGCATTTTCCGCATCTGCCGTTTCCTCCGCAGGGTGAGGTTACGGAAAAGCCGTTTCTTATTAGAACATCCGAAACGGTTTCGCCGTATGAGCAGAGCGCCGTGAAGGATTTGCCTCCGCTCAGAATTTTCATCTCCATTTTTCGCCGCCCCTTTGCGAAGAAACATTTTATAAAGATATTATAACGGAAAATATATTATTTTTCAACATTTTTCGGTATTTAAAATTGAATATTACTCCGCGATATGCTACAATCTACCAAATACTTTTAAAAGGTGATTAAATGAATCGCGACATGTATGGCTGGCTTGAAGATTTAAAGGGAACAAAGGCTAAAAAAGCGCTTCCCGTGCTTTCATATCCGGGTACTCAGCTTATAGGCGCAAATGTCGGAAGCCTTGTGAGGGACAGCGGGCTGCAGGCTGAATGTATCGCGGCTGTTGCAAACAGGCTTGACACAGCGGCGGCGGTTTCCCTGATGGATCTGTCCGTGGAGGCGGAGTGCTTCGGCTCAAATATAAAATTTTCGGAAAACGAGATACCCTCAGTTACCGGAGCGGTCGTGACCTCTCAGAAAGATGCTGATAATCTGATTATTCCCGATATGAGCAGCGGCAGAGCCGGAGTTTATATTGATGCTGTGAAACAGGCTGTCAGGCTTATTACAGACAGGCCGGTGTTTGCAGGGTCAATCGGCCCTTTTTCCCTGGCGGGAAGGCTTGTTGACGTAACCATGGCGATGATTTACTGCTTTGACGAGCCGGAAATGCTTCACACGATAATCGGCAAGTGTACCGAATTTATAATTAACTACATACAAGAGTTCAAAAAAGCGGGAGCGGACGGAGTTATCCTTGCCGAGCCTCTTGCGGGGCTTCTTTCGCCGACTTTGGAGGCGGAATTCTCCACGCCGTATGTTAAAAGAATAGCCGATGCCGTTCAGGATGAGAATTTTATAATCATCTATCACGACTGCGGCGGCGGCGTGACGGAAATGACTCAATCCATCTCGTCAAACGGCTGCAAGGCCTGTCACTTCGGAAATGCGGTGGATATTGAAGTGATGCTCAAAAAGATGCCGCCCGACATTGTCATTTTGGGCAATCTTGACCCTGTCGGTCAGCTTTCGAACGGTACTCCCGAGTCAGTGCGTGCAAAGGTTTTTGAGCTGCTCCAAAAGTGCGGGAAATACCCGAATTATGTCGTCTCAACGGGCTGCGATGTTCCCCCGTCAGCAAAATGGGAGAACATTGACGCGTTTATAAATGCAGTTAAGGATTATAACAAATAAGACAGAAAAGAGGAGTTTTATCTATGTCAATTCTCGATGAAATCAGCACATTTCTCCAGCAGGGCAGAGCGCCAAAGGTCAAGGAGCTTGTGACGCAGGCTCTTGAGGAAAAAATAGCACCGGAAGCAATTCTTTCCGAGGGGCTTCTTGACGGCATGGGCAAAATCGGCGAGAGATTCCGCAAAAATGAAGTCTTTGTTCCGGAGGTTCTCATTGCGGCGAGAGCCATGAACTTCGGCATGGAGGTGCTCAAACCCATGCTTGTGGAGGCAGGTGTGAAATCCGCCGGCAGAGCATGCATAGGCACAGTCAAGGGCGACCTCCATGACATTGGCAAGAATCTTGTCAAGATGATGCTTGAGGGCAAGGGCATTGAGGTCATTGACCTCGGCACAGATGTTGACCCGGAAACATTTATTAAGACTGCGATTGAGCAGGATTGCAAACTTATTTGCTGCTCCGCCCTTCTTACGACCACAATGGGCGCCATGAAGAATGTTGTTGATGCTGCAGTGACCGCCGGAATTAGGGACAAAGTGAAAATCCTTATTGGGGGCGCTCCCATCAGCCAGGACTACTGTGATAAAATCGGAGCCGACATCTACACATCCGACGCGGCCACGGCGGCAAATGAAGCCTTGGCGGCGCTGACAGCCTGAACAAAACGAAACGGGTGATATTATGCCGTTTACAGCGAAAGACAAAGAGATAATCCGTGAGCTTGCGTCGAAATATGCGGAGGTTGCCTCCAGGGACGAGCAGAAAACCCGAAGGCAGCGCATGCTTGACACAAACAACCTGAAGCTTGTCCGCCCCACGGTGCTGATTGATGAGATACCTTGGAACGAGATGAACTTCGACGGTTCCCTTACCTGCCTTTGCGAGGACAGCTTTGCAAGGAATATGGAAATTTATTTACGCAAAGCTCTGTACAGGGACAGATATTTTCCCTGTGATACGATTTTTGAAGGCCTCTATCCCATACGTAAGTCCTTTTCCGAAACAGATACGGGGCTGATAACGGATGAGAATATCGTTGTTAAGGACAAGGAAAACAATATTGTTTCCCACCATTACAAGGATACGTTACCGGATGAGGATGCGCTCGAAGTCCTCCGGGAAAACTAGTGCGCGCTCGGTCACGTCCAGTCCCGCCATGGTGATCGGCACCCCGCTGCGAAACACGATGTCCGCCGCCTCTGGATCGACGAGGATATTA
>CAZBHG010000044.1:5392-7752 GCA_964491735.1 uncultured Eubacteriales bacterium
AAATCCGTATCCCCGAGTTTACGAGAAATTACGATGAGGACGCCGCAAATGTTGAAAAAGCGGAGGAACTTCTTGGTGGAATTCTTCCCGTAGTTCTGAGGGGGGTAAATATTTATTACGCCCCGTGGGATAAAATACCGCGTTACAGGGGAGTTGACACGGTCTTTATTGAGATGTACGACCGCCCGGAGTTCCTACATAAAATCATAAAAAAGCTTACCGAAATCGAAATAGCGACCCTTGAAAGCTATGAGAGGCTGGGGCTTCTTGAACCTGACTTGCCGACACTGCACTGCACGCCCTCCTATATTGACGGCGTGCCGGCACAGCGAGATTCCGACGGGAATTACAAACTCAAGGATATGTGGTTCCGTTCAATGGCACAGATGTTCAGCTCCGTTTCACCGCAGATGCACTATGAATTTGACCTTCAGTATTCCATACCTCTTATGGAACGCTGCGCCTACACCTATTACGGCTGCTGCGAGCCTCTTGACAACAAAATGGAGCTGCTTAAAAAGATTCCAAATCTCCGCAAGGTGGGCGTCAGCCCTTGGGCAAATGTGAACAGTATGGCGGAACAGCTCGGCGGTAGCTATGTTTTCGCCCGCAAGCCGAATCCGGCAAATGTGGCAATTGCGACCGACCCTGAGACCGTTCGCAGAGAAACGGCTCAGACGGCAGAAGCCTGCATCAAAAACGGCTGCCCGTGCGAGTTTGTGCTTAAAGACATAAGCACTGTGAACTATGACCCCAATAATCTTATAGTCTGGGCAAAAACGGTTTCCCGTACCCTTGATGAATATTACGGGGAGTGAAATAAATGAAAATAATGCGTGAGCCGTGGAAAGGCACTATGACGCAGCGCGAGCGTTTTTATAATCAGATGCACTATCTTCCGTTTGACCGAACCGTCAACATGGAGTTCGGTTACTGGGATGAAAACTATAAAGAGTGGAAGATGTTTACCGAAAACGGGATAACAAACGAAGGAAGGGCAAATGATTTTTTCTCCTTTGAGGCGCCGACCGTTGTCAGCGGAAGAATATGGATGGAGCCGGGCTTTGAGAGCAGGGTTATTTCTGAAACACAGGATAAGCTGATTTCTGTCAACGGTGACGGGCTGTTCTTTGAATCCCCGAAGAATGGGCACTCCACAATTCCGCGCTACATAAAATCATCCGTGGAAACTCCGGAGGACTGGAAAAAAGTCAAGGAAACACACTTTTGCAGGGGAGATTTCAGAAACCCTGACATTGAAAAAATAAAAAGCATCTGCCGACCGGACAGGGATTATCCTGTGGGAGTTAATGCAGGCTCAATGATTGGCAAAATCCGTGACATGCTGACTTTGGAGGGGCTTGCCTACGCCGTTTACGACTACCCCGAAATGGTGGAGGATATGGTGGAAACCGCCTGCGTTCTTGTTGAGGATGCGCTTGACGCAATTCTTCCCTGCGGTCAGTTCGACTTTGCCTCAGGCTGGGAGGATATCTGCTGCAAGAGCGGTCCCCTTGTTTCTATGGATTTTTTTAAAAGCGTTGTTGTGCCGAGATATAAGAGGATAGGGAAGAAGCTCCATGATAACGGCGTCGATATCTGGTATCTTGACTGTGACGGAGATGTACGCCCGATTCTCCCGTATTTTCTTGACAGCGGCATCAACTGCCTTTTCCCCTATGAAGTCAACTCCTGCACCCATCCCGCCGAGCTTCTCAAAGAGTACGGCAAAGACCTTCGCATTATGGGCGGCTTTGACAAAATGAAGCTTATTGCGGGAAAAGACGCGATAAAGAGATATATGGACAGCATTGCACCTCTAGTTGAACGGGGAGGTTTTATACCTTTCTGTGACCACCGCTGCCCGCCCGACGTTACCGAAGAAAATTATCTGTACTATCTTGACCTGAAGGAAGAATATTTCGGGCTGAAATAATCGGAGGTATATCGTTATGACACATAAGGAAAGAGTTTTGGCTGCGCTTGAAAGAAAAATTCCGGACAGAGTTCCGACCTTTGAGCTGGAGTTTCAGCTTGAAAAGGAAATGTTCGGCGAAACCTTTGATTACAGCTTAGTGACAAAAGAAAGCCTTGCCGCCTGCGGAAAAAAGGAGAAAGAAATCCGTCTCGGAAAGCTTGCGGAGCACATAGCGGAGCTTTATCTTGAAAAGCTTGACTATGACAGCATCCCACTGTGCGGCGGTTATTACCCAAAAGATGAGGATCACCTTGAATTTGTCAGAGTGCTTAAAAAAACAATAGGCGACAGCGCCTGTATGCTCTGGCACGGCGACGGAACTTTCAGCATCCCCGACGGCAACGAGATGTATAAATTTGCATACAGGCTCGCCGATGACTAT
>CAZBHG010000044.1:7762-10822 GCA_964491735.1 uncultured Eubacteriales bacterium
GGGCTTTGCGGTGGCCCAACTGCTGGCAGGCCCGGCATCCGATGCGTTCGGCCGCAAAGCCTCGACAGTCGGTTTCCTGCTGATCTATCTGGCGGGGTCAGTGCTTGCCGCCATGGCGCCGAGCAATTTCCTGGCCCTGAACGCCGATGCGCAGAAAAAAGCCGAGAAAGCAATCGAAAGAAACAAGCGTTACGCCGACGCGGGGCTGGACGTTTTTATCCTCTGCGCCGACTACTGCTACAATTCGGGGCCTTTCGTCTCACCAACGATGTTTTCGGAGATTATTACACCCTATCTTACAAAAATTATCGAGGAAATCAGAAGCATGGGCTGCTATGCCATCAAGCATACCGATGGCAACATCATGCCGATAATTGACCAGCTTGTGGGCGCAAACCCCCACGCCCTTCACTCGCTTGACCCTATGGCAGGCGTTGACATAAAGACAGTAAAAGAGCTTTACGGTGATAAAGTCGCCCTGTGCGGCAATGTAAACTGCGCCCTTATGCAGACGGGAACGGACGATGAGGTCAGGCAAAGCGCGGAATACTGCCTGAAATACGGCAAGCCCGGCGGAGGATATGTATTCTGCACAAGCAATGTGCCATTTACAGGTCTGCCTGCCGAAAGGTATGCGATGATTCTTGATATATGGCGTAAAAACAGAGATTATTGATTATTCTCCAAATTAGATTTTCGGCTGATTTAATATCTGAAACGGCAGGTTGACAGAATTAATATGAAGCAAACTGACCTTGTAACATTCAAAAACTTCCGCGATATGGGAGGGCTTGAATGCATTGACGGCAGAAAAATCAAACAGGGCAAGCTGTTCCGCGCCCCTAAAATCATCCCCGAAACACTCGCGGATATGAAATATCTTGAAAGCCTGAAGCTTGACTGCGTGGTCGATTTCAGGTGTGAAGATGAATTAAGGGAATGTCCCGATGTTCTTCCCGACGGCTGCGTATATATCAGCGCGCCGGTATTTTCGGCGGAGGATTTTAAGTATATTGTTGTTACCAAGAAGGCAAAGCGGCTGGTGCTTGCTTTGGGGAAAAAGCATGCGGACATACTTCTCAATAACAAGCTTGATTCATATGAAGTTATGCCATTTTCAAAACAGTCATACGGGAAACTCTTTGAATGTATGGACGAGGGCAAAACAATTGCCTTTCACTGCACCGAGGGCAAGGACAGAACAGGCATTGCCGCTTTGTTCATAGAATATGCCCTTGGCAGAGATGAGAAGGATATCCGCGAAGAATATTTGCGTTCAAATATCGCCAGAAGAAATAAAAACAGGCAGAATCTTCGCTTGATTGGAATAAGTCAGAAGCTGATAGATACCGTTGCTTTCTGTGAAAGCACGCATGACGAGCTTTTTGATATTGCTCACAAGGTGATGCTTGAAAAATACCCATCCGTTCCCGCCTTTCTGGAGTCGGAATACGGGGTTACATCCGAGCGGGCAGAAAAATGGAAGCGGTATTATCTCGAATCCGTTTAAGGGGGAATTCTATGAGAATAGTAGTACTAACGGGAAGCCATCATAAAAACGGAACATCCGCCTTGCTTGCGGAGAAATTCATTGAAGGCGCGGCGGAAATTGAAGGCAACGAAATCACAAGGTTTGACTGTGCGTTTAAAAATATACACGGCTGCAACGGCTGTGAATACTGTACGGAGCATAGCGGTCAGTGCGTATTTGAGGATGACATGGAGCAAATCAAAGACAGGCTCATTGATGCAGATATGATAGTGTTCGTAACGCCTTTGTATTTTTACGGCATGACCGCACAGCTCAAGCTGGCGCTTGACAGGTTCTATGCATTCAATGATAAGTTGAGGGCAAGAACAAAAAAGACGGTGCTGCTGATGACGTGCGCCGATAATGAGAGCTGGGCGGCGGACGGAATCCTTGCTCATTACACAACGATGCTCAGATACATGAAATGGGAAGACGCGGGTATGGTGCTCGCTCAGGGAGTTTCTGAGAGAAAAGATATTGAAAAAACCGACTATCCTTCAAAAGCGAAGGCTCTTGCGAAAGAAATATGCAGATAAAACGGGCGTTCATATTACTTACAGACAGCAGGTGCAGTTATGGAACGGTATGCATGGAAAGCAATATTGTTGGACGGGAAGCTGGAAGAATATAAAAAACGCCATGATGAAATCTGGCCCGAAATGCTGGAAGTGCTCAAAGCAAGCGGCATTGTCAACTATTCAATCTGGAATGTCGGCAATGAATTGTTCGGCTACTATGAATGCCTCTACGGTGCGGAATTTGCGGCAAAGGTTCAGGCGGAAAGCCCAGTTGTCGATAAGTGGAATGACTACATGAAAGATGTTATGATTATGGAAACGGACTCCGACACGGGTGCACAGCCCAGAATGGAGCAGGTGTTCTTTCTGAAGTAGTGTTTTGATGCAAATGAAAGCTGGAGAAATAGCATGAGAAATTTTTTGGAAAAAATAATGAAATTTATGTACGGCAGGAACGGCTTTGATAAGCT
The DNA here is from genome assembly GCA_964491735.1 of uncultured Eubacteriales bacterium. GTDB lineage: Bacteria > Bacillota > Clostridia > Oscillospirales > Acutalibacteraceae > JAAZFZ01. Next base: position 10,282 of record CAZBHG010000044.1, read on the forward strand.
TTCGTTCTTTTTGCTGGGCGTGTATTTTGTGTTTTCGTTAGCAAACGCTTTTAAAGGCTCGGTTGTTTTATATGCGATACAGTTTGTCTTTGTCGCCATTGTAATTTTCAGAACTTTTTCAAAAAATATATCCAAGCGGCAAAAAGAAAACGAAGTTTTTGAAAGGTTTATATACAGCTTAAAGCTTTACAGGCTTGAAAAACCTTTCAGAAATCTGACGCTGAGATTGAAATATATTAAAACACACCGATTTCGCAGATGCCCGAACTGCAAGGAAAACCTAAGGTTAAAACGAAAAGTCGGCAAACGTGATATTACCTGCCCGAAATGCGGTTTTAGTTTTAAGGTATTTATTGCGTTTTAACGATTCTTTTGCGTTTTTCCTTGTTATATGGTAATATATAAACGACAGTCGAAAATATTGTAACAACATAATACTTTTTAGAGAGGGGGAATTACCTGTGAACAGCATAAAATTTATTGATTTATTTTGCGGCATAGGTGGCATTCGGCTTGGAATGGAAGCGGCTGGGTTCGAATG
>CAZBHG010000045.1:0-10537 GCA_964491735.1 uncultured Eubacteriales bacterium
TATGCCAAGTGGTCATACACAGATTTTACGATGTCCTTTGATACGGGCGGAGGTTCTGCTGTAGCTTCAATTACTCAGAAATACGGCACAACGGTCACAGCTCCCGCACCTCCTACCAGAGACGGGTATGTGTTTGTCGGCTGGCAATATGCGGGCGTTCTCTACACATTCTCGACGATGCCGTCATATAACATGACCCTTACTGCGGTCTGGGATGCTCTTCCGTTCGTAATATCTTTTGACTGCGGCTCTGGCACCCCGATTGCCCCAATCACTGTGGACTGCGGCTCATCTGTTGCGAAACCGACTGACCCAATCTGGGAAGGTTATATGGTTACAGGCTGGACCTTAAACGGCACCGCAGTAGCATGGCCTTACACAATGCCAGCACATGATGTCACGCTTACCGCGACATGGATTATCACTCCGGATATGGCAACAGTCAAACTTAAAACAGATCTGCCCGTTGGCACAACAACACTTGAGCAGGGCGATGTCGTAAATGTTACAATTAATGTAGCCAACAACTATTACGCAGGCTCCACTTCATTTGTTATATATTATGATTCGACATATTTTGAACCGGCGCTTGACGGTGATAAATATACGACTTCCTCGACCGGCGCAAACTTCATCAGCAGCGGCTATGCTTCAACGGTTGAAAACCTTGATCCCTCATCCACAGAATGGAATCTTTGGGAAACGGGTACTCTGACGGGCAGGGTTAATGCGGAAGGATCATCCGGCTGGGTGACATATTATCCTGCTGAATGGCGTTCAGGTGCAACACTTCTTAGTCAATATCAAAAATATAATGTTATTCAGGTTCAGACAAATGCCAGTAACAGCAGTACGGCACACGGTGCTTGCATCGAAGTCAATCCCGCACAGGACTTTGTAACCTTCCAGCTGAGGGTTAAGGATGATGCTCCGGTTACGACAGGAACAAATACTGCGAGAATCTTTATCCCTGAGGAAGCAATTAAGAAAACCGGCACCAGTTCTACGGGCATCAGCACCGCGACCAACAGGATGTATATCTATAAGATGCCCGGCAACTCAACATCTTCTGGTACTTTGACGTTTGACGGTTTGGTATATGATTTGACGGGAGCTAATCTTAATTACAGCATTACCGAAAGAACATCCCTTCCCGACTATACGATTACGTTTGATTCCGACGGCGGCTCTGCCGTTGCAGCTATAACGCAGGAACAGGATACTTCAGTTGACAAGCCTGCTGACCCCACAAGAACCAACTACAATTTTACTGGCTGGACCTTAAATGGCGAAGAGGTTACATGGCCTTACACAATGCCCGGCGCGGATGTTACTTTTGTAGCTACATGGACTCCGAAAACAGCCCAGTACACTGTATATCATTATAAGCAGAATATCGCAGCGAGCGGATACAATCGTTCTGAAAGCGATACACAGATTATTACCGCAAATGTTGGTGCAACGGTTTCAGCTACACCTTTGAGCTTGAGCGGCTTCACATTCTATGAAGACTTGAGCACGACGTCCGGCAAGGTCACTGAGGATGGCAGCCTTGTATTGGCTATTTATTACACCAGAAATACTTACACAATAAGCTTCAGCTCTGCGGGAGGCACGAGCGTCAGCCCGATAACCCAGCTTTACGGCTCGACGGTTACTGCGCCGACGGCTCCGACAAGAGACGGATATACCTTCGCGGGGTGGACACTGAACGGCGTTGCATATACAATCACAACGATGCCTGTCGGGGGCGCAAGCTTAACGGCATCATGGACTGTTAAATCCTATACAATGACGTTCTATCTGAACAATTCATATTACACAACAATTACTCAGAATTATGGCACGGCGGTAACCGCACCCTCGGTTACTGTTCCTTCCGATTATGAATTCAGCGGATGGTCACCGTCAGTTCCGGCAACAATGCCCGCCACTGATACAGTTTACAACGGCACACTGTCGGCTTTGGGCTACGATGTTAATTTCTATCTCGACGGAAATATTTACCAGACTAATGCATATCAGGCGGGTGACGTAGTAACAGCACCGACTATTACGGTTCCGACAGGCTATGCCTTCAGCGGGTGGAAGGATATTAATGGAACAGCTGTTACATTCCCAATCACAATGCCGGCGAATGATCTGGATGTTTACGCAACTCTGTCAAAGAAGAAATGCACAGTTACGTTCTATCTTGACAATGTTGAGTATGAGAGCTATACGGCTCAGTATGGAGCAACAGTTTCTGCGCCTGAAGTGTTTGTTCCTGACGGGCAGGTGTTCAGCGGCTGGAAGACTATCGGCGGCGATGCCATTACATTCCCGATTACGATGCCCGCTGAAAATCTCGATGTTTACGGCACTCTCAGTGTACTCCAGTACACAGTCAATTTCTTCATTGATAATGTATTAATAAAGTCTGTAACCGGTTCTGCCGGCAGTGCTGTTGCGGCTCCGTCCACTACAAAAGAGGGTTATTCATTCAGCGGATGGTCAACAACCGTACCGTCATCGATTCCCACATACAATCTTGACATTTACGGAACATATTCAATTAATTCTTACACTGTTAAATTTATTCTCGACGGAGTTATCATTCAATCTCAGACTCTTCAATATAATACTGCAATAACGGCGCCGACAGTCACAGTGCCGATAGGTCACAGCTTCAGCGGATGGTTTCCGGCAGTTGCTGCAACTGTTCCCGCTCAGAACGTTACCTACACGGGTACTCTTACCGCAAACAACTACACGCTTACATTCAATATCAACGGCGAGTACTACAGCTCTATCACACAGGCATACGGAACTGCGGTTACGGTTCCGACAGTTGAAGTTCCTGAAAATTATACCTTTAGCGGCTGGGCTGATGTTCCCGCGACAATGCCTGCTGAGAATAAAACATTCAATGCGACCCTTACCGTAAACTCTGCAACAGTCAGCTTTGACCTTAACGGCGGTTCAGGTACGGCTCCCGCATCTGTTACAGGTTCTATAGGAGCAGACGTTACTCTTCCGGCGCAGGGCGACATAGCCAGAACCGGCTATAATTTCCTTGGCTGGGCAACAAGTGCAACGGCGACAGAGGCTCTTACAAGCTTCAAGATTCCTTCGGGTGGGCAGATACTCTATGCAGTCTGGCAGATTGCGATAACGCCTGAAATCGTTGCATTGGGCGGAACAACTGCGGTTGTTGACAGCACCAGAGGCTTCATCTTTGGGCTTGCGCAGGGAATCAATGAGACGACGATCTATAACTACATCGGTGCCACAGGTGATGCTCATCTGGTATTTACTTACAACATCAATATGGGCACAGGCACAAAGGTTGAGCTTGTTGACAACAGCACAGGCGCGGTTCTTGAGACATACTATATCGTTATCTACGGCGATGTTGACGGAAACGGCATCATATCAAGTGCGGATTGCTCACTGCTTCTTAACGTGGTTGCATATAAAAGGAGCTTTGCAGAAGGTTCCGCCTATATGCTTGCAGGCGACATTGACGGGCTCACAGGTCTGTCGACAATTGACTGTAGCGGTTTGATGGCTGTTGTTGCGTATCTGAAAACCATTGATCAGACAACGGGCGCTTTAACAAATGTATCCTAAGTCAAATAATTAAGGTAAAATAAACCGGATTAACCCCCTCAGCGCGAAAGCGCTGAGGGGGTTAAAAGCAAGAAAATCGGGGGCTGTCAACATGACAGCCCCCGATTTGATTAAAACTCAGGCTATATTTGAGATTTCATCCTGATAACATCACGGTAGTTAATGTACTTAACGCCGTTGCTCTCAAGATGCTGGCGGGTTGCGGGGTCAGAGAAAAGCTTGTGTTCCCATACGCGGCAGCGCCAGAGAGCGGTTATACCCTTGAGCTCGTCACATTCAAGAGAGGGATGAATAAAGGTTTCAGAAATTGCGCCCTCAGGAATGTCTGAAAGACGTGTGAGGACATACTCACGGTATTTATTATAATCCGCCCTGAGTTCATCCGTCCATTCGGGGAAAAGCAAATGGTCAATGAGTGTGACTTTGTTTTCATCGGCGCACTTGGCATATCCGTCTATGAACATACGAAGCAGGTCAACAGAAAGGTTATCGGGAAATTCTGAAGGAACGTCATCGTCACGAAGCTTTTTGAACATTCTGAAAGCATAGCCGAGTTCGCCGCAGACTTCAAAGGTTTTCGGCATAACCTCATAGTTGCCATTCATGCCGTAAAGAGAACCCATATGATTGTCAAGGTGTGATGGATTCAATCCAAGCTTTTTGGCGAGAGCTACCTGCGCTCTGATTTCCGCCTCAACCTCATCAATTTCGCAATTGTCCTCAAAGCCATCGTTCTCGTGATAAAAATAGCCTTCTTCGTCACAGAGGGAGGAATTGTTGCCTTTGCTGACAGGTCCCCAACGATACTTTCCCCATTCGCTTGTGAATGTCAGATGGACGCCAACTGCATACTGCGGGTGATCATGCGCCCACATGCAGGCTTCCTTTGCCCAGCCGCAGGGCATCATGACCGTTGAGGAGGAAATGCCGCCGTTTTCGAACAAATCAAAGGTGGCAAGGTTTGCGGCGCGGCACATGCCGAAATCGTCGGCATTAATAATCAGATATTTATTTTCCATAGTTACACCTCAAAATATATTTTAGACTTCGGGTATGATTATAATTCAATGCCATGATTTTTTGCCCACTCGAAGAACACTTTGATGCTGTGCATGCGGGATGGGCTGAGCGTTCTGTTATCTCTGTTTATCGCCTTGAACGGGACGCCCTGAAGGCTCAAAAGATACTTTGCGGAGACGTTGAAGCCGCTGTCGATAGCATTGTCAAGCATTATTATGTTTTCAAACGTAACCTTTGCCGCTTCAATTTTGCCGTTTGAAAACTCATCCCACATTTTGACAAATAGAGATACACCGCAGCTTGTCGGCGTTGCGCAAACGCCTCTTGCACCTGCCATATAAGCCTCAAAGAGGTAGGGGATATTTGCCTGAAGCACGCAGGTGCTGCCCTGAACGGCAATCTTCTCCTTGATTTCGGGCATTGTGCAGGTTGTGTCCTTTATAGAGACGAAACGGCCCGTCTCAACAAGCTTTTTATATGTTTCGCCGCTCATTTTGCTTGGGTTGAAACCCGGAAATTCATAAAGCATAATCGGCAGCTTTGTGAATGTTGAAAGCTCTGCGAGATATGTAAACATACGCTCCTGGTCATTACCGTAGCCCTTCGTCACGAAAACAAGCCCATCAACGCCCGTCGCCTCAATACGTTTGACTTCTTCAACCTGCGCAAGCCATGAAGGCTCCATGTTGGCTGTTGCAACGATATGTGTATCTCCGGCATTTTTCACTGCCAAAGACGCAAGCTTGACGCGCTCCTCAATGTTGAGGTTTGACATCTCCGAAGAACCGCAGACTGCAAAAAGATGCTGCGGCTTTTTTGACGCCTGGAATGAAACATATTCCTCAAATGCTTTATAGTCAATTGTCTTGTCGTCATTGAACGGGGTGAGCAGCAGCGCGTGAACACCTGAATGCTGCTGATAATAACTTTCTTTGCTCATGATAATTACCTTCTTCGGAATATAAAATTTTTTGTTATGCCTGTGTTTCCTCTATTAGCTTATAATAGCGTGCAAACCAATACGGGAGGAGGTAAAAGGTACCGTCATCGGCGGAAAGACCTCTGCCACCGTCAGCCCTGAAAGGATTGCTGTCATCTATGTTAATCGGGCGCTCGTCATACGGGAGAGGATTCTTTAATTGCGCCGGCTCGCCCCATTGTAACTGCTCTGTGTCATATACCAGCCCTTTTCTTGTGCTGTTGACAGTTTCATAAGATATGAGCGATAACGGAATTTCACGAAGCGACTGAATAGCGGCGTCAATATCACATGCTCTGTTGGTGAAAGCTCCGTAAACAAAATTCCAGTGCGGGAAACGCTCGATTCTTTCATATTGCCAGTGGTGCTCAAGCCCCATTAACAGCAGTGAGCGTATTTCTTCGTCATCCTCAAGCCTGAGGAGCGTCGTCACGCTCAGGAAGCCGAGATTATCGTCAATATGCGTGACATGAGCGTCAAAGACCTTATGCTGAGCAGAGTTGAGAAGATAATGGTGCTTTGTGATAAGCTCTTTATAAACCTTATCATACTTTTCGTCGCCGGACATATGATATGCAACCTTCATAAAGGACAAAAGCTCAAGCGAGTTTATTCCCTTTTCCCAAACCAGTTTGTCGTCGTGGTTGAGAATTTCGGGGTCCCATATAGCCCAGGTGGTCGGCAGCCCGTCATGGTCAATCAGCCTGTAATCGTTTCTGAGAATATGGTCAACAATGCCGCAGACAGCGTTTTTAATTTCTTCCTTTTCTTCGTCGTTTGCGCAGAAGTCATAGTAAAGGGAAAAACCATAGAAATGACCGGTCATTTCGTCGCTGGAGGTTTCGCACAGCCACTCACAGGTGCCGTCAGGTGAGAGATGCCACTCGTGATGACCGTTGCCGTAGCCCTTCTCGCCGGGGCGGCGGATAGCCCTCGCCGTAAAGCCCGGAATACCTGTGACTGTCGTCAGATACAGCATGGATTTCATTGACTGCCTCGCAAGCTCAAGAATTTTCTTTTCACCCGTGACGGCATAACGATAAGCCAGAGCGCCCACATATCTTTGTGTCCACAATCCGTCATTGTCGGAAATATGCACGCAGCCGGATGTAATGTCCTCTTTGACAGAAAGTTCCCTTACGGTCACAAACCCGAGATCGCGCGTATGATATTTTTCAATAATCTGCTGGTAATGGTCAGCCTTCTCCTTGAGCGACATCATGCTGTATGTAATGCAGGCAATTCCTTCATCGGTTGCTGCCCAGACGGTGTCGCAGTCGTCAGAAACAGCAACGCTTCTGACATTGTTTGACGGCACCCAACGTCTTGCGCCAAGGTATTTCAAAGCGCCGTCCTTCATGTATATAACGCCGTTGTCCGATGCAAAATAGCGGCCCGCGTGTTTGTCTGTGGCAATATCCCTGAGAGCCTCCGCAGGCAGGGCGGGGGTATTTTCGGGCGTCATCCAGTAGGATTTATTGTCATAGATGCAAAGCCCGTTGTCAGTGCAAACCCAAAGGTAGCCGATGCTGTCAAAAGCAATCGAACGTATAGGCGACTGCGGAATATCCGAAAATTGAGGGATAATCCCTTTCCAGTGGCAGCGTTTACCGGCAAGAGCAAGCAAAGCGGTTTCAGTTGCGACATACAGCTGCTCGTCATTAGCGGCAATGCATTTGCCTTCGCCGCCGTCAACACCCATAAACTGTGAAAAGCCGGATTCATTTTGGCAATACAATATTTCTTCAGACAAAAGGTACAGTTTTCCCTTATACTCCGCCATGCCGACAATGGGGCTTTCCGATTCAAAGACCTTAGAAAAACTCTTTTTACCGTTTTTCAAAAACAGTGAATTGCCGCAGCCGACCCATAATGAACCGCCCTTTGAACAGAAAATCATTTTAATAGTTTCCGGATTGTTGCTGCCAAGAGAAACGGTCTGAAATTCTTTTTTATTGCTTAGAAACGCAAGACCTTCCTTTGTCCCCGCCCAGAGAGTTCCGTCAGAGTCATACCTGACGCAAAAAACATCCGATGAGGGCAGCCCGTTTTCAGCGGAGAAGAAGGTTCGGGTTCTCTGCTGGAATTTTCCTGAGCTGTAAAAACTGTTTTCTATTCTCATTTGTGCCTCCTTGTGCATTAGAATTTGTAATGTTTTCCAATTCCCAAATAATTATAAAATATATCTAAATAAAAAGCAAGTGATGTTTGCTACAAATACTGATATTGCTTTTTATTCAGATATGTTGTAAAATATTGGCATAAATTCCGAAAAAAGGAGAAGGAAAAATGAGCGGACTTAAGCCTTTGAAGATGCTTGAAAACAGAGTGTGGAGGATTTACCTCGGCGGTAAACTTCTTGACGAACTGAGGGGCGGGGAAGGGAACGACGGCTATTTTCCGGAAGACTGGCTATCCTCCGTTGTGATTGCAAATAATCCCGAAAGAGACGGAAAGCCTGAACGTGAAGGCCTCAGTGCTGTCATGCTTGAAAACGGCAAAACAGCATATCTAAAGGATTTGATTGACGCGGCTCCGGAGGACTTTTTGGGCAAAGAACATATCGCAAGGTTCGGAGTAAACTTCGGCGTGCTCACTAAATTCTTAGACTCCGCAGAGAGGCTGCCGATTCAGGTTCATCCCGATAAAAGTGCGGCTATGAGGCTTTTTAATTCACAATACGGCAAAACTGAGGCGTGGTGTATCCTTGGCGGGCGTGAAATCAACGGGGAAGAGCCGTATATCCTTCTCGGCTTCAAAGAGGATGTTTCACCCGAAATTCTGCGCGGGCTTTTTGATAGGCAGGACATTAAGGGCATGGAGGCTCTTATGCACAAAATACCCGTTAAAGCGGGTGAAGTGTATATTATTGAGGGCGGCACTCCTCACGCAATCGGCCCCGGCTGCTTCCTGCTCGAAATCCAGGAGCCGACGGACTATACAATAAGCCTTGAAAAGTGTAATACTCTGGGCGAAAAGCTGCCCGATTTTCTCTGCCATCAGGGGCTGGGATTTGACAAAATGTTTGAGTGCTTCAAATATATTAAGTATTCACAGGAAGGCTTGCTTTCGGCCTTCAGGCTTGAGGCGAAAACAATTGATGAAAACACGACACAGCTCATTTCCTATGATAGAACGCCGTGCTTTGCTCTCAACAGATTGAAAATAAAAGGCTCGTTAATCAGCAAATGCATCAACACTCCCTATGCCCTTGCGGTTGTCGAAGGCTGCGGCAGAGTGGGGGATATTGAAGTAAAAAGCGGCGACTGCCTGTTTGTCCCCGCAACGGCTAAGGACTTTGAGATTGAAAGCTCAGGCAGCGGTGAACTCATTATGCTTCAATGTCTGCCGCCATTCAGGGATTAAGTCAGAACCTGCAATAAATTTGAATAACAAACGGGCTGCGGATTTGCATAACACAAAACCGCAGCCCGTCTTATGATTTTTATTTCCTTTTTCTTGATATATTTATAATTGCGAGGGCGTAAAAAACTAAAGCGGTAATTAAAAGCACAAGGACACTTTCAAGTGCCGTTACCGTATGCCCCCCAAGCTTGAAAATGACACCCATTGTTTCTTCAAAATCTGTCCGGTACACGTCGGGAGCCGATGCAAAAGCATCCTTTAGCGGAGCCTGCATTATTATCTGCCTCATCAAAGCGGCGGCATGTGAAATCGGAAAAACCTTGATAACGGTTTGAACAGTTTCCGGCAGCTGACCAATAGGCAGATATATCCCTGTCAGAAAACCGATAATCGTGCCGATAATCGTGCTTGCTGTTGCGAATGCGTTCTGACTTTTAAAAAACGATACCATAAAGAACACAAGCGCTGTGTTTGTAAATGTCGAAAGCAGGATAAGCCCCAAGACCTTTATTACCGACAAAAGGCTCAGCAAAGCCCCTCCGTTAATCACAATGTATATTTCAACAATTATAAGAGCAACAATGCTCATTATCACGCCGATAATATAAGCCGAAAGGATATAGCCGCCCGCAAGGCTGCTCCTTCTGACAGGGGAGGAGTAGAAGTCCTTAGATATTTTTTTTGAGCTGTCGTCGACCATTGTGCCAAACGCGCCCATCGTGGTTGTTACGGAAGTAACGGCAAGCAGCCCCGCCATTATCCAGCTGTCCATCAGAAAACGGGCGTTTGTTACCTCTGTCAGGCTGTTCACCCACACATCGCCCAGAAACAGCGCATAAAGCCCGATAATAATAAACACGGCGAGCAAGGAAAAGAAGACGGCGCTTTTATCCCTGAAAAATACCTTGAGATTTCTGACTGTAAAAGCAATCATTCCCTTATCTCCCTTCCCGTTATGCCGATAAAGGCGTCATCCATTGTGCCGTTGAGAACCTCAAAACCGCTGATATAATCGCGGCACTTTTCAATAATCGGCAGGGCGGACAAAGTCGACGGTATTTTCACAATATACAGGTCGGAGGTTTTTGTGAAGGCGAGATTAAGCTGAGAAAGGACATTGTAGAGCTTTTCACCGTCTGTAAATGACAGCTTGAGAAGGTCGCTTGCATATTTTTCTTTCAGCTGTGTGGGAGTACCCTTTGCGGCTATTTCACCGTCGTCAATAACAATGACATAGTCGGCGTCGGCTGCCTCCTCCATATAATGTGTGGAGAAGAAAACGGTCATCGCAGTTTCCCTTTGAAGATTGCGGATGGTATCCCATACGTTTTTTCTCGTCTGAGGGTCAAGACCGGTAGTCGGCTCATCAAGGAACAAAATCTTAGGGGTATTAATCAACGCCCTCGCAATGTCGGCTCTGCGCCGCTGACCGCCTGACAGCTTGCCGTACGGTCTGTTTAAAAACTCCGAAACGCCTGTAGTTTTTACGGCTTTTTCAACAGCGCTGTCAAGAGCCTCTCCTTTCAGCCCGTAAAGCTTGCCCCTGAGCCGGATATTTTC
>CAZBHG010000046.1:0-10320 GCA_964491735.1 uncultured Eubacteriales bacterium
CATTGAATATTTTTTCAACTCCGAGGAAATCCAGTATTTTACGCAGAAAAATTTCGGGCTTTGAGCTTGCAACGGCGGTCACAATGCCCGCGTCTTTAATCTCGCTTACAAGTTCAACCATGCCGTCATAAACGGTCAGGAGCTTATATTCGTCCGTATTGTAAAGCTGCCTGTAAATGCCGATTGCCCTTGCTGCTTCCTCTTCGTCAAAGCCGCACTCTCTTTTGAAGCTATCAAACAAAGGAGGACCGATAAAAGTGCGAAGCTGTGCGGGGGTCAACTGAGGCTTGCTCATCTCATCAAGGGTTTTTTTGATGCATTTGAATATGCCCTCGCCCGTGTCCGCAAAGGTTCCGTCAAAATCGAATAAGACTCCGTCAAATTTTTTTGCATTAGTGTCAGCCATTTTCAATACCTCTGAACAATAATTTTTAATAATAATATCATACATTTCAACAATTTACAATCACAAAGCGGTATGATATAATATATTGATATTTATTTATTTTTCTAAAAAAGTGAGTGTTTAAAATGAATTACAAGTTTTCGTCAAGGATTTCAACTCTTCAGCCTTCGGCTATCCGCGAAATTTTAAAGGCGACCTCAAGCCCGGATGTTATCCCGTTTGCCGCGGGCAATCCCGCGCCTCAGGCCTTTCCGGTTGATGCCGTTTCGAAGATTTCGGAGGACATTTTTAAAAACAGACCTATTGAAGCTCTCCAGTACGGCGTGACGGAGGGCTATGAGCCGCTGCGCAAAAGAGTTACCGAATACGTCAATACAAAATATAATATCGGCAGAGATTTTGATAATATACTCATTACCTCGGGAGCACAGCAGGTAATGGATCTTGTGACAAAGGTTTTCTGCAACGAGGATGACGTTGTCATCTGCGAAACACCGTCGTTTATCGGCTCTCTCAACTGCTTCCGCTCCTATAAGCTGAATTTGCGGGGCGTCGAAATGGAAGCTGACGGCATGAACGTCAATAAGCTTGAAGATATACTGAGCATGGAGAAAAACGTCCGTTTCATTTATACTATTCCAAATTTCCAGAATCCGTCCGGCGCAACTATGTCGCTCGAGAAAAGGAAAAGAATTTATGCGCTTGCCCAAAAATATAATATTATTATTGTTGAGGACAATCCTTACGGAGAGCTGCGTGTAGAGGGAGAGAACCTTCCGTCAATCAAGAGCATGGATAATGACGGGAGAGTAATTTATGCCGGGTCGTTTTCAAAAATCCTTGCGCCGGGCATAAGGGTGGGATATGCGATTGCCGCCTCTCCGGTAATTGCAAAAATGACAGTCGGCAAGCAGACAAGCGATGTTCACACACCCGTTTTCAATCAGATGCTGGTTGAAGAATGGATGGCAAAATACGATATTGAATCCCATATCAAAGAGATTCAGAATATTTACCGCGCAAAGCTTAACCTTATGACCGGTTTGATTGACAGTGAGCTTTCGGATTTCTTCAGTTACGTAAAGCCTCAGGGCGGTCTGTTTGTCTGGTGCAAGCTCCCCGACAGTGTTGACATGATGAGCTTTTGTAAAGCAGCCGCCGAAAGCAAGGTCGCCGTTGTCCCCGGCAGCGCATTCACAGTTGAGCCTGGTGAAACCACAAATTATATCCGCCTGAATTTTTCGACGCCCACTGATGAAAACATTGTCAAGGGTATTAAAATTCTTGCGGAAGTAAAAAAACAGTTCAAGTATTAAAACTGAGCCGCGGAGGTAAATTTATATGGATAATTCAACATCAACGCCCGCAAAACAGCCAAGAGTGTTCAGCGCAATCCAGCCGACGGCCGTGCCGACAATCGGCAACTATCTCGGTGCTTTGAAAAACTGGTCTTCAATGGCGGAGGATTATGACTGCCTGTTTTCCGTTGCCGATCTTCATGCAATAACTGTCCGTCAGGACCCGGCGCTGTTCAGAAAGCAGTCAATGGAAATGTTTGCGCTGCTTCTCTCGCTTGACCTCAATCCTGAGAAAAATATTATTTTTGTTCAAAGTCAGGTGCCCGCTCACGCTGAGCTTTCGTGGATACTTAACTGCTACACCCAGTTCGGCGAGGCTTCAAGGATGACGCAGTTCAAGGAGAAATCACTAAAGCACGCTGATAATGTCAACGTCGGGCTGTTTGCATATCCGACACTGATGGCGGCGGATATTCTGTTATATCAGACAAACTTTGTGCCGATAGGTGCGGATCAGAAACAGCATCTCGAAATCACAAGGGATATAGCCGAACGCTTCAACGGCATTTACGGTGAAACCTTCATGATTCCGGAACCTCTTATAGCTAAAGCGGGTGCAAAAATTACGTCACTTCAGGAGCCAACCAAAAAAATGTCAAAATCAGACACAAACCCCAAAGCCTCCGTTTCAATGCTTGACACTCCCGATGCAATTGTCAAGAAGTTCAAGAGCGCGGTGACGGATTCCGAAGCATGCGTCAGATATGCAGAGGGTAAGGACGGCGTCAATAACCTTATGTCAATCTATTCCTGCTGTACAGGGCTTGACAACGCAGCAATTGAGCGTGAATTTGAAGGCAGGGGATACGGCGATTTCAAGCTTGCCGTGGCAGAGGCGGTTATTGAACAGCTCCGCCCTGTTCAGGAAAGATTCAATGCGGTCATTAAGGATCGTGCTTATCTAAATGAATGTGCCGTCAAAGGTGCGCAGAAAGCGGAGTATGCTGCACAGAAGACGCTTAATAAGGTTATGAAAAAAGTCGGTTTCATGCAAAGCAGGTAAAAAACCACCAAAAACTTTGAATTGTAAACATGGCTTTTGAACGACATAACGATTTTGAATAAAAATACAAAAACCGCTTGAAAAATTGAATATGAGATGTATAATATTCAATATATATTTTCATACGGGCTTTTAGGAGGATTTTTAAATGAAAAAAATAAATAAAGTTGTTCTCGCTTATTCCGGCGGGCTGGATACATCAATCATTATCCCATGGCTCAAGGAGAATTACGATAATTGTGAGGTTATTGCCGTTTCCGGCGATGTAGGTCAGGGCACGGAGCTTGACGGTCTGGAGGAAAAGGCAATTAAGACAGGCGCGTCAAAGCTCTATATCGAGGATTTAAAGAAGGAATTTGTCGAAGAGTATATTTTTCCCACTCTCAAAGCGGGCGCAAAATATGAGAGCGACTATCTGCTCGGCACATCCTTTGCCCGCCCGATTATCGCTAAGAGAATCGTTGAAATTGCAAAGGCGGAGGGTGCGGATGCCATCTGCCACGGCTGCACCGGCAAGGGAAATGACCAGGTTCGTTTTGAACTCACAATCAAGGCTTTTGCCCCCGAAATGCAGATTATCGCCCCATGGCGTATCTGGAATATAAAAAGCCGTGAGGAAGAAATCGAATATGCGCAGGCAAGAAACATTCCTCTTAAAATAAACCGTGAAACCAACTATTCAAAGGATAAAAACCTGTGGCATCTTTCACACGAAGGTCTTGACCTTGAAGACCCCGCTAATGAGCCGCAATACAACAAAGAAGGCTTCCTTGAGCTTTGTGTTTCTCCCGAGCAGGCGCCCGATAAGCCGACTTATGTTACGATAAAATTCAATAAGGGCGTTCCCTTTGAAATTGACGGCAAAAAAATGGGCGCGGTCGAAATAATCGAATACCTGAACAAGGTCGGGGGAGAAAACGGCATAGGTCTTGCCGATTTGGTTGAAAACAGGCTTGTCGGCATGAAGTCGAGGGGCGTTTATGAAAATCCGGGCGGAGCCATCCTTTACAAAGCGCATCAGGTGCTTGAGACCATAACGCTTGACAGGGATACACAGCACTACAAGGAGCTTGTTGCCCAGCGTTTTGCCGAGCTTGTCTATTTCGGCCAGTGGTTCACTCCTCTGCGCGAGGCCCTTTCAGCCTTCGTTGACAAAACGCAGGAGACAGTTACGGGCGAGGTTCGCCTCAAGCTCTATAAGGGCAGCATGATTAATGCGGGCGTCACATCGCCGTGTTCACTTTACAGTGAGGCATTCGCAACCTTTGATGAAGATGAAGTTTATGACCAGAAGGATTCGGCAGGTTTTATTAACCTATTCGGACTTCCTATAAAGGTAAGAGCTATTCTCGAACAGGAGAGAAAAGGTGAGTGAATTGAAGCTCTGGGCAGGACGTTTTTCAAAAGAAGCGGATAAAAAGACAAATGATTTCAACTCTTCAATTGCGACTGACAGCCGGATGTTCCGTGAGGATATAGACGGCTCGATTGCCCATGCAGAGATGCTTGGTGCGAAGGGGATTATCAGCGAAGATGACTGCAGAAGCATAACCGCCGAGCTTAATAAAATAAAGGCGGAGATAGAAAGCGGAAGTCTTCAGATTGACCCTGACGCCGAGGATATTCATACTTTTATTGAGGCGACATTGACCGCACGAATCGGCGACGCGGGCAAACGCCTTCACACCGCGCGTAGCAGGAATGACCAGGTTGCGCTTGATGTGAGGATGACACTGAGAAAAGAATGTGACAGTGTAAGCGGGCAGTTATATGAGCTTATCTCCGCGCTTGAAAGAAAGGGCGGGGAGTATAAGAACGCCATTATGCCCGGCTACACACATCTTCAGCGGGCGCAGCCGATAACCTTCAGATGTCATATGCTTGCATATATTGAGATGTTCAAAAGAGATTTAGACAGAATTGCGGACGCGAAGCGGCGCATGAATGTTTCACCTCTGGGCAGCGGAGCTCTCGCAGGCACAAGCTATCCGATTGACAGGCAGATGACGGCTGACATGCTCGGCTTTGATTCGTTTTCAAAAAGCACACTCGACGGAGTTGCGGACAGGGATTTCTGCATTGAGCTTGCAGGCATCATGTCGATTGTGATGGTTCACCTTTCACGCTTTTGCGAGGAAATCGTCCTCTGGTGTTCGTGGGAGTTCAAATTTGTCGAGCTTGACGATGCGTTTTCGACAGGTTCAAGTATTATGCCGCAAAAAAAGAACCCCGACATCGCAGAGCTTGTAAGGGGGAAATCCGGCAGAGTTTTCGGCGACCTTATGGGGCTTCTCACTGTAATGAAAGGTCTGCCGCTTGCATATAACAAGGATATGCAGGAGGATAAGGACGCTGTTTTTGACGCTTTTGACACTGTGAAGCTTTGCCTGACGGCGTTTGTGCCGATGATTGAAACAATGCGCGTCCTGCCGGACAATATGAGAAAAGCCGCCGCAGGCGGATTTATAAACGCCACGGACTGCGCCGATTTTCTTGTCGGCAAAGGGCTGCCTTTCAGGGACGCTTATAAGGCAACGGGTGAGCTGGTCGCTCTCTGCATTAAGAGGGGGCTGACGCTTGAAACCCTGCCCCTTGAAGACTATAAGGAAGTCTGCGGGCTGTTTGACAAAGATATATATGATGCGATTTCATTAGAGAATTGCGTAAGAAGAAGAGGGCTTTTCAGCTGATTAAAGGAGGGTACCTATATGAAGCATTTACTTAAACTGCTTGATTTGAGCAGTGATGAAATTTTTGAAATTCTTGACCTTGCAGATAAGCTAAAATATGAAAAAAAGCACTCAATCCCGCACAGAAGGCTTGCGGGCAAAAGCATCGGGCTTATTTTTGAAAAGTCGTCCACAAGAACGAGGACTTCCTTTGAAACGGGTATTTTTCAGCTCGGCGGTCAGGCGCTTTTTCTTAACGCTTCTGATATGCAAATCCGCAGGGGAGAGCCGGTTGAGGATACCGCACGCGTGCTTTCAAGATATATTGACGGGATTATGATTAGAACCTTCAGCCAGAGCGAGGTTGAGGCTCTTGCGGAGTTTGGCTCCATCCCCGTTATAAACGGTCTGACGGATTTTTGCCACCCCTGTCAGGTACTCGCGGATTTGATGACAATCCGTGAATACAAGGGCCGCCTTGAAGGGCTGAATATGTGCTATATAGGCGACGGCAACAATATGGCAAACTCACTCATTGTCGGCGGGCTTAAAACGGGCATGAACGTAAGCGTTGCCTGCCCCCGGGGCTTTGAGCCTGCGGAGGAGATACTTGAATTTGCAAAAGGGTATGCCGATAAATTCACGCTCACCACAGAGCCGAAAACTGCGGCAAAAAATGCCGATGTAATACTGACCGATGTCTGGGCGTCAATGGGTCAGGAGCATGAAAGAGAAGTGCGCGCTCAGGCGTTTGAGGGCGTATATCAGGTGAATAGGGAGCTTCTCACTTATGCAAACGAGGGCTGCATTGTGCAGCACTGCCTGCCTGCTCACAGGGAAGAGGAGATAACGGCGGAGGTATTTGAAGAACACTCCGATGAAATCTTTGACGAGGCGGAAAACAGGCTCCACGCTCAAAAGGCGGTAATGGTCCTTTTGCTTGAGGATAAGTGACATGGGTGCAACGGTAAAGACAAATAAGAAAAAAAATTCAAATCCCCGCAGGCGTATAATCCTTATGGATGAGCTGCGGGGCATTGCCATTTTTTGCATGGTTTTTTACCATGCGTTCTTTTTGCTCAGTGAAGTTTTTGAACTAAACGCGGGAAATGAATTGCTGAATTTTTTTGAGCCCGCTCAGCCTATTTTCGCCGCGATGTTCATAATTATTTCGGGCATTTCCTCGCGCCTTTCGCGAAGCAATTTAAAACGCGGAATAAAACTCTTAATGGTCGCTATATGCATGTCTGCTGTGACAATTTATGTTCTGCCCAAATGGGGCATTGACAATGTGGGGATATATTTCGGCATCCTGCATTTTTTATCCGTCAGCATGATAATTTTTGCATTAATAAGACCGTTAACGGATAAAATAAAACCTGAGTACGGCGTTCTCTTCTGCCTGGTTCTGTACTTGCTGACCTACAACATAAGCGACGGATACATAGGGCTGTTCAATATTTTCAGAATCAACCTGCCCGATGCGCTCTATAATACGTCATATCTGTTCCCTCTTGGGTTTTATAACGAATATTTCCACTCCGCGGATTATTTTGCGGTTTTCCCGCACATTTTCATGTTTCTGACAGGTACATTCCTTGGTGTCAGCGCCGCGGCAGGCAAAGCCCCGAAATGGGCATATAAATCAAGGGTGAGATTTTTCGGATTTATCGGCAGGCACACATTGCTTATCTATATTTTGCATCAACCCATAATTTATGGTATAATAGCCATTGTTCAGTTTATTGTAAATTTATTCGACAAATAGGAAGTGTATTAAATGGCAAATGAGAATTCAAAAAGTCAGGGCTGTTCGGGCAACTGCTCGACATGTTCATCAAACTGCGATGAAAAAAAGGATATGAGAATACCTAGCGGTCAGTTCAGCTCGATTAAAAAAGTTATCGGCGTTGTAAGCGGCAAGGGCGGAGTCGGCAAATCACTTGTGACCTCCCTTTTGGCTACGTCTATGCAGACAAACGGGCTTGCGGCGGCAGTGCTTGACGCGGACGTTACAGGTCCGTCAATCCCGCGTGCATTCGGCATCAAGGAAATGGCCAAAGGCGATGAGACGGGGCTTTTGCCCGTTGAAACAAAGACCGGCATCAAGATTATGTCCGTAAACCTTCTGCTCGAAAAAGAGGATTCGCCCGTTGTGTGGAGAGGCCCCGTTATTTCAGGCGTCATTCAGCAGTTCTGGAAGGACGTTGCATGGGGCGAGGTTGACTGCATGTTTGTTGACATGCCTCCCGGCACAGGCGACGTTGCGCTGACGGTTTTTCAAAATCTGCCCGTTGACGGCGTAATCATTATCACCACTCCGCAGGATTTGGTCAATATGATTGTCAGAAAAGCGTTCAACATGGCAAAGATGATGAATATTCCGGTTCTCGGCATCATTGAAAATATGAGCTATCTCACCTGCCCCGACTGCGGCAAAAAGATTTCCGTTTTCGGCGAAAGCAGAATTGATGAAATTGCGAAGGAACTCGGAGTTCCAGTTCTCGCAAAGCTCCCCATTGAGAGCAAAACGGCGGCGCTTGTTGATAAGGGTGCTGTTGAACTTGCGGACATTGAGGAAATGAAGGGCGCGGCGGATTTCATTAAAAAATTTATCGGATAATGATGCTCACTAACTGAAAAAAACGCGTTCGCACAACATTGTTAGCTCAGGCATTGAATAACGGACTGTTTCACTTGCTCAGTGAGACAGTCCGTTAGCGTTATAAAAAAACACCCCAGGCAAAGCCTGAGGTGTTAAGTTCTGTTTATTAGTCTTCTTTCTTCTTTGTGCAGACAACAGCTGTCGTGCCGGCAGCGATTGCAAGAACTACAAGAGCCGCAAGACCTGTTGCTGAAGAACCTGTCTGGGGAATTACAGGGTCAACAGTGCCGCCGCCTGTGTAAAGTGATGCAAAGAAGTTGATAAGCTCACTGTCTGTGAGATACTGCTCAAGACCTGTTGTGTCAACGCCAAGTGCCTCAAGACCAGCAAAAATACCGTCCATGAACTGAGGAACAAGGTCTGTGTCTAATGAAGAGATGTCAAAATCACCGCTGATAAGACCGAGGTCTTCAAGTGATGCAACGCTCTCATCAACAACATCAGAGATAGATCCGGTGTCAACAGTGCTCTTAAGGATTTCAATGATAGAATCGACATCGGGAAGAGTTTCAACTACGCCGCCGATATCGCTGGAGCCGAGAAGCTCTTTTGCCTGATCAAGAATGCTGGTGACAATGCCGCTTGCATCTTCAGGAATCGGGTTCTCGTCAATATAACCGGTGATAGTGTCTGGAAGACCGGTGAGAGTGTCTGTGATATCGCCGATAGTACCTTCGAGATCAAGTGCAAACGTGCCAATTGAGAATGTTGCGCACAGGGCACAAACTAAGATAACGCTCAATAACTTTTTCATTTTCGAACAATCCTTTCTAATGATTATCTGCTACGAAATGCCAATTTCGCTCATTGATAATGATATCATGGTAAATTATGTTTGTCAACACAATAATTGGAAAGATAACGAAAAAATTTGCAATAATTTAGGAGGCAAGCTTTTGGTCAAGGTATCTCCAGACAAACTGGACGTTGCTGCCGCTTATCTTATATGTTTCCGGCTTGCTTTTAAGGATAGTAGATGTTTGCGCAAAGCCTGCATTGTTCAGACCATCGGCAAAAAGAATCGCCATTTCGTCTGATTTGAAGTCAATTGAAGCAACCATAACAAGCTCGCTTCTGGGTGATGTGCGAGAGTCAAGCACGCCTGGGATAAACCCTGTCATCCACCAATAGGTGCCGTGCGGTCTTGTGAAGAGCTTTTCGCCGTTATGGAATACCGTCATCTGCATGCCCAGCATGTTTTCGTCCGAAGCGCAGTCGTAATGGCTCTCTGACCTTTCGGGATCCTTTGTGTAGACGCCGACTTCGGCGCCGATGAAGGCAAAGCCGTACTGACCTTTCCATATCTGAATCATCCAGTCAAGGTCCTCATAATTGAACTTCACTCTGACAGTGTCATACCACATAAACGTAAACGGAGCGGCAAGATCGTAAAGAACATTAAAGCCGAAGTTGCGCTGCCACGGGTCGCCGTCTGTGTAATAATATCCGTCCTTTGAAACCATGTATGATAAAATCTTAGCGCTGTAATAATCAACCTTATCCTTGTCAATGCCCGCATCTTCCAATGCTTTGCTGGCTTCTTCCTCATCAATGCCAAGCTTGTCATAAATGCTCGTTGTGCTTGTATTCTTGGTCACTGACGGCTTGGTGGTAGTCGGTTTTTTCTTTGCGTGTTTGGTTGTTGTCACTTTCTTTGTTGGCGTCGGCAAAACTGTTGTTAATTCGCTCTCATATTCTTCAGTAAGCTGAATTTCACATTCACCCTGTGTATTTTTATGGATAACAATACTATCTCCCGACTGATACGCAGTGATAATATAGCCGTCAGATGTTTTGATGCCCGCAATTTCACCCGCGGCATTCAAAACTGTCGCTAAAAAATTATCCTGAACAAGGGTAATCTGCTCACCGTTTTCACCCAAAATGGTCAAACTGCTGCCGTCTTCATTTTTCAGTACAGTGACATTTCCTTCATCGTCAATTGTTGCGACAGCGACCTCAACACCTGCGGATGCCTCAGTAACTTTCCCGCCCGCGGTCGTTTCATCATTGTTTTTCTTGCAGCCCGCCAATACGCATATGAACATTGACAGCGCAAGAACAGTTGCTACAATCCTTCTCATATAGCTCGCCTTTCTTTTATGTAGGGGCTTAACGCCCCAATATCGTATACATTCGCATGATAATTGTAGCAAACAGCGACAGTAGTGTCAACCGATTTAGTAAAATTTAATATTTGTTTTTACATTTTTTGCAGA
>CAZBHG010000047.1:0-10291 GCA_964491735.1 uncultured Eubacteriales bacterium
TTGATTGATATGTAAACCCTGCCGCCGTCAACGCAGGCATCCTCACGAAGAATTTCAAAGCCCTCTCTGCATAAGAACTCCCTGACGTCCTCCGCATGAGACATCGGCTGAATAATAAGCCTTTTGTTTTTATCTTTTATCCACGGCGTGCGACCGAGAAGTTCAATAATCAGCGTGCCGCCCATGCCGGCAAGCACAATATCATCGACCTCGTCAGCTCCGATATTATCCAATCCGTCAGAAAGCCTCAGAAAAATTCTTTCGTCCAGACCGTATTGAGTGACGGTTGCTTTCGCATTTTGTAGCGGCCCTTTTCTTAAATCAGCCGCTATAGCGCCGTTTGCAATTCCGCTGCCGACCAGAAAAGCAGGAAGATAGGCGTGGTCGGTGCCGATATCGGCAACAACCGCACCCTTTCTAACCATATCAGCAGCCATCTGCAGCCTGTCGCTGAGTTTAGGCGACGGCATCAGCTGTTTTTTGCGAAGTGTTCATTTATATTTTTGACAAGCTCGTCCGCATCAACGCCGTGGACCATGCAGGCCTGTTCAAGGGATTCCGCTCTTGCGGAGGGGCAGCCAAGGCAGTGCATACCCATTTCAAGGAAAAACGGCGCAGTTGAGTTATCCATATCAAGAATATCGCCGATAACCATATCTTTTGTAATACTTTTCATTATTTTTATCCTCCGTTGTTATATTATCCGGCGGCAAAACGCCGCCCGTGTTGAACGCACCCCACTACAGTTATATAGTCTTTTCAGATTAGTTTTAAATATTCCCGTTTGCATTGGCATCATAGCCGAAAAGTTCCTGACAGCAGATGCTTATTATTATGCCTTTGCGACCGCAGCGCTTACAATATAATCGCCTGTTTCAAAAGCTTTTTCAAGGTCGGCATCAATTGCCTGATTGAACTTAACCTCGTCGGCAAGAAGCTCGCTTGCGATATGCGCTTCCTGCTCTTTGAGTGCATTGAGCAGGAATTCATTGACGGTGCCGATGGACATAATAACATGCTGCTCGACCTGATAACCCGCTTCCTTGCGAAGAAGCTGGCACTGGCGGATAACATCTCTGACCGCGCCCTCCTTGAGAAGCTGTTCAGATAAGACAACATCAAGGGCAACCGTAACATCAGCCGAACAGTCGGCGCTCACTATGCCTTCCTTGGTCTTTGAATTGACAATGAAGAGATTCTGCTCAAATTCACCGTCGAAGCCCTCGACCTGAACCTTTCCGTTTTCTTTGAGCTGTTTGACCATTGCGCTCATTTGCTCAGGCGATGCCGCCTCAAGGCACTGCTTGAATTTGTTGACATTCTGCTTCAGAACAGCACCCGCCTGTTTAAAGTTGACAGTCAGGAAGTTATCCTGCAAAACGGTGAAGTCACTGATATACTCAACGGATTTAATGTTGAGTTCGTCAAGAATGTTTTTCTCGAAAACCTTGATTTTCCCGCCTGCTTCATCACTGCAGCAGACATAGAGCCTGCTGAGCGGCTGACGCACCTTGAGCTGCTGCTCATTGCGAAGACGCATTGCCGTTGCAATAACATCCCTCGCAAGAGCTGTCTGCTCAACTATTCCGCCATCCTCAAAGCCCTCAAGAGGTTCCGGCCAGTCGCTGAGATGAACTGAAATTTCGGCATTGGGCAAAACCTTTCTCGTCAGCTTCTGCCATATATCTTCAGTCATGAACGGGATAATAGGGGACATAACCTTAACGCAGGAGTTGAGCGCAAAGAAAAGCGTGTAATATGCAACCATCTTATCCGCCTCGTCCTCCGTTTTCCAGAAACGGCGGCGGTTTGTGCGGATATACCAGTTTGAAATATCGTCAACAAAAACCTCAAATTCCTTGATAAGCAGATAGGTTTTATAGTCATCCATATAGTCTGCCGCGTTTTTGATGAACTCATTTGTGCGAATTATCATCCAGACATCTATCGGTGTAAAAGCGCTCTTATCGGGTTTATAGCCTTCAAACACAGGCTTGTCAATAGAGGCATAGGTGTCAAAGAAGGTAAATATATTCTGGAAGGAAAGAAGCTTGCGCCTTGCCTCGTCACCGAGTGAATAGCCGAAACGGACATCGTTTGCGACAGGCGCGCCCGCATACATATAGCGGATGGTATCCGCGCCCATTTTTTCCGCTGCCTCGTCAAATTTTATCATGAAGCCCGTTTTTGAGAACTTTGAACCGTCCTCTGCAATAACGCTGTTATGGCAGAGCGCACGTTCATACGGCGCCCTGTCCTCAAGAACAACGCTCATAAACAGCATTGAATAGAACCAGAGACGCACCTGCTCGTGCATTTCGGTTATCCATTCTGCGGGATAGTTTTTGAGCCATTTCTCTCTGTCTTCAAAATACCCGAGAGTTGAAAACGGGACAATACCCGCGTCAAGCCAGACATCGCCGATTTCAGAGATACGGCTGACCTTTGCGCCGCACTTTGGGCAGTTGATTTTTATATTGTCAATCCACGGCCTGTGAAGCTCGGGCAGCTCGTCAACGCCCTCGCCGCCCAAATCCTTCAGCTCCTGCTTTGAACCGACTACGGTCAGATGACCGCACTCTGGGCAGGGATAAAACGGAAGGGGCATGCCGTAATAACGCTTTCTTGAAATGTTCCAGTCGCCCATGTTCGTCAGCCAGTCAAGCATACGCTTGCCGTTTGAGGCAGGCTCCCACTTGACGCTCTCAGCCGCCTTGATAAGGCGCGGCTTCAATTCGCCCGTTACGATGTACCATGCGGGAACAAGGCGGAATATAACCTCGCTCTTGCAGCGCCAGCAGACGGGATAGCTGTGCTCATGCGGCTCAACCTTATAGAGCTTGTCCGCCTCTTTGAGCTTTTCAAAGACCTCGGGGGCGATTGTGTGACTGTCTTTCCCCGTCATAAAGCCGAAGCCGTTAAGGAATATGCCCAAATCGTCAACGGGCATCACCTGCGGCAATCCCATTCTGGAGCCAAGCTCAAAGTCCTCAAGACCGCAGCCGGGCGCGATGTGGACAACGCCCGTGCCCTCCGCAGCGTCAACGTCCTCCCACGGAACTATCTTATGCTCAATGCCTTGCTGCGCCTCAAGCTCGGGGAAGCAGGTTTCAAAGTGCATTCCGACAAGCTCCGCGCCTTTCAGAAGGCGGATAACCTCAAGCTTATCGTCACCAAGGTGCTTAATTGCGTTTTTCGCAAGGATTATATGCTTTTCATCGCTCTTGACCTTAACCTCAACGTAATCAATTTCGGGATTAACGGCAAGGGCCACGTTTGAAGAAAGAGTCCACGGTGTTGTTGTCCAGACAAGAATCCTGCATCCATTTTCTATGATTGGAAGCTTGAAATAGACGGAGTCATGCGTCATCATCTTGTATGAGCCTGTCATTTCATGCTCAGAAAGCGATGTTCCGCAGCGGGGACACCAGGGCATTGGCTTATGCTCAAGGCGAAGCCAGCCGTTTTCGTTGCACTTTCTAAGAAAATACCATATGCCCTGAATATTATTATCGGTGTGAGTAAAATATGAATTCTCCCAATCCATCCACTGACCGAGCCTTTTAGACTGCTCAGTGATAATTGAGGAAAACTGACCGACACGCTCAACACATTTATGAGTAAAGTTATCAATCCCGTACGCTTCGATGTCCCTCTTTGTTTTGAAGCCCAGCTCTTTTTCAACACCGACCTCAACCCAAAGCCCCTGAGCGTCAAAGCCGCCCTGATAGCGGCAGTCATAGCCCCGCATCGCCTTGTATCTTATGAAAGTATCTTTCAAAGTGCGTCCCCACGCATGATGGATTCCCATGGGGTTATTTGCGGTTATAGGACCGTCAAGAAAGCGGAACATTGTTTTGCCCGCATTTTTTTGGCGCAGCTTGTTGAAGCAATCATTTTCCTCCCAAAAATTCATGACCTCATGCTCAGCCCTGATAAACCCGTTATTCTCGTTTTCTGCCATTTTAATTCCTCCGCGATAACAATAGGATTAGATGCGTATAACATTGTAATTATACACCTAATCCCTGTATTTTCAAGTTTTTACCACCAAATATTTAAGCTATTTAAACTATCCCGCAAGGATAGAACTTGAAGGCATCGTTTGGTCAGCCGTTGTAAGATACGCGGAAATCGCATTGAGCTTTGCCGAGTCAAGAGTGTTTATCGAACCGTCACCCGTCACATCGGCGGCATAAAAACACGGCGAACCTTCTTCAACAATATAAAGATACGCTGAAATTGCATTTGCCAAAGCTGAATCAAGCGTGTTTGACGAACCGTCGCCGTTGATATCACCGACAATCACAATATAGTATGTGTCAATTACATTATTGTTTGCAGTATCAACAAGTTCAACCTTTGTGCCTGTCCCCAGCTGATTAAATCTGCCGTAGGTGTATACTAAATGGGCACCCAAAGCAGGCTTAATATAATCGCTTTCAAGCTCCTCATTCGTTATTCCCTGCGTCAGCCCGTAAATAATGCTGTGTTCCTCATTTATTATGGTTGTCGAGCCTTCAGGAATCAGAATCCCCGTCTTTGCCACCAAGGAACCGATTGCCGTCCTGATAGCGCTCTCCATTGTGCCAACCATACTCTGCTCAAGAATTGTGAGGTCACGAACGACAGCTGAGACCGCATTATTCAGAGCCAGAACGCTCTCATCGGTATAGTAGAATTCATCAATATTCTCCGCATCACTTACAGCATCATCAACACCTGTATAGTCGGCGGTTTTCAGCACAAGGCCGGTAATCGCCTGATTAATATTCGATGCCATTAAATCAACTAAGTCCTGCTCACGAATCGAAAGGCTCCAATCAACATTATTGATTGCCTGCGTCAAAGCCAAAACGCTTTCTTCGGTATAATATGAAAGATTAAAAATCGCCGCATATTCAAGTTGTTCTTCAACCCCGGAGTAATCCGCCGGGATTGTATCAAGCGCCGCCTCAACGCAGCATTTTGCATTAAGCAGACCGCAGCTAAAGACATAAGGATGCTTGATGTTTGTGCTGTCGTCTACCGTGTATGGCTGATTGTCAGGGTCACATATTATCGAGCGAACCTCAGCGCCTGACAGAGCAGGATTTATTGACCAAATCAACCCGGCGACTCCTGTAACAAAGGGGGCTGCCTGTGATGTTCCGCTCATAGTTACATATGAATTGTTTGTTGTGCAGCTGTAAATACTGTTGCCGGGCGCGCAAAGGTCAACCTGACTGCCGACATTTGAAAAATAGGATTGCGTATAAACATAATTTGCATAGGCAGCACTGCCGACGATGATGATTCTGTCATTAATCATCTGTGCCATTTCCGGACTTTGACCAGTATTATCTGCCGTTATGCAGCAAAACATGCCGTTATTGACTGCGTCGGTGCTGATATTTGTTTTTGTTCCGTTGCCCGCTGCCTGCACAACAACGAAATCATAGCCTGCGTTGAGAAGCTGTGCCATATATTGCGAGGCTATTTCAGCCTCATAGATAATCTGTTCCTCTGAAAGACTCTCGCCGTCAGCAAGGCTTGTGC
Organism: uncultured Eubacteriales bacterium; assembly: GCA_964491735.1. Classification (GTDB taxonomy): domain Bacteria; phylum Bacillota; class Clostridia; order Oscillospirales; family Acutalibacteraceae; genus JAAZFZ01. The sequence continues at coordinate 5,539 of CAZBHG010000047.1, forward strand.
TGGCACCTATTGAAAAATTAACAACCTTTGCCCCGCCCTCAACACAATCGACAAGACCCGCATATATATCCGAATCGGTGATATCATGAATATTATTTCCGTCATAGTCATAACCGAGGACAGTCGTATCCCATAACACGCCCGCAATACCCGTCGCGTTATTCGCGTGCGCTCCGATTATGCCCGCAACGTGGGAGCCATGTGAATTGGCAGCATTCCTGCTCTGCGCTTCAGTACTCGGAAAAGCAATAATACCGCTCAGGTCAGCATGGGTGGTTGCAAAGCCGTTGTCAACAAGCCCCACTGTGACATGGTTAAAGACAATGTCGAAGCGTTCGTCGTATTCCCATGCGCTCGGCAGCTGAATTGCCTCCTGCCCCCAGTTGTTCCCCGCAGGAACGGACTCATTCCATGAGTTATTGGTGCCGAACGGGTCATCCGGAATTGCGCATTCCGATATCTGCATCGCTCCGTCAAAGTTTGCATAGATTACCTCGTCAAATTCAAGAAGCTTTTCGCAGACGCTCTTTATACCTTCAAGGTCCGTTGCTTCAACCTCAACCTGCCATTGGTCGACGGCGTCCATATAGCCGACGCATCTGCCGCCGACTGTCTCAATAATTTCAAGCCTTCTCTGATTTGTCGTCCCGCTTTCAAAGAAAATGATTACTATGTTATTTACATAGTACAAGTCATCCTCTTCATCATACTGTATGCTGTTGTCATCTTTGGTATAGCTGACGATTGATTTTGAGGAACCGTCTTCATTTCTGCCCTTATCCAGAACCTCAGCGCCGCTGACAGCGGCAGCCGCTTTATTTTTTACCTCACTGCCGACTGTATCAACGGCTTGCTCATAAGCTTTATTAATATTAACGGCTCCTTCAACCGATTGCACAGAGGTTGGATTATCATCATTCTTTTCAACGCCGCCCGTCATAAAAGCGGCACAGAGAATTGAGGCAACGATGCACAGGCTGAGTACAGCAAAAAAGATGTGCTTCCTTCCCTTCATAATAATTCCTCCGTTTCCAAATATTTTTATTCATATTAATTATATAAGCCGGAGGAACTTTTGTCAAATTTTTTGCTAATTATATTTCTGGATAATTATGGAAAATAAAATAAATATCCCCGACATGAAGCTTTCGCTGTCAGGGACACTCTTGCGCTTATTCAGAAAAAACCGATATCAGCCTTCCTTAACTATTGATTCAAGGCATTTTATCAAATCATTTAAAGTATAGAGCTTAACATCACGCTTTAGTATTTCATTTTTTAAATCAATTGGCAATGATTCAAATTTATTCTTAATTTTTTCATCAACATATGCCATAAAATCACCTCAATGATAGCTTTTGCATTTTCATTCAAAATCATTCATCATAAAAGGTGTGTTTAGCAATAAATCTTTTCCCCCGGTCATAAAAAATATTATTATGTTTCGGATTATCCTTGACGTTAAACTTAGCGGTGCTATAATAAAAAGGTAAAAAATGATATTTTGAGGAGGAACTAAAAATGAGGGTTTGCACCAAATGCGGAACCGAAAATGTCGATGAAGCCAATAACTGCGGCAAATGCGGGGTTGATTTTTCAGGCGGTTCCTTCGGGCATAATTTTGTACAGGTTAAAAACCATGAAGCACAGGAATTGCCTTTGTTTGACTTGCCGAACAAAATCGTTCGTGAAGACGATGAGGATGAATATGAAGAAATAATTGATGAGAAATATTATAAGATGGCAAAATCGGGACTGGCAGTCTCACTTGTTGCATTTTTGTTTATAAATCCATGGGGAACGTTTGGGGTATTTTCTATTCTTGATTCAATGTTTGCATTGATAAAATTTAAAAACGTACATAACAGATATAGGAGATATTGTATTGCCGGTATTATTATTGGTTTTTTTGCAACTTTCTATTGGTTTTTTTCATACGTCTCATATCAGGTGGCATATTGGTCAATTGTTGACAAATTATTTAATTGAATGCAAACGTTTGCCCCTGACAAAAACCGATTTCAGATTGTAAGCACTGTCAACGGCAATAATATCCGCCGCTTTGCCAATCTTAATGCTCCCGATTTGATTATCCTTCTTAATAACCTTTGCGGGGTTGATTGTGCAGGACTTCAGAGCAGATTTGAACGGTATGCCGAAGCTGAGAAGGTTTCTGAACTCCTTAAACATATTTGTTGTGCTGGCGGCTATCGCTCCGTTTGCCAATTGCGCCTTTCCGTCCCGGACATAAACCGTCTGACCGCCGAGAAGATATTCGCCGTCGCTCATACCCGCCGCCTTCATGGCATCGCTGACAACGACCGCCCTGTCCTCGCCCAAAAGTCTGAATGACATTCTTAATATAGCCGGATGAATATGAAAGCCGTCGCAGATAAGCTCTGCGGTGGTTTTTTTATTGTCAAAAACCGCCGTAACCGTCCCCGGCTCTCTGTTGAAGATGGCGGGCATGGCGTTGAACAGATGTGTCGCATGGGAAAAGCCGTTTTCAAATGCATCTGAGGCTGTCTGAAAATCAGCGTTTGTATGCGCGGCGGATACGGTGCAGATTTTACACGCTTGTTTTGCAAAATCCGTTGCGTCCGGGACTTCCGGCGCTACATCAACCAGAGATACTTTCGAAACAGCGTTGAGCATTTTGAATTCGCCGATATCGGGATTTCTGATAAATTCACCTGCCTGCGCTCCCTTTTTTTCATGGGATATGAAAGGTCCCTCCATGTTTATGCCCTGAATATACGCTCCGCACTCACTGCCTTTATATTTTTCAACGGCTTCAAAGCAAGTTTTCAGTTCTTCCACAGGTAAGGTCATTGACGCGGGGCAAAAGGATGTGATTCCGTTTTGTGCGAGATAAGCGGACATTTTTTCGAGCGATGCCTCATTGCCGTCGCTCATGTCGCCGCCGCCGCAGCCGTGAATATGAATATCAATAAATCCGGGCAGAAGCGTAAGCCCCTCAAGGTCGATAATATCGCTCCCGCTGAGATTTTCGCCTATATCGGCTATATATTCCCCCTCAATGCGGACATCGGCTCTCTGAGACTCAAAGCTGTCGTTATATATAATTGCGTTTTTTAATATCATTTCATCATCCCCTATGGAAAAAATACCACATATCGGCAAAAAAGACAAGGTGATGATAAAGCAAATATTGAAATTCGCCCCCATACTTTTATGCCAACAAAAAAGGTTCTTCACGGAAAACTGGGGGATTTGATATTTGCACTTCATTTTCACTTGCAAATGTCGCTTACGCAAAAAAATGCAAACAAAGCATTGTATGGTTGCTTGCCGATGCTTTGCAAACAGCAGCAAGTCTTGTCATCCCCCACGTTTCCGTGAAGAACCACAAAAAAGCGGCTAAACTTTCGCTTAGCCGCTTTGAACAGTTTTTTAAAAACTTTATCTAACCTTATTGACTTAATATGCCTTGCCCCAGTACAGCATATGCTTTGCGGGTTTACCGCAGCAGACGCATTTGTCGCTTATCTGCTCCTGTTCAAACGGGATACAGCGTGACGAAACGCCCGCGACCTCTTTGAGCTTTTCCTCGCACTCAACATCGCCGCACCACATGGCTTTGATAAAACCGGGGCGATTGCCCGCAGTGTCAATCATCTCATCGAGATTCGAGACCGAATAGGTCATTTCCTCTCTGCGTGCGAGCGCCTTTTCATAAAGCCCCCTGCGTACAGCCTCAAGCAGCTCGGGGATTCTTACTTCAAGCTCGTCAAGTGAAACGGCTGTCTTTTCCCCGTTATCCCTGCGGACAAGAACGCACTGATTGTTTTCAATATCCCTTGGCCCGATTTCAAGGCGAAGCGGAATGCCCTTCATTTCGTATTCAGAGAACTTCCAGCCTGCTGAATTGTCAGAATCATCAAGCTTTACGCGGCAAAAAGCGGAAAGCCTTTTTTCAAGCTCCCTTGCCTTTTCAAGAACGCCCTCCTTGTGCATTGCAATAGGAAGGACTACGACCTGAACGGGTGCGACGGCAGGCGGAAGGACAAGGCCGTTATCGTCGCCGTGCGTCATAATAATTGCGCCTATTATGCGGCTTGACATGCCCCATGAGGTCTGATGAGGATACTGCAAAGTGTTATCTCTGCCTGTGAACTGAATATCGAAAGCTCTGCAAAAACCGTCGCCGAAATAATGCGAGGTTCCGCTCTGCAAAGCCTTTCCGTCATGCATGAGAGCTTCAATCGTATAAGTCGACACAGCTCCCGCAAACTTTTCCTTATCTGTCTTTTTCCCTTTTACAACAGGGATTGCAAGGCAGTTCTCAGCAAAATCGGCATAGACGCCGAGCATTCTCTCCGTCTCTTCAACAGCCTCTTCTGCCGTTTCATGCATTGTATGCCCTTCCTGCCAGAAGAACTCCATTGTGCGCAGGAAAGGCCTTGTCGTCTTCTCCCAGCGAACAACAGAACACCATTGGTTGTAAAGCTTGGGCAAATCCCTGTATGAATGGATAATCTCGCTGTAATGGTCACAGAATAAGGTCTCGGAAGTCGGGCGGATGCAAAGCCTCTCCTGAAGCTTTTCATTGCCGCCGTGTGTTACCCACGCCACCTCGGGCGCGAAGCCCTCCACATGGTCCTTCTCCTTTTGCAGAAGGCTTTCGGGGATGAACATCGGCATCATGACATTTTCATGGCCTGTCGCCTTAAAACGCGAATCAAGCTCATTGCGGATATTCTCCCATAAAGCGGTGCCGTAGGGGCGAACA
>CAZBHG010000048.1:0-10285 GCA_964491735.1 uncultured Eubacteriales bacterium
TTACCCCTGACCCAATTAGAGCCATAATCGGAGCAATATAGCCTACAAAGAATCCTTTTATTTCCTTGTTTTTCTTTAACTGCATAACCTTTACATATAACATAATATATAATAAATAGTTAACTACTACCACTACTTCACAAATATCAGAGTTACCTAATATTTCATATTTTCTATCTATGTAATGAACTAAAAGCCATATACTTGCAACTAAAAACCCTAATAGCCCAGAGTAAACTGGTGAACCAAACTTTTCGCTTACTTTAGAGAATTTATCTGATTTAGGAAACATTCCTCTTAATGACAAGGAATATGGCAACTGAATCAGCCCCATTATATTGCCATTTAAAGTTCCTAAAACCGAAATTAAAACTGCAACAACAACAGCTTTGCCACCAATCGGGCCAAATAAATTGGTAGCTGCATATGACACACTAGCGTTGCCCATAGTCATCATTTTATCAGGACCAACATAAAGGCTGATACCTATGAAATAAGCAATATAAACAACCAATATAAATATTGGAGCTAAAATTAAAGCTAACGGCAAATTCTTTTTAGGGTTCTTTATTTTATGAGTTAATGATGTTGCAACAATCCAACCCTCATAAGCGAAAGCAATCGGAGCTATTGCCGTAATCCAGCCAAGTGATTTTGTTGCCTGAGCTGTTTGAGCTGACAGATTATCTGATAATCGACCTCAAGCACTATGACAGCAGGAAGCATAGGGCAGTTATAGGCAGCGACAATAACATCACACAGAAAAACATTAAAAATGCGCTGTCGGTGCGTGACCAGCTCCTTATAAGAATTCCTCTTATCAACGGCTTTAATGCTTCGCATGAGGATGCGCTAAAATTCGCTGAATTCTTTGGAGGTCTTAATACGGAAAACTGCTCGTTCGAGCTTTTGAAATACCACGAATACGGCAGGGACAAATGGGCGCAATGCGGCATGGAATACCGGATGGAGAATGGCAAAGTCAGCAACGAAGACTACGGATTCTTTATAAACACATTTTTAATCAACGGACTTAAAATAATCAGAACATAATGAAATGGGGTTATTATATGGGTAAATTCTTCTATTCACCTACAAAGACTACAGAGATGGCGAAACTGCTTTTCAAGGAAGAAAGAAGCTTAAAACGTATTGACGGCTGGTTTCTCTCAAGAGAGCTGGCAAGAAAAGCGGATGAAAAAAACGGAGAGCAGCCAAAAGAAAAAATGGCAGCTTTGGAACTGACAGAAATACTGGAGAAACTTCCGTTAAGTATAAGCGACAACGCCGTTTTTGCAGGCACTCAGCGCGACGCTTTTGCCCGCAGCTACGCCCTGATTAACCCAGCATTTCAGGTCGAGACCTTCAGCGGCTATTGTGACCCCACCGCCGTTTTCGGCGACATCGAGCCTGACGGGGAATTCACACAGGAGAGAATCGACTCCCTGCGCGAATACACAAAGCAGAGCGACTATGTCAAAACACTTTCGTCCGTCTACGAAAAATACTCCGACTACACAGCGGAGGTAGCGTTTTTCATCGAACAGGTCACAGGGCATCTGATTCCCGATTTCCGCCCCGCTCTGAAATACGGCGTGGCGTTGCTTATGGAAGGAATAGACTGCCGCATCTCGATTGAGAAGGATGAAGAAAAGATTTTAAATTTTAATGCCATGAAGACGGCACTCAACGGTGTTATCATTCTGGCTCACAGATATGCCGATATTGCCGCCAATCAGGCAAAAACGGCTCAGCCCGAACGCAAAAAGTACCTGCTGTTCCTTGAGAAAACGCTCAGAAGAGTGCCTGAATACGGCGCCGAGTCCCTGTTTGAAGCTATGCAGTCATATATGCTGCTGTGGCAGGTCATGTGTCTTGAGCAGGCTCCGAATCCGTTTGCGTTTTCAGTCGGCAATGCGGACAGAATTTTCGACCGTTACCGCAGGATGAGCGATGAAAACAGAGAGGAAGCTGCGGCTCTGTTCAAGCATTTTCTCGTTTTCTTCAATGTCGGCGACAGGAGCTGGGCAATTTCGCAGAACGTCATTATCGGCGGCAAGGCAATCGACGGAACGGACCTTACAAACCTCACTTCCTACGCAATGCTTGATGCATATTATGACATGAATGTGCCGCAGCCGATTCTTTCGATAAAGCTACATAAAAACACCCCGATTGATTTATACAGGGAAATGGGCAGGTTCTTCTTCACACCCGGCTGTCTTACGCCCTCACTTTTTAACGACGATTCCGTCTTTGTTACCCTAAGCAAAGCCGGCGTTGAGAAAAAAGATTTGCAGGATTATTCCGTTGCAGGCTGTCAGGAGCCTTTGATTATGGGCAGGGATAACGGCAACACGACAAACAGCTGGCTTAACCTGCCGAAAATTCTTGAGCTCACGCTCAACGGCGGCCGTTCTGCAATTACAGGCAAAAAGATTGACACTGTTACAGCCGAAACTGATGCTTTAACTCTTCTTAAAAACATAAGAACAGAGTTCTATAAAAATGTCGAGCATTTCACCTCTCTTATGGCAGACGCCGCAAACGGAGCCTCAAGAGCCGTTTCCTGCCTGCCCGTCCCCTTCCTTTCCGTATTTATGGGCGGCTCGGTAACGGGAATCGACACAAGGGACACAAAGAGAAAGGGTACGAAATATAACGCCAGCGGCTGTCTGATTCACGGGCTTTCGGTCATCGCTGATTCGCTTGTGGCAATCGACTCACTTGTTGAGGAACGTCCGCAGGATGCTCAAAGGCTTCTGGACGCTCTGAAAAATAATTTTGAGGGCGATGAGCAGCTTCGTGATTATCTCCTTTCCTGCCCGAAATTCGGCAACTTCAATGAAAAAGTTGACTGTGAGGCGGCAGAGGTTGCAAACAAGGTATCAGACATTGTCAAATCGCAGAAGAATTACCTCGGCAACCCGTTCAGAGCCGACTGGAGCAGCCCCTCGACACACCTCCTTTACGGTTATTGGGTGGGCGCGACGCCCGACGGAAGGAAGGCCAGGGAGGAAATCAACTACGGCGTTGACCCGCTTTTCGGCGAGGCAGGCTCCGGGCTTGGCTTCCGCATCCTTTCCAATATGAAGCTTCCGTTTGATAAATTCAATGGAGGATACGCCTCCCATTTCGGCATAGACCCTAAATTCTTTACAGCTCCCGACTATGACGGCAAGGGTGAAGAATTCAAAAAGCGCGTTATCGACCCGCTTTTCTTCAATGAAAAGAATGAGAATACTGCTCCCTTCTACCTTTATGTCAATGTCACAACGCCCGAAACACTGCGCAAGGTGCTTGCTGACCCGAAAAAATATGCTCCGAGCGGCGTATATATCATGCGTATCCACGGCACATTTGTAAACTTCCTTGACCTTTCGCCCGCTATCCAGCAGGATATTATAATGAGACTTGATTTGCAGTCAACTTCGATATAACGGGGTGGTTATGTGAAAATTATCGGTCTTGACATAGGAACCACCACAATCTGCGCAATTGTCGTTGATGCCGCAAGCGGTGAGGTTCTCCGCTGCGTTACCTCTGACAATGACACGGCTCTTGAAAGCAATAAGACTTTTGAAAGGCTACAGGACCCCGAAAAAATTCTTAGGAAATGCACCGATGTTATAAAGGAACTGACGGATGAATTTGCTCCCGTCTCCTGCATAGGAGTTACGGGGCAGATGCACGGAATTGTCTACATAGACAAAAACGGCGATGCTGTCAGCCCGCTTTATTACTGGCAGGACGAAAGCGGAAATGAAATATATAGAGAATCAAAGAGCTATGCGGAATATCTGAGCGATATTACGGGCTACAGGATGGCAACCGGTTTCGGCGGGACGACTTATTTCTGCCATGCTGTCAATAACTTTGTACCCGAAAACGCAAAGCACGTTTGCACAATACACGACTATGTAGCAATGAAGCTATGCAAAAAGAGCGCTCCTTTAATGCACACTTCCGACGCCGCAAGTCTCGGCCTGTTCGACCTCAAAAAATTATGCTTTGACAAAGAAGCGATTGAAAAAGCGGGGCTTTCTTTTGAAATGTTTCCTGCCGTAACAAAGGGATTTGATACTGTCGGGCTTTATGAAAACAGCATACCTGTGAGCGTTGCCATAGGCGACAATCAGGCAAGCTTTTTAGGCTCTGTCAACGACTTTAATTCCTGTATACTTGTTAACGTCGGAACGGGCAGCCAGATTTCATTCATGACAAAGTTCGCCGAAACCCCGTCAGGGACAGAGCTTCGCCCCTGCTTTGACGATAATTTTATCTGCGTCGGCTCATCGCTTTGCGGCGGCAGAGCCTTTGCGCTGCTTGAGAGTTTTTTGAGAGAAACTGCAAAGCTTGTTACAGGCGAAGATGTTAAAAGCGCCTACCCCGCGATAGATAAATACCTTTCCGATTCGCAGAGTCCCGAAAACCCGCTTATTGTATCGACCCGCTTTTGCGGCAGCAGAGAGTGTCCGGGCGAGAGAGGCAGCATTAAAAACCTCGGCACGGGCAATTTCACACCGCAGGCTTTGATTTGGGGCGTTTTAAGCGGAATGGTTGAGGAACTGAAATCTATGTATCCGCAAAATGCTTCACATAAGGTTTTGATTGGTTCGGGCAACGGTTTGAGGAAAAACAAGGCGCTGCAGCTGTTGTTTTCAAAAAGCTTCAGTATGGAGCTGAAAATTCCAGCCCACCGTGAGGAGGCGGCCTTCGGAGCGGCCCTTTTCGGCATGACGGCAGCCGGCATGTGTGAGGATATAGAGCACGCACAAAGGCTGATTAAGTTCTGGGGGAATAGCTGATGAAGAAGGCAAAGGCTGTTATTGCAAAGGATTATAAAACAGGTAGGGTCGATGAAAGAATTTTCGGCTCGTTCATAGAGCATATCGGCAGAGCGGTCTACGGAGGAATTTTTGAGCCATCACATCCTCTTGCCGATAAAGACGGGTTCAGAAAAGATGTTCTTGAGCTTGTCAAAAAGCTGAATGTCCCGATAGTCCGCTACCCTGGCGGGAATTTTGTTTCGGGCTATAATTGGGAGGACGGAACAGGTCCTGTCGAATCGAGACACAAACGCCTCGAGCTTGCATGGGATTCCCTCGAAACAAACGAGTTTGGCGTAAATGAATTTGTGAAATGGTGCAGGGCAGCAAATACAAAGCCTTTGATGGCAGTGAATCTCGGCACTAGAGGGCCGGAGGAGGCGCGCAACCTCGTTGAATACTGCAACCGCAAAAGCGGCACATACTGGAGCGACCTGCGCCGCTCTCACGGTGTCGAAGAACCCCACGACATTAAACTTTGGTGCCTTGGCAATGAAATGGACGGCGAGTGGCAAATCGGTCACAAAACCGCTGCTGAATATGGCAGAACAGCAACCGAAGCGGCAAAGGTCATGAAGATGACCGACAGGTCAATCGAGCTTACGCTATGCGGCTCGTCGAACAGCGGAATGTCGACCTTCGGCGACTGGGAGGCGACAGTGCTTGACCTCGCATATGAAAATGCCGACTACATCTCACTTCATCAGTATTTCGGCAACAGTGAAGGCGACACGAAGAACTTCCTTGCCCGCCCGATGGAGCTGGAGAATTATATAAAAACAGTCATCTGCATCTGTGATTATATTAAGGGCAAAAAGCACTCAAAGCACACTGTCAACCTTTCTGTGGATGAGTGGAATGTGTGGTATCACTCAAATAACACAAAGTTTGAAAAGTGGTCAAAAGCGCCCGGCATCTTAGAGGACGTATATAATTTTGAGGATGCTCTTGTGGTGGGTCTGATGCTCATCACCCTGATGCGCCACTGTGACAGGGTCAAAATTGCCTGCCTTGCGCAGCTCGTCAATGTTATTGCCCCGATTCTGACGGAAAACGGCGGCAAAGCCTGGGAGCAGACAATTTTCTATCCTTTCATGCACGCCTCATTGTATGGCAAAGGGCATGCACTCATAACTCAAATTGAAACAGGAAAGCACGACACAAAAGATTATACCGATGTCCCCGATATGGACGCTGTGGCGATATTCAATGAAGAGAATGAGGAAATCACATTTTTTGCCGTGAACCGCGACTGCGAGGAAGACATGCTCTTTGAGGTTAAAATGACAGATTTTGCGGGTTATAAACCTATTGAAAATATCGTTATGACAGGTTATGATATTTATGCTGTCAATACCGCGATATCATCGCCCGTAAAGCCCGCAAACGCGCCGCTGCCCGAAATTGATAACGGAATTATGAAAGCAAAGCTCAGCCCGCTTTCGTGGAATGTTATCAGATTAAGAAGATAATTAATAGAAATGAGGATATAAGCAATGAACAATTTTCACCTTGAAACCAATTGCCTGCACGCCGGATATTCGCCGAAAAACGGTGAGCCGAGAGTTATGCCGATTTGTCAGAGCACAACCTATAAATATGACTCCAGTGAAGCAATGGGCAAACTGTTCGACCTTGAGGCTGACGGGTATTTCTACACAAGGCTGCAGAACCCCACAAACGACAAGGTTGCCGCAAAAATAGCGGCGCTTGAGGGCGGAGTTGCCGCAGTTTTGACCTCATCGGGTCAGGCGGCGTCATTTTATTCGCTTTTCAACATCTGCTCTGCAGGCGACCATATTGTCAGCTCCGCCGCAATTTACGGCGGCACATACAACCTTTTCTCCGTAACCATGAAAAAGCTTGGCTTTGACTTCACCTTCGTTTCTCCCGACGCAACAGAAGACGAGCTTAACGCCGCATTCAAAGAAAACACAAAGGCGGTATTTGCCGAAACACTCGCAAATCCGTCACTGGTTGTGTTAGATATTGAAAAGTTCGCAAAGGCGGCTCACTCTCACGGTGTTCCGCTTATTGTTGACAACACCTTCCCCACCCCTGTCAATTGCAGACCGTTTGAATTCGGTGCAGACATTGTCACCCATTCCACCACAAAGTACATGGACGGTCATGCAACAAGCGTAGGCGGTGCAATTGTCGACAGCGGCAATTTTGACTGGACAAAGAGCGATAAATATCCGGGACTTACAACACCCGACGAGTCATACCACGGAATTACATACACGGAGCGTTTTGGGAAAGGCGCATATATAACAAAGGCGGTTGTTCAGCTCATGCGTGACCTCGGCTCAATCCCCTCCCCCCAGAATTCATTCTATCTTAATCTCGGGCTTGAAACCCTCCACCTGCGCGTTCAAAGGCACTGTGAGAATGCTGCGAAGGTCGCAAAGTTCCTCGAAAGCCATCCGAATGTTTCATGGATTAATTATCCGTCACTTGAGGGCAGCAAATATTATGACCTTGCTCAAAAATATTTTCCAAACGGTTCAAGCGGCGTTATCTCCTTCGGCGTTAAGGGCGGGCGTGAAGCCGCAACGAAGTTTATGGATAGTTTGAAGTTAGCTTCAATCTGCACCCATGTTGCGGACTGCCGCACCTGCTGCCTTCACCCCGCAAGCACAACTCACCGTCAGCTTTCAGCCGAGCAGCTTGAAGAATGCGGAGTCGGCGAGGATTTAATCCGCCTTTCAGTCGGCATTGAATTTGTCGATGATATCATTGCGGATTTGAAGCAGGCATTGGAGAAATAAAAAATCGCACCTTTTGATTCCAAAGGTACGATTCAAGCGAACGGCGGGGGCTGTCACAAAATTAACCTCGCTCAAAATTCAGAACGATAATTAACAGGGAGCAGGAGCTTAACAAGCCTCTGTTCCCGTTTTCTATGTTTGAAAGATACCATATAATATTTAATGATTTAATTTCTGGTACCCCATAAAACCATATCAATTTTTCTAGGTGTCCAAAAATCAGTATTATTTGCATGGTTTAAAACATTAGCTTTTTCACGCATGATATCAATTAGTAAAGTTCCTTCATCTATTTTTATATATTGAGGGTTTATACTTCTAATAACATTTATTTGATTCAGATTATCAACCTACGATAAAGCAAATGCAACAAATTGGTCTACAGTCCCAAAATACTTTGGGAATAATAATGAAAGCAAACCAGATGCCCCAGCTGTTCCAAGCCCTTTTATATTTTTTGCAATACTTAACCCCTTTTTTATATCCCATAAGCTAAATGTAAAAAGTTGTTTTTGTATTTCACTTAGCTCATTTATTTTATTTAACTGGATATATTTCTGGAGAGCCATGCGTGTTGTACAGAGTCTGTTTATTGCGGTATATTTCCAGACAAAGTATTCATTATAAAGAAAATCGTAGAAGGCTTCTGGGGACATTCCTTTTATCAACGTATAATCAAGGCTGTTCATTTTTCTTTCTAAATCAATATTCATTGGCTTTACCATGCGCCAGTAGTTATCAAGCTTTTCTTCCCACAATTGTTCTTCATTTGAATTCCATAATTCAGTTAAGTTCATCATACATTCTCCTTACATTTTTTATTAATTCATGATCTTTGGAACTACTTATAATTTCATTCAAGCATTTTTTCAGAGCAACTTTATCACAGATTCTTTCGAGGAAAAAACATTTTCGAACAAGTAAATCATCTTTTGTAATGTCACTAAAATACAATGAATTATTTATTAACTTTTCAATTATATCAAGACCTTTCATATATTGATTTGTTTTTGTATATAATTCCATTAGCTGTTCTAATACAAACTCGTCATCTGGGTTTTTGCAGAATAAGCATTCAAATTCTGTGATTGCTTCACTATAAGAATCCACTTCCATATATGCAGTACCTAAGCACTTATGAGCAAGGTAATTATCATTATCTTTTTTTATTGCATATGAAAAGCATAATTTTGCTGCTCTATAATTATTACTATTAATAAAGTCCATTCCCTTTTCAACGGCAGATTCAGAATCCAAATGATTAAGTTCTTTTTCAATTACAAAATTCTCTGAATCAAAAAAAACTATATTACAATTATCTAAATCTGGTTTAAAATGTTTTATAAGTTCTTTTAATACTTCTAATCCGTCTTTCGGTATTAAGTCTTGTATTGATTTGGTGTTATTGTTTTTTCTCACTAAGCATTTTTCTTTTCCGTTTTGATTATAAGTACTAATATCAAAACTATAATCAAGAACAGCATCAAGTATAAAGAATAAACTCTTATAATAAATGAGCAAATCTTTTATTATTTCTCCGCAATTTTTGTCTTTGCCCAATCTATTAATATAGTCCCAGACTTCTTTCTCTTTATACTCTATATTCATTCTTTTAACTGTGATTTTTTGAAAATAATATTTTTTTGAAGCAAATAATAAATTTTTTAACCATTCAAGATCAATATCTAAGTGAAAAGCTAAAGCCAACAGTTTCTCCGCCGAAATTCTGTCATGTTGTAAATCGTCATATAATGTTTTAACATTCACATCAATTGTATCTGCAATATCATTTATTGTGAATCCTCTTAACTTTATATGTTCTTTGATTATTTCACCAATTGAGCACTGATTCGTCACTTTTATTTCCCCCTTTGAATCAATAATAACATTATATTTTAATATAAATCAAGACTTACTATTCTGAATAATTCAGAATATTCAACGATACTATATGCTCTATTTTAAATTCTGTCAAGTTATATTGTTACATATAAAGAACCGGAAGCAGGAGGCTTGTTCAGCACTCTGCTCCCGTATAATAACCTAGGCTCTTTTATGTATAAACCCCGTCACACTGCCACACTAAATAGTTTTAATAAATCATGGGAGTAAACCCTCGCCCTTATACTCCGTTTTGAAATGGTCAAGACCATTCCAAAACATTAAAAGGATAAGACTATTCATCCTCCTGCCATTTAAGCGAGTTCTCATTGATATACTGCCAAACCTCCTGATAGCCCTGCTCGTTACGAATAATCTTATCGTAAAACGATTTTTGCCATACCGGTATTTGGGGCTCAATTTCATGTATGAGTTTGGAAACACCCGATTTATATAATCCTATAACGGTTGATAGAGTAGGGAACGGTCTTGACCGTTCCGCTTCCCCGTTACATCCGATAATAATAATTGCATGAATGTGATTTGGCATAACAACATATTTATCAATTTTGATACCGTCAAAATGTGTTGGGATATTTAGTAGCTCAGCTTGAGCAATTTTGCCGAACTGATTGAGGTTATTAAAGCTGCCAAACAAATGTGATTTTTCGTGCGTACATATCGTAACATAGTAGTAATTTTGTTTTGAATAATCATATTGTTGGAGTCGTGGCAGTTTTCGAGTTGGTAATTCCATAATTGTCCCCCGTTTCGACGGAATGGTCAAGACCATTCCCTACACTG
>CAZBHG010000049.1:0-3482 GCA_964491735.1 uncultured Eubacteriales bacterium
ATGATGTAAGAATCCGAAGGGGCTTTTTCTGGTACTATTTTGAGAAAAATCCGTCGCCTGCTCCGCCTGTAAACCCCGATATCGGCAATCCTTGCCACCGTGTGAAATTCCATGAAAACAACAGGTTTTTGTTCAGGGTTTATTACCATGAATGCAAAATCGCCGTGGAGTTTTATCACGCGCTGACGGACGGCAGGGGAGCATCTGTTTTTGCCTGCACGCTTGCGGCACAGTATCTGCGCCTGTGCGGCTATGATATTCCGGCAGGTGAAAGTGTGCTCGATATAAATGTGCCTGCAAGCAAAGAGGAGCTTGAGGATTCTTTTCTTAAAAACGCCGGCTCAAACGCAAAGATTAAGCGCAACGGCAAAAGGGTTTACCACACTAAGGGGACTAAGATGCCGGCTCATCTTGTAAACGTAACGACAGGGATAATCCCGCTTGATGTTCTTCATCAAAAAGCTAATTCAATGGGCGTGACAATCACCGAGTTTATTTCCGCCCTGCTTCTTTTTGTCCATTACGAAAAGCAAAAGGCGGAAAGGCGTTGCCAAAGAGAGGTCAGCGTTCAGATTCCCGTCAGCCTGCGTAAGGCGTTTAACTCAAAGACATTGAGGAATTATTCCCTTTCATACAACGTCAGAATTGATCCGAACATGGGGGAATATACATTTGAGGAAATTCTGCGTCAGGTCTCATTATATCTGAGACATATAAACAATGAAAAAACTCTCAGGGCTATGACGACTGCAAACCTGAAATTCGAGCAGTCCTATTTTATGCGCCTGCTGCCGCTGTTTATGAAAAATCTCGGCATAGGTGTTATGTTCCTGATTACAGGTGAGCAGACAACCTCTGTGCTTGCGAGCAACCTGGGTCTTGTCAGAATTCCTGCCGAAATGGAGCAGTATGTTAAGCGTGTGGATCTGATGGCAGGCCCGGGCAAGCTCAACGGTGCGCGCTGCGGCTCAGTCGGCTGCAACAATGTTTTTTCCCTGACCTTTGCAAACATATATAAGGAGAATGATATTGAACGCGCGTTCTTTACCTCTCTTATAAAAATGGGTGTACCCGTAAAAATTGAAAGCAACAGGATGTGAACCGAATGTCATACTGCGTGAACTGCGGAGTAAAACTTGACGAGAGCGCAAAAAAATGTGCGCTTTGCTCCGCTCCCGTCATAAACCCTTTCGAGCCCCCGAATGACGAAAGCCCTCTGCCATTTTCGGATAAGGTGGTTCTGCCCCAAGGTGTAATAAAAAGATATATTTCCTTTATTATTTCTATGGTTCTCCTAATCCCCAACATTATCTGCTTATTAGCCAACCTGATTTTTGATTTTGAAACCCTGTGGGCTTTTTATGTGAATTCCTCAAGCGCGGTTTTCTGGGTTATTTTTATTTCGCCCATGATATGGAAAAAGCCTATAAGCTATATTTTGGTGACGATAGACGCAGTAGCCGTCAGCCTTTATATTTACTTCTTCTATTATTTTCAAAGAGGAGAGGGCTGGTTCTGGGCTTTTGCGTTACCCGTTGTTTTAATATTTGCCCTGTTTGCGGGAGTTTTGATAGAATGGCTCAAGCGCAGAAAACGCGACTGGCCCAAAATTCTGATAGCTGTTTTTGCCGAAATCTGCCTATATTCGATTGTATTTGAAATGATACTGCAAACTCATTTTAAAGGATTTCCCTATGTTTCGTTTTCACTGCTCATCGCTTCTTCGTGCCTTGTGATTATCTTCTTTTTCGTTGCTGTTCAGAAGAACAGGCATCTCAGGGCATGGCTTTCACGAAAATTTTTTGTTTAGTAATCATTCAAGCAAATGTTTAATGCCTATCAGTTAATTCAATTCAATAAATTCCCGCCTATGCATATAATGTTATTAATGAAACTGTGCGAGGTGAGAAAGATGCAAGATTTATGCGATTTTGAGAAAATTCCGCCCCAGCCGCCGACTTGTCCTGCGGTTGGCAGTCAGACAGTTATTGCCTGCTTGCCTGTGACCGTCACCCCCTTTGCTGTGACAGGCCCGGCAGTTGTGAAATGCTGCGGTGAACCCGTTGTAAACCATTGCTGCGACCATTGCCGCGGCAAGGTAGACGGTACTTGTGAGTTTACAATCAGTCAAAAATTGCGCGTGGAAATTCCTGTCGAATTTGGTGCTTCAGTAAACATCGGAGACACTTTTGTTGACTGCGAGTGCCCCAAATGCGATGATTTTGGCTGTGAGTTCGACGGCAAATGCGACAGAGAGGAATAATAACAGGAAAACAACTAGAAACGGTCATACAGTGCCACTGAAAATGGCGGCTGTATGGCCGCTTTTTTATCGTAATGGCGACGAATTAATTGCCCGCCCAACATCTCATCGGCATTCAATCGGCGACAGCTTCTCCTCAAGGGGAAGACTTTATTATATAAAACAAAAGAGCAGACAAAAAAATGCCTGCTCACAATTCAAAACTATTTACTTTCGCAAAAATATATGATACTATTTAAGTTGTGCCTGTAAATATAGATATAATTATAATACACCAATTTACACATTTAGTGTATCACATGCGTGCACATTTGTCAATAGTTTAGTGGAAAATTTTTTTGAGGTGATGCAATTTGGCATTTGAGCTTATGGGTTTTACTTCTTCCATAATACAAAAGCAAGCCGTGAACGAAATCATTAAATGTAATGACTTTACCGCAAAATATTGTCTTGCATTAACTAATGAACAGGCAGTTGAATTGGTCGAAACACGCACCTATTCATTGAAAGCGAACGGACGCATAGAATTTGGCGGAGGTGTGATAGATAAAATAATTAAGGAGTTTTGCGATTCTCGTTATATTTCAATGCACAACTATACTGAAATTCTACATGAGTTGATTGAGATGTTTTATTATTACAAGAATGAAACACTTGACCTGATAAGCGATGACGATTTAATCAAGTTTATGAAAGAAGCTTTTGACGGAGTATGTCAAGGCTCGACGGATTTGCTTTCAGGTCGGGAGCTTGCAAAAATGGCTCGTGATTTTCGCTATAACTACTATCTGGGCTACACACAAGAAGATAGCACCGCAGTTGACGAGGATGGGGAGGATGAGAATGAATAATATTGCACGGATAAGTGTAATAGACCGAACAGGGCTGAATCAGGAATTATACCTCCAATCTTTATTGGAGGAAGCATACCGACACAAATTCTTATCGGATACAGACATCGAAAAAATACAGCTGGAATGCCTTGAATTACTGGCTTATAAATCTGAGCGTTATAATGGCGGTGACAGCAGCTCTATCAGGGTTGAGGATGCGGAAAGTATTATGAAATCAAACCTTTACACAATCGGCCTGTGGCTAAAAACCTTTCAAAATGCCGATGACGCAGTGAAGACGCTCAAAGAAGCAAAAATTTCCGACCTATATCAATCGGGGAGAAAACGAATTGACACTAAGCTGAAATCAGCAAAGCATTTGCACA
>CAZBHG010000049.1:3492-6931 GCA_964491735.1 uncultured Eubacteriales bacterium
GATGGTATACATGGATTTTTCAAAATATATAATCCCGATTATGAAGCGCATGAAATTCATATTACGGCGGATTATCCGCTTTGCAATCCTACTGAGGATTTAGCGGGTATTGAGTTCATTCAAAAATATTTGGAATCGGTATATTATGAAAACATGTTCTGCCAAAGCTTTTCAGCGGATGAAATACACAATCTTCTTTGCGGTTATGATAATGGCTATAAAGATTTACTGTTCAATATATTTGAGCAGGTTTTAGCTTGCGCAATCGGTTGTGTGCTTGCAGGGATAAATGCAAAGCATTTAAATATTTCGCGTATTCATTTTGAATATTTAGAGCGTATATTATCAAATAAATCAAAGGAAGAAACAGAGACGGCAGTAAATGAAGCCTATCAAAAATTAATGGATGAACTGTCAATAAAAAACGTTCAGCAGAAAAAATATATAGAGAATGCAATGCCGAAAATTATATCAAATATTTGTTTTGCGGTAAAAAGTAATACTCTTGACACAGTGTTTATTGTTAAGGAGTATTCAAAACCGGACGATAAAATTTACATTTCTTTTGGCAGCAAAATGGATGATAAACTGTACCGCGGCATTATTGATGAAATAACAGAATGCAGATTTTCCGAAGATAAGCTTGCGATTATTAAGAGTCAAATTACCTCTCTTTCGGATTTGGAGGATTTACTGCTTGATGCACAGCTGAATGCAGATGAAATTACGGCTGTTTTAAAAGAGTTGGAGGATATAGAAATTGCGGCACTTTGCAAACGGCATCCGAATAAATCGGGCATTGAAGCAATAGAATTGAGCGAATCGGAAGAGGCTCTTTGCTCCTGCTTATACAAATATATTCTGTCGCTGACACAAGAAAAGCAGCAATATTTCGGAAAAGCAATCAGTCAGTTAGTTGATGAAAGTGAGCAATAAAATAAAGTTTTACGCATAAAGTCGGCAAAATATTGGGGTAAACTAAATTCATGCAAAAACAGAAAGGAGTGTTTTTTTATGAAAGCAACTGTTGATGAGTCGGGTTGTATAAGCTGCGGGCTGTGCGTTGAAACCTGCCCGGAAGTTTTTCAGTTAAATGACGAGGGTGTCGCACAAGCCGTTGCCGTGGTTGATTCTTCAACCGAGGATGCAGCAAAAGAGGCTCGTGACAATTGCCCCGTTTCGGTGATTTCAATCGAAGATTAAAGAATTTTATAATAATGGGGCTGTATCATAACTTCGGTCGAGTCAAGACTCGACCGAAAAAAGACTGGAAAAATATCCTCATTTGCGTTTGGTTGACAAATGAGGATAACAGTTATAAAATTATTTTCAGCAGGCTATGGATTTGTTTTATTCGACGGTTACTGTTTCATTTTCTTTGCCCTCTGCCGAAGCTTCCTGCTCGGCGGCAAGCTTTCTGTTGGCAATGTCGGCAACCATTTCGTTGTATTTTACTTCATCAATGGTGCATTTCTTTTTCATGACAAAGAAGGCTGCCATAAGCAGGACAATCGGGATAAACACCATGCACGCGCGCATATACAAAGTGGTGTTTGCCGGCACCGCCAAACGGATTTCTTCAATTGCGGCGGCTTTCTGATCCGCTGTAATAAGTCCCTTATTTACCGCATTTTCAATATCTGAAATTTTGTTTGTGGTTTCTGTTACTCCCAGAGCAAGGTAGACTACCAGTATGACGAGCGACTGGAGCGCGCTGCCCATTTTAGCCATCAGGGGGCGAATTGAGAAAATGACACCCTCGTTGCGGCTGCCCGTTTTCCATTCGTTATATTCAACGGTGTTTGTAATATTAATTGTCAGAACCATATATATTGTTGACTGACCGAGACCGATAAAAGCCCCGCTTATGCAAAGAATAGCAAAGCTTGTTGTTAAGAAACTGACAAGGAATATCGCAAGGTAACCAAAAACTATGCAGATAATTGAAGCTGTAATAAGTGTTTTTCTTGTGAATTTTGAAGTAAGCACAGGGAAAAGCAGCATAATGACACCTGAGGCGGCGCCAAACAGAATAACAAACGTTGTTACAAAAGAACCGTTATAGCCATATTGGAAATAGATGTAGTTTGTGCCGAGCCCTGTAATAATTGCACTGCCGGTGTTATATAAAAGCATTACAAGCGCGACCCAGAGAAGCTGGTCGTTGCCGATAATGATTTTCAGCATCTTTTTTAGCCCGATTGAAGATTCATCGTTTTTTATGCTTACATTTGTCTCTTTAACGCCGAACACCGTCATAATCTGACCGCCGATAAAGCAAAGCACAATGAGTGCGGCTACACAGGAATATGCGGTTACCGCATTGCCGCCTATAGTATGTTTGCCGACCGTCAGCAGAGGGATTAAGGAAATCGCAATAATACTGCCCATTCCGGCAAAAACATTTGCAAGCGAGGTCAGAAGGTTTCTGTCTTTTGAATTGCTTGTCAGCGACGGGAGCATGGACCAATAGGCGATGTCGTTCATAGTGAAGGTAATATCCCAGATAAGATACATAAACGCGAAGAAAACGACGAAGCCCCAGCCCTGGATTCTCATTGAGAACAAAGTCACAAGAACTGCCGAATTGGTTAAAACTCCTATAAGTATCCACGGCTTGAATTTGCCCCATTTTGTGCGGGTATTTTCAATGATGCCGCCCATAATCGGGTCATTTGCAGCGTCCCAAATTCGGCAGATAATCATAATGATGCTGATTGCCGTAAACTGTGAGTCGGAAAGATTCTTGGTATACAGAATAAAAGTGAGCAGGAATGTGCTGTAAAGGGTGTACGCCATGTCTCTGCCGATGCCGCCCGCAGAGTAGGTCCATAGGTTCCTTTGGGATATCTTGGGGGATGTTTCTGCGCCAGATTTAACTTCAGCCATTTCGTTTCCTCCTATTATTTTACAGATAACATCTTAATTCAAAAGAGCTTATAAATCAAGTGATATAAATAAAAAATGGGTGACAATTATAAATAAATTATACAATATGCGGGAAAAGAGGAATATTATGAAAACTATTTCTGTCATCGGTCTTGGGAACAGGGGAACCGAGTATATGGGATTTGTGAAGTATTTTCACAGCAAAAAGGCAAAAATCACAGCTGTTTGCGATATAAGGCAGCAGGCGCTTGATGACTATGCGCCCAAATATAAAATCCCTGAGGACATGCAGTTCCTTTCGACAAATGAGTTTTTTAAAAAAGGCGTTTTGTCTGACGGGCTGATTATTTCCGTTCAGGACAAGGATCATTATCAAATCACAAAGGCGGCAATTCAAACAGGATACAAATTTATCATGCTCGAAAAGCCTGTTTCGGACAATTTGGAAGAATGTCTGCAGCTTCGCAATTTGGCGAGGGAAAACGGAGTTAAACTTGTTGTCTGCCACGTTCTGCGTTATTCAAACTACTACGGCAAAATAAAGGAGATT
>CAZBHG010000049.1:6941-9998 GCA_964491735.1 uncultured Eubacteriales bacterium
GCGGCGCGATTGGCGATATTATTTCAATCAACCACACGGAAAACGTCGGTTACTTCCACTTTGCGCACAGCTTTGTCAGAGGCAACTGGAAGAGGGAGGATACCTCAACACCGGCTGTTTTTGCAAAGACATGTCACGACCTTGACCTTATAAGCTGGTTTATGGAGAGCGAATGTACCTCTGTCAGCTCAATCGGCACCTTAAACTACTTTAAAAAAGAAAATGCACCACAGGGTGCAGCTTCCACTTGCCTTGGCGGATGCAAAGCAAAGGAACATTGCCCATATGATGCGGAGCAGCTGTATATTAAGGACCCGTTCTGGAAGGCAAAATTTATTAAATATCTGAAACGGACATTAACAGGAAAAGCAAAGAACAGCAAAGCAGACATATATGAAGCAATAAAAAACGGCGACTACGGCAAGTGTGTTTACTTAAACGATAATAATGTCTGTGACAATCAGTTGGTCACAATGACATTCGCAAACGGAGCAAACGCTGTCATGGAGCTTAACGCCTTCTCTGACAAAATGCACAGAGAATGTCACATTATGGGGACAAAGGGAGAACTGGTAGGGTACAGCAATTCATTAAAAATGTGTGTATTCGGCGAAAGAACCAAAAAGGTTCATATCCCCGGTTTTCGTTTGAATGGTCATATTGAGGGCGATATCAGAATCGTTGCCAGCTTTGTGAAGCTGCTCACGGGCGAGCTTAAAGATTTAAAGGATGTCACAACTATCGAAAATACTATTCCAAGCCATAGAATGGCGGCGATGGCGGAGATATCGAGGAAGAACGGGGGAGAGGTTGTCAGGGAGGAAAAAAACAAATAGGATTTTAGATACCTTCTTAGATATACAATTTAAAAATATCAGGGGCTGTATCAAAACTTCGGTCGAGTCAAGACTCGACCCTACAAAATGTGTAGGGAACGGTCTTGACCGTTCCGAAAAAAGAGTTTTGATACAGCCCCTGTGTCATTGCTACAAAAATTAATAATAAACCCCTAAAACTCTATAAACTTCCTCATAATATCCGGCCCGAATTCTATGAAATTGCCCGCAGCCTTTGCACTCTCCTCATTTATTGACTCAACACCGCTGTAAAGCTCTTTGCCTTTACGAAACATCATATAAGGCACAGGGTCGCCGGCATGCGTGCCGGTCACAATCGGGGTGGGGTGGTCGGGCAGAATCATAATCTTGTAATCGCCCTGAGATTCAAGATAATCAAGGATTATAGGCAAAACCTTATCATCAATCAGCTCAATTGAACGCACCTTGTTTTCAGGCTCGTTGCGGTGACCGCACTCGTCCGGAGCTTCTATATGGATATAGACAAGGTCTTGACCTTTACGGAATTCTTCAACCGCCTTTTCGGCTTTGCCCTCAAAATTCGTGTCAATATAGCCCGTTGCGCCCTCAACGGATGGCGTTTTCATTCCCGCGCAGATGCCGATTCCTTTGAGCAGGTCAACGGCTGAAACTATGCTGCCTTTTAGACCGAATTCTTTTTCAAATTGCGGCAGAGCGGGGCGCTTGCCCTCTCCCCAGAGCCAGATTGAATTTGCGGGGCGCTTGCCTTGCGCAATTCTTTTTTTATTCACGGGGTGGTCTTTAAGCAAGTCGTAGCTTTCGCGCATCATCCTGATGAGGTCGGCGGCATTCTCCGAAGCTGAAAGATATTCGCCGATAACTCTCCCTGAAATATCGTGCGGGGGAGTCATATTGCCAAGGTCAACTGTGCCGCCGTGCCAGATAAGGCAGTGACGGTAGCTTACGCCGCTGTAAAAATCAAATCCTTCACACCCGAAATAATCCTGAACGGTTAAAATAATCTCCGCTGCCTCTGCGGAGGATATATCGCCGCTCGAATAGTCAACCATTGTTTTTTTGTCATAGTCAGCTTCATCCGAAAGCGTCACAAGATTGCAGCGCATGGCAATGTCTTTGTCGCTCATCTCAATGCCCATGCTCACAGCCTCAAGAGGGGAACGCCCCGTATAATATTTTTGGGGATCATAGCCGAGAACGCTTAAATTTGCAACGTCGCTGCCCGGTTTCAGCCCCGGGGCAACCGTGCGGGCAAGACCGACCTCGCCTTTTTGAGCCAGAGCGTCAAAATTTGGCTTTTTGGCTATTATCATCGGTGTTTTTCCGCCGAGGGCGGGAACGGGATAGTCCGCCATTCCGTCATATAAAACTACTGCGTATTTCATAATACACTCCTATATGCTAATAAATCTTATGTGTTATTTAAAGTAATTTACGCCTGATTCAAATATCTTCTGGTCTTTTTCAAAGGGAACGTTTTTATATAAATCCTTGCCCATTCTTTCACTGTGAGCCATTTTGCCGAATATCCTGCCGTCAGGGCTTGTAATGCCCTCAATTGCGCAGACGGAACCGTTGGGATTAAACGGAGTGTCTGGGTCGGTTGTTTTTTTAATGCTAATGTATTGTGTGGCAATCTGCCCGTTGAGGGCAAGCGCGTTTATAGTCTGCTCATCGGCTGCAAACCTTCCCTCACCGTGCGAAATCGGCACAGCATGGATGTCACCGACTTTTACACCGGCGAGCCACGGGGATTTGACGCTCGTGATTCTGGTATATGCCATCTGCGAGACATGCCTGCCAAGCGTGTTAAAGGTCAGCGTCGGGTCTGAAGGCTTCAGGTCAACAATTTCGCCGTAGGGCACAAGACCTGTTTTAATAAGAGCCTGAAAGCCGTTGCAGATGCCGAGCATGAGACCGTCACGCTCCTTGAGGAGCCTGTTGACCGCATCTCTGACCCTTTCGTTTTTAAGCGTTGTTGCAATGAATTTGCCCGAACCATCAGGCTCGTCACCGCCGCTGAAGCCGCCGGGGAGCATAATAATCTGAGAATTGTCAATCTCCCTGACAAGCGCCTCAATGCTTTCATCAATATCCTTTGGCGTAAGGTTTCTGATAACAAGTATTTTTGCCTGCGCGCCCGCATTTTCGAATGCCCTTGCGGTATCATATTCGCAGTTCGTGCCCGGAAACACAGGGATAATAACCTTAGGCACGGCGA
>CAZBHG010000050.1:0-9819 GCA_964491735.1 uncultured Eubacteriales bacterium
CGCATTTATGGCATTTGGCGCAGGCGTTTTTCAATTCATCCCAATTCTTATACATAGCTTACCTCTCTACTAATCAAAATTGAAATATGCCTTATCAAAGTTGGGGTTATGAAGGCTGAATACAAATTGGGATTAACCTTTTCAATATATTCACTTATATAATAAATCCGGCTAGGCTTTCGAAGCAGCCCTTATATTTATTTATCTCATTGAAAAATTCTCACGATATCCGTAACATTGACTGTGTCTGAAGCAACGATTTTTGTGCTTTCCATCAGAACCTTTGCCGCGTCAAGAGAGGTCAGGCATGAAGTGCCTGCCTCGACAGCCAGACGGCGGAGCTTGAAACCGTCGCGGTTTTCGAGCCTGCCATGGGTGGGCGTGTTGATTATAAGCGACACGCCGCCCTCTGTGAGAAGGTCAATTATATTCGGGCTTTCTCCTGTTATTTTATTGACGGGCTTTGCGTTCACGCCTGCCTCAAGCAGCGCCTTTCTTGTGCCGGGCGTGGCATAAATATCAAACTCGCTTGAATCAAAGCTGTTGAATATTTCGCAGATTTCTTTTTTATCTTTGTCGCAGACGGTCACGATTATCCTGCCGTTTTTCGGCAGCGATACTCCTCCGCCTTCAAAGGCCTTGAGAAGGGCCTCGTTATAGTTCTGGGCAATCCCCAGAACTTCGCCCGTCGACTTCATTTCCGGGCCGAGTGAGGTATCCGCGCCAAGAATTTTTTCAAACGAAAAAACGGGCAGCTTTATAGCGTAATAGCCGCTCTTTTTGTACAGCCCCGTGCCAAAGCCCATGTCACGGATTTTTTCGCCGAGCATCGCCCTTGTTGCAAGGGCAATTGCGGGTATGCCCGTGACCTTGCTTATATACGGCACTGTCCTGGACGAGCGGGGGTTGACTTCAATAATGTAAACGGTCTTTTTGTAGACAATGAACTGTATGTTCATCATGCCGACAACCTCAAGCGCGGAGGCAAGGCGGCGCGTATATTCGACAATCGTATCCTGCACCTTCTGGCTCAATGTTACGGCGGGATAAACCGAAATCGAGTCGCCCGAATGGATGCCTGCCCTGTCGACATGCTCCATTATTCCGGGGATAAGAATATCGCTCCCGTCACATATGGCGTCAACCTCGACCTCCTGCCCCATAATGTATTTGTCGACAAGCACAGGATGCTCCTGAACGGTGCGGGTTATAATGCCCATAAACTCTCTTATATCGTCGTCGGAGACGGCAATCTGCATACCCTGACCGCCGAGAACATAGCTTGGGCGGACAAGCACGGGATATCCGAGTGAGTGGGCGGCAAGGAGAGCCTCCTCCTCGGTGAAAACCGTCTGCCCTTTCGGGCGGGTTATGTCGCATATTTCAAGAATTTCGTCAAAACGCTCTCTGTCCTCAGCGGCATCGACATGGTCGGCGTCTGTGCCTAAAATCTTTACGCCGAGGTCGTGGAGAGACTTTGTGAGCTTTATTGCTGTCTGCCCTCCGAACTGCACAATTGCACCGTCGGGCTTTTCAAGTTCAACAATGTTTGCAACGTATTCGGGAGTAAGCGGCTCAAAATAGAGCTTGTCCGCAACGTCGAAATCTGTCGAAACCGTTTCGGGGTTGTTGTTGATAATGACAGTTTCGCAACCTGCTTTTTTCAGCGCCCAAACGCTGTGGACGGAGCAGTAGTCAAACTCAATGCCCTGACCGATTCTTATCGGTCCCGAGCCGAGAACGAGAACCTTTTTTCTGTCCGTTGCCGGGTTGACTTCGTTTTCAACGCCGTAGTCGGAATAGTAATAGGGAGTCCGTGCCGAGAACTCCGCAGCGCAGGTGTCAACAATTGAGAATGCGGGCAGGATGTTCCACATACGCCGCATATTATTGACTGCTGCGGGGGTGATGCCGATGCACTTTGCAATCATTGCGTCGGTAAAGCCCTTCTTTTTTGCACAAAGCAGGGTTTCCTTGTCGCAAATGCCGCTCCTTAAAGTCTTCTCCATTTCAACAATGGAGTTTATCTTATTCAAAAACCAGTTGTCGATTTTTGTTATCTCGTGTATTTCTTCAATCGTAATACCGTTGAAAAGAGATGCGGCTACTGTATAAAGCCTCTCGTTGTCAATGTTATGCAGAATAATTATAAGCTCGTCAACGCTCTTTTCGAGAAGAGACGGGATAAGCAGGCTCTCACGGTTTTCCTCAAGCGAGTGGATGGCTTTGTGCAGTGCAGCCTCAAACGAGCGGGAAATTGCCATGACCTCGCCTGTCGCCTTCATCTGCGTGCCGAGCGTTCTCTTTGCCGTTACAAATTTGTCGAACGGCCATTTCGGGATTTTTACCACGCAGTAGTCAAGGGCAGGCTCGAAGCTTGCAAAGGTTTTGCCCGTGATGGCGTTAGGGATTTCGTCAAGCCCAAGCCCCAGTGCGATTTTTGCGGCGACCCTAGCGATAGGGTAGCCTGTCGCTTTTGAAGCCAGAGCGGATGAGCGGGAAACACGGGGATTGACCTCAATGACAGCATATTGAAACGAATCGGGATGAAGCGCAAACTGGACGTTGCACCCGCCCTGTATGCCGAGAGCCGAAATTATGTTAAGCGCGGAAGAACGGAGCATCTGATAGTCCTTGTCCATAAGTGTCTGCGACGGCGCCACGACAATCGAGTCGCCTGTATGAACGCCGACAGGGTCAAGGTTTTCCATATTACAAACGGTTATGCAGTTGCCCTTGCTGTCGCGCATGACCTCATATTCAATCTCTTTCCATCCGGAAATACATTTTTCTATAAGCACCTGATTGACTCTTGAAAGCCTGATGCCGTTTGCCGCAATTTCACGAAGCTCTTCGGGAGTGTCGGCAATGCCGCCGCCGGTGCCGCCAAGGGTATAGGCGGGGCGGACAATGACGGGATACCCTATCTGCTCCGAAAAATCAAGCGCGTCCTGGACGGTCTCGACGACAAGGGACTCTATGCAGGGCTCGCCGATTCTTTCCATAGTGTCCTTGAATTCCTGCCTGTCCTCCGCCATTTTTATGGCTTTTGCGGAAATGCCTATGAGCCTGACACCATGCTCTTCCAAAATGCCCTTCTCTTCAAGCTCCATGGCAAGGTTTAGCCCGGTCTGACCGCCCAGAGTCGGGAGAATGGAGTCAGGCCTTTCAACCTCGATTATTTTTGCAAGTGTGGGTATTGTCAGAGGCTCAATATAAACCCTGTCGGCAATGTCGCCGTCAGTCATGATTGTTGCGGGGTTTGAGTTTGCAAGGACAACCTCAACGCCCTCCTCGCGCAGCGAGCGGCACGCCTGAGTGCCTGCGTAGTCGAATTCCGCGGCCTGTCCGATAATAATGGGGCCTGAGCCGATAACCAGAACCTTTTTGATGCTCTTATCAATCATTGTATTTGCCCTCCCCAATCATTGTTATGAATCGGTCGAACAAAAACGATGTGTCGTGCGGTCCGGGTGACGCTTCCGGATGAAACTGAACGGTAAACCAGGGCTTGCCGTGATAGACAACGCCCTCAACCGTTCTGTCGTTTACGTTTATGCAGTTTATCTCCGCATTGGAGGGCAGACCTTCGGAGCAGACCATGTAACCGTGATTTTGGGAGGACAAATAGGTTTTGTCCTCATTCAAAAACTTAACGGGATGGTTTGCGCCCCTGTGACCGTATTTCATTCTTGTTGTTGTGCCGCCCACCGCAAGAGCAGTCAGCTGGTGCCCGAGGCAGATTGCAAAAGTGGGCATACCGTAATCATAAAGCTCCCTGACATTCCGAATAATTTCGACACAATCCGCAGGATCTCCCGGGCCGTTTGAGAGCATCAGCCCGTCAAACCCTCCGTCAAAAATTTCCTTTGCGCTGGCAAGGCAGGGAAACTGAGTGACCCTGCACCCTCTGCTCACAAGGGACCTTGCGATGTTATACTTTGTCCCGCAGTCTAAAAGGGCAATATTAGGGCCGGTGTTTTCTGAACCAAATAAGCACGAATGCTCAACACTCACAGATTCCACCAGCCGGTCATGCTTAAAGCTCTTAATAACATTCAAGCAGCGATTCATATTCGAAATGTCTTCTGTAATAACACCCCTCATTGTTCCGCTTTCACGGAGCTTTTTAACAATTGCACGGGTATCAACATCCGCAAGGCAGGGAATGTTAAATTCAATCAGAATTTCCTCAAGAGACATTTCACACCTGAAATTTGAAGGAGTCCGGCAAAGCTCATGAATAATAAAAGCACAGGGTTGAAGGCGAATTGATTCGAAATCCTCACGACTGATACCGTAATTGCCAATCATGGGATATGTCATTACAATGCCTTGCCCTGCGTATGACGGGTCTGTTAAAACCTCCAGATACCCTGTCATTGATGTATTAAAAACAACCTCACAAGCGGTTTCACGAAATGCCCCGCGTGCGCTCCCTTCAAAAATGGAGCCATCTTCCAGAACCAGATATGCCAAACAGCCTCACCGTACCTCTCAAAAAGTTGCATGATTAAGCTTACTAGCCAAATATTATAACATATATATGGGAGGTTTACATTAATAATTTAAAGATTTTTTATGAAAACTTTTCCGCGAAAACCGTCGCTTTTCTGTATAATATTCACACAAAAAATTTCAGGCTATACTAATATTGATTCCGGTTTTGCTTTAGCTCATCCAATGTCAGACTAAAACTCGGAAGAAATTCCTCAATAAAACAGTCCGCCTCGGGCATGTTAAGATTTTGAATAATATTCATTATTGATTCCTTTGCCTTTTCAAACTCTCTGTTTCCAGCCTTTTCTTCCTCAATGCATTTGATAAGGGCGCTGATTTTATCCGCCGCCTTGACAAAACGCCAGAGAGGCTTGTCCTCCTCCACCGCAAAAAAGAAGGGCTTATATTCATCCCTCAGATCCTCGGGCAGCATGTTTATGAGTGACTCGCAGGCGCTGTCTTCAACCGCCTTATATGCGTTTCTGACCTGCTCGTTGTGATATTTGACAGGAGTCGGCATGTCGCCCGTCAGGCTTTCGGGTGCGTCGTGATAGATGGCAAGGACTGCCGCGCGCTCAGGGTTAAGGCTGCCGCCGAAGCGCTTGTTGTGAAGAAGCACAAGGGCATGCGCAATTATGCCCACCTCAAGGCTGTGCTCGCTCAGGTTTTCGTTGTGAGCGTTTCTCATCAAAGCCCAGCGGTCAATATATTTCATCCTTGATATCATTGCAAAAAAATGATGCTTTTCCATTATTTTTCTCCAGCTTTTATCAGTCGATATATAAATCCTTTACTCCGTCGAGCGAGCTGATACTGTCCCTGATAATCTCAAGCCCCTCGCCCGACTTTGTGTAGACAAGCGCTTTGAGGACAACTGTTGATTTCTTTTTCAGCTTTCTTTCCTCTCCGT
Organism: uncultured Eubacteriales bacterium; assembly: GCA_964491735.1. Taxonomy (GTDB): domain Bacteria; phylum Bacillota; class Clostridia; order Oscillospirales; family Acutalibacteraceae; genus JAAZFZ01. The sequence goes on from CAZBHG010000050.1 coordinate 5,411, forward strand.
CGGCATAAAGGATTTCAAGGGAATGAAGATTTCCGCCGCATTTGCGGATAATGCCGCCGATTTCGGGAGCCATTGACGTAACATCCTCAACCTCAATGTATAATGTTTTGCCCGTGTTGCCCTTAGAAATGACCTTTTTTAGCAGGTTAAGCGTCAGATAAATAATAATCGTCGCAACCAAAGCTCCCTCATAGAAGCCGAGACCAACCGCAAGGCCTATGCATGAAACTGCCCAGAGACTAGCCGCGGTCGTCAGCCCTTTGACGCTGAAGCCTTCGCGAAGTATTGTTCCGGCTCCCAGAAAGCCGATTCCGCTTATGACCTGTGCGCCGAGCCTTGCAGGGTCAAGATTTGTAAGCCCCTGATATCTTTCAAACATATACACCGAAGTTGTCATAACCAGAGCAGAGCCGACCGCAACGAGAATATGAGTTCTGAAGCCGGCAGGTCTATGCGAATGCTCACGCTCGTAGCCTATAAAACCGCCCAGTACCGCCGCGCTCGTGAGCTTTACTATCGCTTCAAAAGAGAGCTTGACTATTGATATTAATGTTTCATTATGCAGGATTTCAAAGAAAATTTCCTTTAAGCCCATATATGTACCCCTCCGCAAGGCGTGATAATAATCAATGCAAAAATATACAAAAAAAATATAAATCCCTTATGTAAATTGTAATTATAGCACAGTTTTTCTTCAAGCGCAAGATAGAAACGCACTTTTTTTCCGGAGTATTCATTTTTCTTTCCGACAATGGAAATTCTGATATATTGTTTACAATATTTTATCTGTTTTAACAATATTATATTGAGCAAAATATGATTGGTGATGAAATGAATTTTCGTGCAGTTTATTATGAAAAGGAAGCTGAAAGCTATTATCTCGGCAGGGAGCTTTTGAATAAATATTCAGGTCTTCCTCAACACCTGATTGAAAACCACAACAATATCCCCGAAATGCGTGCAAAGGAAAACAGTGAATTCGGGGGAATGAAAAGCAACCTGATAATAGGCGTACGCAAAACGCACAAATATGTGCCGAATCAGAAAATTTCTGATTTTCTTGTACCCTATACCTCGTCGGGCTGCAGCGCCATGTGCCTTTACTGCTACCTTGTCTGCAATTACAACAAATGCGCGTATTTAAGGCTTTTTGTCAACAGGGAACAGATGCTCGAAAGGCTGATTAAACATTCACTCTCCTCCGAAAAGGAGAACACTTATGAAATCGGCAGCAACAGCGACCTCGTTCTCGAAAACCTAATAACGGGAAACCTACAGTGGACAATTGAAAACTTTGCAGATAAGGGTCGCGGGCATATAACCTTTCCTACGAAGTTTGCGGATGTGGAAGGGCTTCTGAACCTCAGACATGAGAAAAAAACAATCTTCCGCATGAGCGTGAATCCTCAGGATATAATCAAAACCTATGAGCTTGGCACCGCCCCGCTCGGGAAAAGAATCGAAGCGGTCAATATGATGTGTGAAGCAGGCTACCCCGTCTGCATTCTGATTGCTCCCGTTATTTTTGTTGATAACTGGGAAAAACAGTATTCTGATTTAATCACGATATTGTCGCAGAGCCTTTCTGAAAAAGTAAAAAAGCAGCTCACCGTCGAAATTATTTTTATGACTTACAGCTTTGTTCACAGGGAGATTAACAGACAGGCGTTTCCTAAATCACCCGACCTGTATGATTTTGAGAAAATGGTCGGCAGGGGAAGGGGGAAATACGGTTACAGACCTGAGGTGAGGAGCATGGGAGAGATTTTTTTCAAAAATGAACTCGGAAGAAAGCTGAAAGAAGCGAATATTGCATATATTTGCTGAACGGTGGTTTTGCAAAATGTATAAACTTACCGTAAAAAATTTTAAATAATATTTGGCCTTACAATTGTATTTTTTGCTGATTATGATATAATCAAAAGCATAAAGATACGGAGGATCCAAAGATGAGCAGAAGAAAAAGCATAGAGAGAAGAAACCAGATAATCATCATTGCCGCGGCGGTTCTTGTAATAGCTGCCGTGATAATTTTGTTTGGATTTAAAAATTGCGGAAGGGGAACAGAAGATACTTCAACAACTTCTGAGCCGACCACATCATCAGCCGCGGCAAACAGTGCTAAAGAAGCGATTGACCCTCTGACAGGACTTAGCGGCTATGACGAAAACATGCTCGGCAACCGCCCTGTGGCAGTTGTAATCAGCAATGCGCCTGCCGCGCGACCGCAGTGGGGGCTCTGCTCACCTGACATACTCGTTGAGGGGCTTGTTGAGGGCGGAATGACACGTATGCTCGGCATTTATTCGGATGTCAGCGAAATCCCCGACAAGGTCGGGCCAATCAGAAGCGCGCGCCATGATTTTATTGAAATAGCACAGGGCTTCGATGCTATATATATTCACTGGGGCGGAAGCAAATATGCATATCAGGCAATTAGAGACAGCTCCAGAAACATAGACGATATTGACGGCATGAACGGCACATATTTTTACCGTGACAAGAACCGCACCAATGTCGGCATTGAACATAGAGGCTATACTACAGGTGATAGTATTGCAAAGGCTATTAAGGACAAGGGCTACAGAACTGAGATTGACAGTAATTATAAATCAATTCTCAGCTTTAATTCTGAGGGTTCACCCCAAAAATACAAAGGCGGCACCTGCGAGAAGATTTCCTTTAAGTTTTCAGGCAGCTATGCCCGCAAGTTTTTGTATGATTCTGATGAGAAGGTTTATTATAACTATTTCAACGGCATCGCCACGAATGATGCCGACGGAAAACAGATGTCTGCAAAGAATGTTATCATTTTATATTGCGGCGTTTCGAGCATGAACGACAGCAAGGGCTGCATTGATATGAATTTAAAATCAGGCAACGGTGTTGTTGCCTCGAATGGGACATATCAGACGATAACATGGGAAAAGGGCAGCTATAGCGATTCGCTCAAGCTCTTTACATCAAACGGCGATGAATTGAAACTCAATGCGGGTAAATCCTATATCGGTTTTGTCCCCACAGCTCAAAGTTCAAATACCGTCATTGCATAAAAAACGTTATCAGCTTTATCGGGCGTGGAAACACGCCCGATTTTTAATTTGTGCCAGCCAAGCCCCTCGGCAGGAGCAAGCCCCTGCCCTACAATGATATAAAAAATTCAACCTCAATAGAAAATACCCGCCGGAAGAAATACTCTTTCGGCGGGTATTATTAGCTGCTCAGATGATTTTGCTCAGAAGCATATCCATATAGGATTTGAAATGTGCAAAAACAATGCCGGGTTCCTCAAGGTCAGGCTTCCAGCGCTTCACCCATTCGAGTGAAACAAAGCTCTCATAATTGATACCCTTGAGCGCAATCAAAGCGTCGACTATGGGGATATTTCCATAGCCCATCATCCGGTATTCGATTTTTCCGTCAACAGTCGCGGAGTCCTTGACATGAACATGTCTGATATATTTGCCGATAAGCTCAACCGTCTTTTCGGGAGCTTCGCCGCCGAAGCAAACAGTGTGGTGAATGTCCCACAAAATTCCCGCGTTGCCGCTCCCCGCAGCATCTATAAATTTCAGAATCTCTCCGGAATTCGAAAGAGCGCCGTTTGTCTCAATAAGCGGTGTCACGCCGAAAAGAGAGGCATATTCGCAAAGAAGACCGTAAAGCTTTGCGCCAAGCTCGAAGTCGCCCTGCGTAACATGAGGCTCGCCCGTGCCCATGACGCGGATGAAAGGTACGCCCATTCTGCTCGCAAGGTTTACATATGCACATGCCTCGACAAAGGAAGACCGCGCCCGTTCCTTGTCCGCAAGGGCTGCGCCGGATGTCAGCATAGGTATTTGAAGACCGATTTTTTTAAGACTTTCAATTGTCGCGTCAAGGTTGGAATTTGAAAAATCCTCAATATTCGGGGCATACATTTCGTTGCCTATGCCTCTAATCTCAATTCCGTCAAGCCCCAAATCCTTAGCGGTGGAAATAACCTCATTAAATGTCCAGTTTGGGCATCCTAGGGTTGAAAAAGAAATCTTCACTTTGCTCTCTCCTTTCATTATGCTGTTTCGATAGAATTTGCTGCCTGCAGCGAGTATTTTTCAACTGCCTGCTCACGCAGAACAACCTTTTGAATTTTTCCGCTTGCAGTCATCGGGAATTCATCCATAAACCAGTAATAACGGGGTATTTTAAAGAAAGCCACATTGTCCTTATAATATTGCCTGAGCTCATCCTCTGTGAGGGTTTCACCCTCCTTTGTTATGACACAGGCGCAGATCTCCTCGCCGTATTTTTTGCTCGGCACGCCGATAACCTGAACGTCCTTGACCTTCGGGTGATGGTAAAGGCATTCCTCAAGCTCTTTAGGATAAATATTCTCGCCCCCGCGGATAATCATATCCTTGAGCCTGCCT
>CAZBHG010000051.1:0-6742 GCA_964491735.1 uncultured Eubacteriales bacterium
AGCGGGAGCAGGCCGCAATTCCTTTCCTGTAACACAGCGGAATAAACGGCAGGTTCGCATTGAAAGCTTCAATAAACGCTGTCATATCAATTGTACCCGAAAGGAACTGCAAATACGCGGCGCTTGCAGCAGCCGAAGTATTTATTCCGTATGAAACCGCTCCGCCCTTTACGAGCATCGGGCTCAGGTTCATGCCGGGTGTAAGCCTGATTTCACCGAGATAGATATCATAATCGCCGCCTTTTACCGCATCAGTATATTCATCCTCAGAAAGCTTGTTCACTGTCACGGAAATATTGGCGTCTTCAAGCTCATCGGCAATAAGGTCTGCCGCCGCGCACTTGAAATCGTTGTCGGCATTGACAACAAGAGTAAATTCAAAACTCCTGCCGCCGCCGTATCTTATGCCGCTGTTGTTTATTTTTCCGTAGCCTGCGGTTTTCAGTATTTCATTCGCGCTCTTAGACCCGCTTTCGGCAGCCTGACTCAGCCCCTGCACTTCGCTCCAGTTCGGATTGAACGGAGTGTCAGCTTTAACGGCATAGCCCTGAAATGAACTTGATACTATTTCATCCTTGCTGATTATCTTATTAATCGCCTGCCTGACGGAAACGTCCGATAACAGGGCGTTTGACTTATTGAATGAAATATAAACCATATTGTTAAGAGTCACTTCAGCCGTTGAGGCGTTTATTCTCCGATAGCTTCCGCCGCTCAGGTCATCAAACATGAAATTGAATGCGCCGATTTCAAGGCTGTACTGCATTGCAGAGGAGTCTGTAACATTGACAAGCTCTACCGCGCTGATTTTTGCTGAATATCCTCCGAGCCTTGCGGGGTTGACATTCAGGAAATATCCATCGCCTTTTTTTGAAAGAGTATACCTTCCACTGCCGACAGGTGTTTCTTTGACGTTTGTTGAATCGACCTCTTTGGATACGCTGCCGTATTTGACAATGGGAAAGATGAGGTTAGAAGCTGCATAAGGGTCAGCCGCTTTAAGTGTAAAAACAACTGTATAATTTCCGTCAGTATCAGCCGATTTTACACCGGAGAGCCTTGCGGAGTAGTTTGCGGAGCCTTTGGACTGTTCAAAAGAATATACGACATCCTTTGCTGTAATCGAGCTGCCGCCGCTGAATTTCAGGGTGCTGTTTATATTCACCGAAAGGCTCAGCCCTTCAAGTGAGTAGTCTTTGGCTATCTGGTTGACGGGTTTATAGCTTGAATCGACCGTAAACAGGCTGTCATACAGCAGTGAGGAAATTTGCTGGTTAAGTATACTCTCCGCCTTATAGGGGTCGAGCGTGTCGTTCTGGCAGTAAGGGAGCTTCAGCATCGCTTTGGCATTGCCCGAAGACACTGCCTCGCCGGTAACTTCGGTCGTTGTGCCGTCGGTTTTTCCTATGCAGCCGGACAATGTGAGCAATATAAAGGTCAGGGCAAGCATAAGCACCGCGAGCCTCAAAGTTTTTTTCATTCTGTCTTCATCCCCAAGCTGGTTAGTAATATCTTCAAATATTCTACACTATACAGTCAGTATTTGCAATTAACAGTTTTAAATATTGTAATTTTTCCGCAGTGGCGCTATAATACTATAATAATTAAAATAATAACGTGAGGATGTTAATCTATGAAATTAGGTATTGTAGGCTTGCCGAATGTAGGCAAGAGTACATTGTTTAACGCCATTACCGATGCCGGCGCACAGTCCGCAAACTATGCGTTTTGCACAATTGAGCCGAATATCGGCGTCGTTTCCGTTCCGGATGAAAGGCTTGATAAGCTCACTCAGATGTATAATCCGGTAAAAACAACGCCCGCAGTTATTGAGTTTGTTGATATTGCGGGTCTTGTCAAGGGAGCCTCAAAAGGGGAGGGGCTGGGGAACAAATTCCTTTCTCACATCCGTGAGGTTGATGCGGTTATTCATGTTGTGCGCTGCTTTGAGAATGACGATATTATTCATGTCGACGGAAGTATTGACCCCGCCCGCGACATTGAAACAATCAACTTTGAGCTTATCTTCTCCGACCTTGAGCTGGTTGAAAGAAGAATGGACCGCAGCACAAAGGCTTTGAAGGGCGATAAAACGCTGGCAAAGGAGCTTGAGTTTCTGAAAAGGCTCAGGGGCGGGCTTGAAAGCGGCATCCCCGCAAGGAATATCGAGTGCGACGAGGACGAAAAAGCGGTTGTTGACAGCATTGCCCTGCTCACCGCAAAGCCTGTTATTTATGCCTGCAATATGAGCGAAGAGGATTTTGCCAATAAGATTGAAAACAATCAGAGATACAAAACCGTATGTGACATTGCGAGTGCGGAAGGCTCTGAGGTTCTCCCGATTTGTGCGGAGCTTGAAGCCGAAATCGCGTCTCTCGACAAAGAGGAAAAAGATATGTTCCTTTCCGACCTCGGTATTGACAAGGGCGGTCTGGATATGCTAATCCAGAGGAGCTACAGCCTGCTCGGGCTGATTTCATTCCTTACAGCGGGAACGCCGGAGGTCAGAGCGTGGACAATCAGAAAGGGTACAAAAGCTCCCCAGGCGGCAGGCAAAATTCACAGCGATTTTGAGAGGGGCTTCATCCGTGCCGAGGTTATCGGTTTTGACGAGCTTATCGCCTGCGGCTCAATGGCATCAGCAAAAGAAAAAGGCCTTGTCCGCAGTGAGGGCAAGGAATATGTTATGCGTGACGGAGATATTGTTCTTTTCAGGTTTAACGTTTAATAATCGACCAATAATTTAAAGGCAGTGCAGGTTGAATCTGTACTGCCGTGACTGTTTAGCGCAGGTTTTATTTCAATAAGTTCCCGCATAAAATTATTATGATACATTATATTTCGCAGCCTGACGGCCTGACCCGGCAAACTTGACAAAGTACTCTCCGATTTGGTAAAATAAGTATTGGATTTTTGCTGCTAACATTCCTTTTGAACTGAATGGAGTGAATGAATTGATTAACTCAGACAATTTATGCATGAGCTGCATGAAGGATATAGGTGAATATAAACAATGCCCGTACTGTGGATTCTATGCCGATTCACCGCAGATAGCACCCTATCTTCCAATCAGAACAGTTGTCGTAAACCGCTACCTTATAGGCAAATTAATTGAGTATAACGGTGACGGCGCAACTTATATGGGCTGGGATCTGGCGAGGAAAAAAGCTGTCAACGTCAGGGAGTTTTTGCCCGATGCAATTGCAACGCGCAATGAAGGGGAGCTTAAACTCTCGATAATGACCGGCTGTGAGATAACATTCAGGGATTGCTATCAGAGCTTCCTTGAATTGTGGAGAAAGCTTGTGCGCCTCAACGGTCTTTCGGCTCTTATCTGTGCGGTTGATGTAGTTGAGGATTATGGCACCGCCTATGCCATTTATGAGTTTACCGAGGGGATTCCTCTTCGTGAATATCTGCTTGAAACGAATACCGGTTATATTTCATGGGATAAGGCGCGTCAGCTTTTCATGCCCGTGCTGTCTACGCTCGGCTCGCTTCATTCATCGGGTATTATCCACCGCGGCATTTCGCCGACCACGCTTATTGTTGGTGTTGACGGAAAAGTCCGTATATCGGGCTTCAGCATCTGGCAGGCGCGCACCGCAAGCGGCGACCTGACAGCCCAGCTGTTTAACGGCTATGCCGCAATTGAGCAGTTCGGCTTCGAGGGGCAGCAGGGTGCGTGGACCGATATTTATGCCTTTGCCGCAGTGCTTTACCGCGCCCTGATAGGCAGTGACCCTATTGATGCCAAATCGAGGTCAATCAATGACCGCTTGATGGTTCCGGGAAAATTTGCGGAGCAGCTCCCCGCATATGTAATCAACGGTTTGATTAATGCGCTCCAGATTATACCGGAGGACAGGACAAGAACAGTCGAGCAGCTGCGTGCGGAGCTTTCCGCCTCGCCGACAGCGGCGGTCGCAGGTGAAGTGTTTGAATCCACCGGCAAGCTTTCCACAAGGCAGCCGACGCAGACAGGCATTGAGGCTCAGGCTGCAAAGAGAAAAGCGGAGGCTGAAAAGCTTGCAATCGAAAAGAAAAAGAGGAATACGATTATTCTGAAAACCTGCGGAATTTCATTGGCGGCAGGTCTTCTGATATTTCTGATTTTGTCATTTACGGTTTTTAAGGATGCTATCTGGGGCGGCTCGGACGATAACTTAACCGAATCAACTTCGCAAGTGCAGACAACCGTGGCTGAGCAGTTCTATACAGTTCCCGAATTCACCGGTCAGCCTTACAGCCGTTTTTCAGGTCAGGCTGTGTGGACACAGAGGTTTGAACTTATTGTCACCTATGAATTCAGTGATACGGTTGAATCGGGCGTTATTATTTCGCAAAGCGTTGCCGCCAACACAGAGGTAATAAAGGGTACAAGAATAGAGCTTGTTGTCAGCAAGGGCGTTGAGCAAATCACGATGATTGAAGTTGTCGGGATGACATATGAAACTGCCGGAAAGACCCTGACCGATCTTGGCTTTGAATGTGTTGTCAGCGAGGAGGATAATGACGGAACTCATCAGCCCGGTATTATAATATCCGCCAACCTTGAAGTCGGCAAAGCTTATCCTAAGGGTACAAATGTCTATATCAGGATTTGGGGAGAGGCTGCGACAGAGGCTGCGGCCGATGCCCAAGAAGATGATGATGACAATGGAGGAATTTTCGACCTCTTTTAAACAACAATAATAATGGCGGGTTTGATTGCAAATTTGCAACCAAACCCGTTTTTTTAGCAATTTATAAGGAACGTCCTCAAATTATTATATCCTCACCGGTATGTCCTTCGCCTTGAGATACTGTTTCAAATCGCCTATCGAAATCTCATCAAAATGAAACAGTGAGGCGGCAAGCACTACGTCAGCCTTGCCGGCTGTAAAAGCGTCATAAAAATGCTCAAGTTTTCCCGCTCCGCCGGAGGCTATAACGGGGATGCCAACACTTTCGGATACGGCCTTTGTCAGTTCAAGGTCATATCCGTTTTTTTGTCCGTCACAGTCCATGCTCGTCAGGAGGATTTCGCCCGCTCCTCTTTTGTATGCCTCAACAGCCCATCCGACGGCATCAATTTCAGTTTCTATTCTGCCGCCGTTGAGGTAGACCCTCCAGCCGCTCTGACCGCAGCGGAATTTACGGAGATTTTATCCGCGCCCGCCCTCAGCAGCTCTGTGAAGTCGGACACTTCGGAAATTCCGCCGCCGACAGTGAACGGGATAAAAATCGAGTTTGCAACCTTTGTCACAATTTCGACCATTGTCCCTCTGCCTTCATGCGTTGCGGTGATGTCGAGCAGGACAAGCTCGTCCGCTCCTTTTTTGTCGTAGGCTACCGCACATTCAACCGGATCTCCCGCATCCCTGAGGTTTACGAAACTGACACCCTTGACTACTCTGCCTTTGTTGACGTCAAGGCAGGGGATTATACGTTTAGCGTACATGCTTCACACCCTCCCCGCAGATACCCGCAAAATTTCTGAGCATGGAAAGCCCCACATCGCCGCTCTTTTCGGGGTGGAACTGGCAGCCGAAAAGGCTGCCCTTCGAGACTGCGGCGTCAATCGAAATGCCGTATTGAGTTGTTGCGGCGACCTCTTCTTTATTCTCAGCGTCAAGGTAATATGAATGAACAAAATATACATATGAGCCTTGACTGATGCCTTTGAAAATTCCGTCATTGGTTTTAATATCCAGCGAATTCCAGCCCATATGCGGAACTTTCAGACCGTTCGAGGGGATTTTTTTAATCTTTCCCTCCAGAATTCCAAGCCCGACAGCTTCGGGGCTTTCCTCCGACTGCTCGAAAAGGAGCTGAAGCCCAAGGCAGATGCCTAAAAAAGGCTTGCCGCATGTTGCGGCTTTTTTGACCGGGTCAACAAGCCCGCTTTTTTTCAGGCAGTTCATCGCATCCTCAAAAGAGCCGACACCGGGCAGTATCACTCCGTCGGCGGAAAGTATAAAATCCCCGTCTGCCGATATTTGCGTCTTTGCACCGATGAAATCAAGGGCTTTCTGCACGCTTTGCAAATTGCCCGCGCCGTAATCCACAATCGCAATCATTTGAAAACCTCACAAAATTTTTATGCTTTATTCTAGCACAAAAAATGATTTATTACAATGAAGTTATTAATATCTGCCGAATTGCATTAATATTCTGTTATTTTTTTAAAGTTGCAATTGAAATTTTTGTTAAATATTGTATAATTTAAAATACAAAATTAAATTTTATATCGGAGGCTGAGAATATGAATAACACACCCGCCGTTAAATTAGGAATTGTTGCTGTGAGCAGGAATTGCTTCCCCAAAAGTCTGTCGGAAAACAGAAGGAAAAGGGTTGCGGAGGCATTCAAAAAATACGGTAAAATTTTCGAATGTCAGACGGTTGTCGAAAAAGAAGAAGATGTAGAAAGCGCTATAGCAAAAGTGAAATATGCGGGCTGCAACGCGCTTGTCGTGTATCTCGGAAATTTCGGTCCCGAAACATCGGAGGCGATTATTGCTCAGAAATTCGGCGGCCCCGTGATGTATGTCGCCGCCGCAGAGGATTCCTCCGATAAGCTTGTAGGTGACAGGGGCGATGCATATTGCGGCCTTCTCAACCTCAGCTATAACCTGAAACTCAGGAATATCACGGCTTACATACCGACCTGCCCCGTAGGGACGCCCGATGAGATTGCAAAAATGATAAATGATTTTGTGCCGATTGCAAGGGCGATAGTGGGTCTGAGAAATCTTAAA
>CAZBHG010000051.1:6752-9696 GCA_964491735.1 uncultured Eubacteriales bacterium
CTTCGGCCCTCGTCCGCAGGACTTTCTTGCCTGCAACGCGCCGATAAAGAGGCTTTATGACCTCGGCGTTGAAATTGAGGAGAATTCCGAGCTTGACCTTTTCGAAGCCTTCAATAGTCACAGCGGCGACGAGAGAATTGCGGGCGTAGTCAGTGAGATGGAAAAAGAGCTTGGCAGCGGCAACCACAAACCGACTATTCTGCCAAAGCTTGCGCAGTTTGAAATAACCCTGCTTGACTGGATGGAGGCTCACAAGGGCAGCAGAGAATATGTTGTTTTTGCAAATAAATGCTGGCCTGCGTTCCAGACACAGTTCGGCTTTGTCCCTTGCTATGTAAACAGTCGCCTTGCCGCAAAGGGAATTCCTGTTGCCTGTGAGGTCGATATTTACGGCGCGCTGAGCGAATATATAGGCGCCTGCGTCAGTAACGATACAGTGACTTTGCTTGATATCAACAACACCGTCCCCGCGGATATGTACAAGGCGGAAATCGAGGGCAAGTACAATTATAAACAGACGGATACTTTCATGGGCTTCCATTGTGGAAACACCGCCGCCTCAAAGCTCAAAAAGTGCGACATGAAATATCAGATGATTATGGCGCGCGCTCTGCCTGAGGAGGTCACGCAAGGCACTCTCGAGGGCGATATCGTCCCCGGCGATATTACATTTTTCAGGCTTCAGAGCACGGCTGATTCTATACTCCGCGCCTATGTCGCGCAGGGTGAAGTCCTGCCCGTCGCCACACAGTCCTTCGGCGGGATAGGAGTTTTCGCAATTTCCGAGATGGGGCGTTTTTACCGCAACGTGCTGATTGAAAAGAATTATCCTCACCACGGCGCAGTTGCTTTCGGTCATTTCGGAAAGCTGCTTTTTGAGGTGTTCAGATTCCTCGGCGTGGACGATATTTCATTTAACCAGCCTCAGGGAATGCTGTATGAGAAGGAAAACCCGTTTGCGGGGTGACATGGCAGTTTAATTGTAGGGGCTCACATCGTGAGCCCGAAAGGATATTGTTGAGCGGGCTCACCATGTGAGCCCGAGTGATGCTTGACAGACCCGGAAACGGTAATATATACATATAAAAAACCCGCCTGCACAATGAGAGAAATAATAACAAAGGAGATCCATGCCATGTCAAAAAGCTTTCAGAAATTCAGGGGCATGATGCCGATTTTGCCTACAACAATCGACGAAAACGGGGACATCATTACGGGCGATATAAAATTGCTTGCCGAATACTGCATAAATGCGGGCGCAAAAGCTATTGGTCACCTTGCGGGTGCCTCCGAATTTGCAAGCATCGGGCGCGACGACAGGGAGCTTATTATCAAAACCCTTGTGAGGGATGTTGACGGCAGACTTCCGGTTTTCATCGGTGCCGCCGCAAACAGCGTTAAGGACAGTGTTTATAACGCGAAAGCAGCTCAGGCGTTGGGCGCGGATATGATTATGCTTTGTTCTCCTCCTATGGGGAGCGGCACAGCAGACGAGCTTTTCGGATATTATGACAAGGTCTGCTCTGCTGTTAAAATCCCCGTAATTGTTCAGGATACGGGCGGTGCTTCCCAAAATTTTACGCCGGAATTTCTCATCAGGCTGTATGAAGAAATCGAAAACATCGGCTATGTCAAGGCAGAGGGCGGGCTGTGGCTCCAAAAGCTTTATGAGCTTATGCATACTGTCCCCGACGGGCTTCAGGTTATCGGCGGCGCGGCGGGCAAAAACATGCTGCAGATGCTCCACCTCGGAGTGACCGCCTTTATGACCGGCACGGAGGCGCAGGAAATACATAACGGCGTTGTTCAGGCATATCTGAGCGGCGATGAGGATAAGGCTGTTCACCTCTACTGCACAACGCTTCTGCCATATCTTGAGCTTTTCACCTCAAGCAATTCCAGAAGGGCGTTGAAGCACATGCTTTCGCGCAGAGGGATAATTTCGAGCGAGGCAATACTTTTTCCCGCAAATGATATATCTCCCGCCAATGATTTTGTCACTAAGGAGCTTGACTGGCTGCTCGGCAGGATAGAAAACGGTGACATTTGACGCATAAAAATATAAAAGGAGTCTTGGCTATGATGTTATTCAAAAACGCCTCATTCATTTCCTGCGAGGATGAAAATAAAATTTTCTCCGTCATGGCAGTTGATAAGGGCAGAATAGTCTGGTGCGGCGATGAAATTCCCGCAGAGTATAAAAATTCTCCCGTCACCGACTTGAAAGGGAAGTGCGTTCTGCCTGCTTTTGCGGATACTCATATTCACTTTGAATCCTTTGCGCTGTTCAACTCGACAATGGACGTGCGCTCCGCAAAGAACTTTGAGGATATGGGCAGAATGTTCCGTGAATACGAAAAAGCCAACCCTAAGGTGAAATTTATTCCCGCTTTCGGCTGCTGCGCTCACACCGTCGATGAAAGACGTCTCCCCGAAATGAAGGATATCGACAAAATGACATCGCTGCCCGTCTTGATTGTTAAATATGACGGTCATGCAGGCGTTGCAAACTCCGCCCTTGTCAATCAGCTCCCCGCCGAGGTTCTCAATGACGAGGGCTTTGATAAGGAAACGGGCTGGATGTATCAGAACGCCTTTTATCTCGGCGTCAACTACATAACTCAAAAGGTACCCGCCCTGAGCATCCTTGCGGGTCTTATCAAAGCCTCCGACCTCATGGCAAAAAGGGGAATAGGGCTTATACATAACGTGGAGGGTGTCGGCTATAAAAACGACATGGATGTCGACACAATTCTTTTCGCCGCAAAGGCGCTGCCGCAGACATTCAGGGTTTTCTTTCAGACAATGGATGTTGACAAGGTTATCAAAAGAAAACTGCCCCGTATCGGCGGCTGCTTCCGCCTTGCGCTTGACGGCTGCTTCGGCTCCGAGGATGACCTTGGCTACCTTGAACTGGCTGCTGGGCGTGGGGTTGTGCACGGTG
>CAZBHG010000052.1:0-9691 GCA_964491735.1 uncultured Eubacteriales bacterium
GTCAATTGTGCCGTCAGTGGAGAGATTATCAGCAATGAAGAGTTTAAAATCAACTCCCTTTGTCATGTCGAAAAGCGAGTCAAGCGTATCTTTTATCGTTACCATATTATTGTGTGTCACAATACAGCCCGAAACCGTATATTGCTTCATTTTACACCTCTGTTTTTGTTCACTGATGAAGTACGTCCCGCAAGCTCTTTGGCAAGGTCAAAACGCCATTTCAGCTTACTTAATAATTTTGTTTCTCCGCCCGTGACATTCTCACCGTGGCGTCTGTAGAGAATTAACGGCTCGTCTATAAATTTTACTTTTCCGTAAAGCTCTGCGAGCAAACCTATCCACTGGTCATGCATGGGCAGGTCGTTCGGGAACGGAAGCACAATCTTTTTTAAATCGGAACTGAACGCCATGCAGCAGCCGACATAGCTGTTCCTGATATAATTTGACGCAAAGCCGGCTTTGGTATTATGCATTGCAAAAAACGAATTCGCGGTTACTTTAAGAGCGGCATCGGTTACCTTTGCGTCATGCAGAACAAGGTCGGCGCCGCTGCTGAATTCTTCTTTTACTCTGGCGACCTTGTTCGGAAGCCAGATATCGTCCTGATCGCATAAAAAGATAATATCGCCGCTGCAATTATTGATTGCGTTTTCAAAGTTTTTGCACACGCCCCTGCCGGAGCCTTCAATATATTTTACTCTGCTGTCATAAGCGGCATAGAATTCAACAACCCTCTGAGTTTCTCCTCCCGGCATATCATCCGAAACGATTATTTCGTCTGTTTGCTCCAATTGGGGAAAAATGGACTCAAGCTGTTCGCCTAAATACTTTTCACCTTTGTACGCTGCCAAAGCAATTGAAATTTTCATAATATTATATTTTTTTCATCGTGGGGAACAGCAGAACATCTCTTATTGAATAGCTGTCGGTCAGCAGCATAACGAGTCGGTCAATGCCTATGCCTATGCCTCCCGTCGGCGGCATACCATATTCAAGAGCCATAAGAAAGTCCTCGTCAGTGTGATTTGCCTCTTCATCGCCTGCGGCGAGAAGAGCCTCCTGAGCTTCAAAACGCCCTCTCTGGTCAATAGGGTCGTTAAGCTCCGAGAATGCATTTGCCATTTCCCTTTGTGTGATGAAAAGCTCAAAACGCTCTGTGAATTCCGGATCGTTTGGTTTTCTCTTTGCAAGAGGCGAAATATCAACGGGATGATCCATAATGAATGTGGGCTGGACAAGCTTTTCCTCAACATATTCCTCAAAGAAAAGATTGATAATGTCGCCCTTTTTATGGCGGGGCTCAAACTCAATGCCCCTCTCCTTTGCGAGAGCCTTTGCCTGCTCAAAATCAACAGCGGAGAAGTCAACGCCCGCATACTCCTTGACGGCGTCAAGCATCGTCATCCTTCTGAACGGCTTTGAAAGGTCAATCTCAACGCCGTCATAGGTCAAAACGGTTGTACCAAGTACGTTTTGTGCGACTGTTCTGAGCAGATTTTCGCACAAATCCATCATGCCGTGATAGTCAGTATAAGCCTGATAAAGTTCAAGTAAAGTGAATTCAGGGTTATGGCGCACCGAAAGACCTTCGTTGCGGAACACTCTGCCGATTTCATAAACCTTTTCCATCCCGCCGACAATCAGCCTCTTGAGGTAAAGCTCAAGAGAAATTCTCAGGTGCAAATCCTCGTCAAGCGAGTTATGGTGTGTCATAAACGGACGTGCGGCAGCGCCGCCCGCATTCGGAACGAGGACGGGCGTTTCAACCTCAATGAAGCCCTGCGCATCAAGGTGATTTCTGATTTCGCGGATAATCAGGGAACGGTTTATGAATGTTTCACGCACCTCGGGGTTCATTATTAGGTCAATGTAGCGGCGGCGGTAACGCACGTCGGTATTGGTCAGCCCGTGGAATTTTTCGGGAAGAGGCAGAAGAGATTTCGTCAGAAGTCTTAGCTCCTTTGCATGGACGGAGACTTCGCCCCTGTGAGTGCGGAAGACAAAGCCCTTGACCTCAATAATGTCTCCTATATCCCACTTTTTGTATTCCGCAAAGGCTTCCTCGCCTATATCGTTGATTTTGATATATACCTGCATACGCCCCGAACGGTCACGGACATCAATAAAGTTTGCTTTGCCCATATCACGCTTTGACATAATACGACCGCATAAGGAAACATCGCTGTTTTCGAGCTCATCAAAGCGTTCGACTATTTCCTTTGCGCTGATTGACTGTTCGGCAACAGTTATTTTAAAAGGGTCCTTCCCCTCCGCCTGCAGCGCCTGAAGCTTGTCCACCCTGATTTGCCTCAGCTCATTTGTGTCCTGCAGCTCCGCCTCGGCGGTTTCTTCGACTGCTCCGTTGTTTAGTTCTTCCTGCATAATAAAGCTCCTTAGCGAAATATCTGACGGCAGAATAATCTGCCGTCAGTAAATATAATTATATTATCTTGAAATTGAAAGGATTTCCAAGTTTATGCGCTTGCCGTTGGGCGTGTCAATAGTGACAGCTTCGCCTGCCCTATGCCCAAGCAAAGCTTTTCCGACAGGCGACTGGTCGGAAATAATGCCCTCTTCGGGGTTTGCCTGAGTTTTGCCGAGAATCTGATACTCGGTAATAACCTCGGTGCCGATGTTGCGGACCTCTACTCTGGAGCCGGCTGAAACAAGCTCGGTGCTCAATTCATTTTCATCAAGAATCGTGGAGCTTGAAATATCATCCTCGAGCTTTGCGATACGCGCCTCCATCTTTGCCTGCTCATTCATTGCCTCATCATATTCAGCGTTTTCGGAGAGATCGCCGAAGGAACGGGCCTCCTTAATCTTTTCAGCGATATTGTCTCTGCCGACTGTTTTGAGATTTTCAAGCTCGGCCGTAAGCTTTAAATAACCCTCATGGGTGAGAAAAGTTTTTTCTTGTGCCATTGCTATTATCTTCCTTTCGTAACTCATCTTATATATCAAAAAATAATTTCAAGGATATAAATTAATCCCGCGCCATATTAATATTGCTATTATAATGAAACATTGTTTAAATGTCAAGTATTTGTACCGACCTCAAACAATTATAATTGCAATATGCAAAAAACGCCCGGTCTCATTATCGGGCTATATGTGTGATAAGCTTTGAGATATCAAATATGCTTGCAGGTGCCGAATTCAAAAGATATTTTTGAAATGCCGCTTTTTCAAGGACTGCCACACCGCAAAGCTCATGCAGCGCGCTTGCAAAAAGCAAGGGATTTACTCCCTCCGGAATAAGCCGCAAATATTCCTCTGGCATTGCTATTCCCTCACCGGTGACTACGTTTTTGAAATCCGCCCTATGGCGGCATTGAGGGGCGAATATCAACCCCTTTTCACTGCCCGAAAGCTGAGAAATATCCGTTGTGATTACCGCGGTGCAGTTCTGAGCAAGACCGATGCTGTCGTCAATTATCAGAGTTGCGCCGTATCTTTCCATAATGTCCGCTGCCGCCATGGAATATACGCTCAATTTATCTGTCACGATTTTTATTGTTGCGGCATGCATAATCAGGCTGTCGATAATATGCGGTAAAACGCCTTTTCTGTCGACAATGCATATGCTTAACCTTGACGCCTCGGTTTCGCAGCGCGAAAAGGCTTCGGCGGCGCAGTTCAATATAAGCTTTGCCGGCAAAACGGCAGGCTCAAAAGAATCCATGCCGTAACCGTCGGGAAGCGTTAAGCCCTCGGGCAAAAGCAAACGCTGTGACAGCCTGCCGCACACTGTTTTGACGGTCTGCCACGGAACGCCGTATTTTGTTTTTTTCACCGTCACCACAAAAAATGGTGCTCCGCTCCTGACGGCAACCGACGATATCACAGGCTTTGTCGGATTAAATTTTTCCCGTACAATCGAAAATACATCTTTCTCTTTTTCAAGTATTTGTAACACTGCAAACACAAAACCCGCCCCTTCCGTAACATATATGCATCCGGAGCGGGAAATATCAGCATAATATATACTTTTCAGCCTATTGGGTAAAATATTCAGCCTATTCAACAAAATAGCGGTATCAACGTCGTTTATTGCCGCAGAAAGGGCTTAATCTGTTGTTTTTCAGCAGAAGCAGCAGAGGGATGCCCAGAACATAGCACACAGCCAGTTCCCCCGCTCCGACCGTAAGAGCCGAATATGCAAAGCCCGCAAAGGTCAAGCCTTCGGGCAGAAATACGGATATTTCCATACCTATTATTAATGCGTTTATTACTACGGGCGCAAGGGGAGATAAAATCGGGATACCCCTGATTGTTATTTTTCGCACCGCTCTTGCCGCAACGGCGGCGAGGAGAGTTGCAAGCGTGCCGAAAAGCATATCGGCGGGGTAAGGGCTTGCGAGGTTTGCGATAAGGCAGCCGATTGTAAGCCCCGGGATGGCGGCGGGTGTCAGAACGGGCAGAATTGTCAGTGCCTCCGAAAACCTGAATTGGATGCCGCCGTAGGCAATGCCGAAAACCGACGCAAGATATGTCAGTGCCGCATAGGCCGCCGCAATGAGCGCACCCTGAACGATATAAAGAGTTTTGCTGTTTTTCAATTTTATTCCTCCATAGTTTTATTTAAGGTCAGGATGGTTTCGAACTGACCATAACGGCAGATTTCAGCCCAGATATTCGCCCAAATCAGCTATACTCGGCACAACGAGGTCCGCCTTAATGTCTGATTTTTCGTATTCCTCCTGAGAGGTCACCCCTGTCATAACAAGCACGCAGGGAATATGATGATTTGCACCGATAGCAATATCGGTTTCAAGCCTGTCACCGATGAAGCACAGCTCATCCCTGTGACAGTTGAGCAAACCTGTAATATAATCAACGGTCGCCGTCATGGGCTTGCCCATAACAAGAGGACGTTTGCCCGTTGACGCGGCAAAAAGCTCAATCATAGAGCCTGTGTCGGGCATAAACCCATCCGCCACGGGGCAGTTGAAATCGGGATGTGTAGCTATATATAAAGCACCGTTTGCAATGAAATTTGCAGCCTTCCGTATTCTCTCGTAGGTGAGTGTCGTGTCAAAGCCGAGGACTACGATATCGGGCTTTTCGTCAACAAGCTTTATGCCCGCCTGCGAAAAATCAGCCGTCAGCCTCTCATTTCCCAGCAGATAGACACTCTTGTCTTTATAATTCCTTTTTATGTAATCTATTGTAACCTGAGATGAAATAATTATTTTGTCTTTACCTACGGGGAAGCCCATTTTTGAAAGCCTTTCACAACAGACCTCAACATTGTTTGAGGAGTTGTTTGTGAAGAAGTAAAAATCAATTCCCTTTCCGGGGAGCGAACTCACAAGCCCGGCTGAGCCTTCAATAATTGTATCGCTCAGATAAAAAGTGCCGTCCATATCAATAATAAAGTATTTCGTCTTTTCAAAAAGCTTTGCCCTGCTCACAAAATCACCCTCCAAAAATTAACACGAGTAGTTTAGCACATATTGGCGAAAAGGACAAGAATTATTAATGTTTTGTATTTTTATTAATAAAAATTCATGCTCACAACTATTGAACATTTTTCCGGATGTGGTATAATAATCACTTGACGGAAATTGAAAAAGGAGCTATTAAATGAAAAAGACAATGAAAAAAATTCTCAGCGTTCTTCTGGCATGTACTCTCTTTTTTTCGCTGACAAGCATTGCGTCTGCACAGGAAACTTCTGGCGCCGCCCCATCTGCCGACTGCGGGCTGAAATTCAACGAAAACCATGAGTTCGTAATTCTCCAGGTTGCGGATTTTCAGGACGATATTTTTCCGAGAGTCGCTTCGCTTATGGAGCTTGAGAAAGCGCTTGATACTGTTAAGCCTGACCTTGTTATTTTCACGGGCGACAACACCAGCGGTCAGTGGACCAAATTAACAAGCAAAATCGCAATTGAAAAATTGCTCGCGCCGCTTGTCGAGCGCGGAGTAAAATTCACCTTTGTTTTCGGAAACCATGACGGACAGAGGACGAGCAAGGACTATCAGTTCACCGTCTATCAAAGCATTGCTGGCTGCCTTGCATATGATGCCGACCCCAACATGTTCGGCTGCGGCAACCATAACCTTGTCATAAAAAGCTCGGACGGCGCAAGGACAGTATTCAACCTCTGGCTTATTGACTCGAATATGGATAATGATGAGCTTGACACATATGAACCTGTTCAGGAGGATCAGCTTGAGTGGTACAAAACCACTAGCGAGCAGCTTGAGCAGGAAAACAGCGGTCTTGTTCCGTCGCTCGTGTTTCAGCACATACCGGTGCCGCAAATATATGAGCTGCTTGTTGAAGCGCCCGAAGGTACTACAGAAGGGACAAAAACTGTCAACGGCAAAACCTATCTCAAAGAGCTTAACCCCGAGCTTGCAACAGGCACTATAGGCGAATGGCCCTGCCCGTCATATGTTAATTATGATGAGCTTGACACCTTTGCCGAAAGAGGGGATGTTCTTGGCATCGTCACAGGTCATGACCATGTGAACAGCTTCATAGGGGCAGTTGACGGAATCGACCTTATTCAGTCTCCGGGCTGCGGCTTCCAGACCTATGGCGATGAGCAAAGAGGCTACCGTGTAATAACGCTTAATGAAAACAATCCCTGGAGCTATGAAACCTATACGACAGACTTTGCCGATTATTTCGGCGAAGGTTTTGAGGCGGATTTCATCTTCAATGTTTACGGCAGTCCGTTCGGGATTCTTGCCAAGGCGGTCATTGATGTGTTTAAGGGTATAATAAACTCGCTCGGTATTGCTGCTTAATAATTTTTAAGCTTATATGGATGTCATGCGGCGGTCAGTTGACCGCCGCATTTTTTCTGAATTATTAAAAACATCGGTAAAGTTTTCATTTTTTTACATATACTACATTGTTTTTTTCCATAAATCCCTATATAATTAACTAAGTAGCTAAGATATATTTGGAGGGGTACTGCAATGGATGCAATTCTGAATTTTGACTGGGCGGTTTTTCAGTGGATTGAAAATTATCTTTGGAATCCCATTCTTGATGTATTTATGACTGCTGTCACCTATCTTGGCGAGGGCGGAATTTTCTGGATAGCAATAGGCGTAAGCCTGCTTTTTTCAAAAAGGCACCGTATTGTCGGTTTCGCAGTTTTAGCGGCACTGCTTGTGCATATCTCAATAAACGATTTGATTCTTAAAAACATTATCTGCCGCCCCCGTCCCTTTGACCTGGAGGCGTGGAAAGGTATATTCAATTATCCCGACCTTGTGAGCAGGCCCTCAAGCTTCTCCTTCCCGTCCGGTCACTCGTCGTCAGCATTTGCCTGTGCCACCGCACTGACAATGACAAAGAAAAAGAGCATATACATCCCCGCATTTATACTCGCCGCGTTGATTGCGTTTTCAAGGATTTATGTTCATGTCCATTACTGCACGGACGTTATCGCGGGTACTTTAATAGGCATCATATACGGAATTATTGCCATACTGATTGTAAGGGCGCTTGCGCCTGTTGTCACAAAAAAATATAACGAAATCAAATTGAAAAGGAGTAAGAAAAATGCTTAAAAATATTTCTCCGGTTATCTCGCCGGAGCTTCTGAAAATTCTCATGGAGATGGGGCACGGGGACGAAATCGTTATCGGCGACGGCAATTTTCCCTCCGCTTCGATTGCCGACGCGACAGTCTCCAAAAACCTTATCCGTCTTGACGGTCACGGCGTGCCTGAAATTCTTGACGCCGTTCTTCAGCTCATGCCGCTCGACACCTACGTTGACATGCCCGTCGCACTGATGGATAACGGCGATGAGGAAAACCGCCCCGAGATATGGAAGAAATACGAAGAAATCATCAAAAAGCATGAGGGTGACAGGCATGTTGAGCTTGTCGAGCGCTATGCGTTTTATACAAGGGCAAAGAGAGCTTATGCAGTTATTGCAACGGGCGAAACGGCAATTTATGCAAATGTTATTTTAAAAAAGGGTGTTGTACGATGAGCCTTGCTAAAAGAGTGCTTGCGTTTGACTTCGGCGCATCGAGCGGGCGCGCCATTCTCGGCAGCTTTGACGGCGAAAAGATTACGCTCAGGGAAATTCACCGCTTTTCAAACGACCCTGTCGATGTCAACGGCACAATTTACTGGGATGTTCTCAGGCTTTTCCATGAGATAAAGCAGGGGCTGATTAAAGCTAAAAATGACGGCGGCTATTCAAGCATAGGCATCGACACATGGGGAGTTGATTTCGGGCTTATCGACGAGTGCGGCTGTCTTCTTGAAAATCCTGTTCATTACCGTGACACGCGCACAAGCGGCATGATTGACGAGGCCTTCAAATCCCTGCCAAAAGAGGAATTTTATAATCTTACGGGTATTCAGTTCATGGAGCTTAATACCGTCTTTCAGCTTTTGTCATTGAAGCTTAAAAGACCTCATATTCTTGAAAGGGCGGACAAGCTTCTTTTTATGCCCGACCTTTTCGCATATATGCTCACGGGAGTTAAATCAACCGAATATTCGATTGCGACAACGTCCCAGATGATTGATTTAAAAACCAAGGGCTGGTCGAAAGAGGTTCTTGACAGGCTGGGGCTTCCCGAAAGGCTGCTTACAAACATTGTCCCATCGGGAACAGTTATTGGAAAAATGAGCGATGGCGTGTGCGAGGAGTGCGGCATTGAGCCTGTTGATGTCGTTTCGGTCTGCGGGCATGACACGCAGTCCGCCATCACTGCTGTGCCAAGCGGCGAAGAGTATTTTGCATTTATAAGCAGCGGCACATGGTCGCTTTTCGGCACGGAGCTTAAAACGCCGATAGTGAACGAAAAAGCCATTAAAATGAACGTCACCAACGAGGGCGGTTACGGATACATAACAGGTTTTCTCAAAAACATCACCGGCTTATGGCTTATTCAGGAAAGCCGCAGGCACTGGCAGCGTCAGGGGCAGAATTACAGCTATGCCGATTTGGAAAAGCTGGCACTTGAAGCCAAGCCGTTCAGATGCTTCATTGACCCCGACGCGCCTGAATTTATCCCTCACGGTAATATACCGAAACGTGTGCGCGAATACTGCGAAAAAACAGGGCAGTATGTGCCGCAGACAGTCGGCGAAATTATGCGCTGTATATATGAGAGCCTTGCAATGAAATACAGGCTGACCTTTGAAAAGCTGATGGACTGCACGGGAAAGGATTACCCCGTCATTCACGTCATAGGCGGGGGGACTAAGGACACTCTCCTTTGCAGGATGACCGCAAACTCCTGCAACCGCACTGTGAAAGCGGGGCCCATTGAAGCGACGGTTCTGGGTAATATCGCAGTCCAGCTCCTTGCAAGCGGCGATATCAAAGATATTGCGCAGGCAAGGGAGATTATTTCAAACAGTGAAAGCGTCACGGTATATACCCCCGAAAACGCTGACGAATGGGAAAAAGCATACCGAAACTATATTAATATAACAGATTAATCTGAAAGGAATGAGCAAAAATGTCAAACGCAAAAATTGGTATCAGACCGATTATCGACGGACGTTGGGGCGGAGTAAGGGAGAGCCTTGAAGCAAAAACAATGTATCTCGCAAAGGCCGCCAAGGAATTAATCGAGTCAAATGTTTTTTATGCTGACGGCACTCATGCAGAGTGCGTCATTTCTCCCTGCACCATAGGCGGCGGCGCCGAGGCGGCAAAATGCGCGGAATATTTTTCAACACAAAATGTCTG
>CAZBHG010000053.1:0-478 GCA_964491735.1 uncultured Eubacteriales bacterium
AAATTGACCGCATTGACTGCACCGTAAATGACGCAGATACCGAAAATCCAGAAAAACCAGCCGAGCCTTATGTTGCCGACGAAGGGGATGAACATAATCGGGTCCTTGTTCATGCCCATATAAATGCTCAGAAGATACCCGATGCATATAAGAAGCTGCATAATCGTTTTTTGTGTAATTGAAAGACCGAGATTACGTTTTTTTACTACCTTGATATAATCGTCAAAAAAACCTATGAAGCCGAAGCTAAGTGCCATAATCATGCCGGCGAAAATTTTTGTGATTATCTCCGAAGGGACAATATAGTCACCCACAACTATGTTGCCTTTCAAAATCCAGTCAACAATAAACACTGCGACAACCGAAACAGTCGTGCCAATAATAAACATTATCCCGCCCATTGTGGGCGTTCCCTGTTTATTTTTGTGCCAACTGGGACCGATGTCGAGAATTGTCTGACCGAACTTGAGTTTGTGAA
>CAZBHG010000053.1:488-3110 GCA_964491735.1 uncultured Eubacteriales bacterium
AGCCAGGGAATGATTCCAAAGCCTAGCAACGCCGTAATCCCAAACGAAGCGACCACCGCCGATGCAACCGCACTTATATTATTCACCTATGCCCAACTCCTTATATACACTTTTTATTACGTCCTCAAGCTTCATACCTCTGCTTGCTTTAAACATCACCGCGTCACCCTCACACAGCATGGCCGAAAGCTCCTTTGCAAGCTCACTTTTATCATTAAAGCTATGTACCGTTTCAATCCCGCCGCTCATTGCCGTCTGTGCCGCGAGCTTTGCCCTTTGCCCGTATGTCAGCAGCACATCAACGCCTGACTCCGCCGCAAGCCAGCCGACATTTTTATGTGCTTCCTCGGACACCTTGCCGAGTTCAAGCATATCGCCGAACACCGCTATATGCCGTTTTGCCTTTATCTGCATGAGCGCCGCAAGAGCCGCGCGCATCGAATCGGGGCTGGCGTTATAGCAATCCTCGACAAAAACGACGCCGCCGATGTTTCTTACTCTCTGCCTCATGCCTGAGGGAACATAACCCGCCAGAGCATCCGCTGCCGACTGCGGCTCAACTCCCAGAAGAAAGCCGACGGAGAAAGCCGCCATTGCGTTATAAATATTGTGCCTGCCGATTGCGGGCAGGTATACTCTTTGCTCGCCGCAGCCGAAATCTATAATAAAACTGCTCCCGTTTTCGTCCGATTCTATATCGTATGCCTTAAAACGGCAAAACTTATTGTCTATGCCATAGTAGAAAATAGGGTTCTCTTTAATCTTTGCGTTATAGAGCAAATCATCGTCGCCGTTAAGGATTAAGGGCGCGTCATTCTCCATGCCGTCAAGGATTTCAAGCTTTGCTTTAAGTATGTTATCCCTTGTGCCAAGGTTTTCAAGGTGTGATACGCCGATGTTGCCGATTATCCCGATTGAAGGTCTGGCTGTTTTTGAAAGCCTTGATATTTCGCCGGGGGCGCTCATGCCCATCTCCAGAACTGCCGCCTCATGGCTGTCGTCAAGATTAAAAATTGTTTCAGGCAGACCAATTTCATTGTTGAGGTTGCCCTCATTTTTCAGGGTATTGTATTTTTTACTCAGAACGGCATGAGTCATTTCCTTGATTGTTGTTTTTCCAACACTGCCCGTCACTCCGACAACGGGTATGTCGAACAACCCTCTGTAATATGCCGCAAGGTCAAGAAGCGCTTTGCGCGTATCCGGAACCATAAGCTCTTTTGAACATCCGGTATTTTTTTGGCACATAACGGCGGCAGCTCCAAGCTCAACCGCAGTCTGTGCAAAATTGTGACCGTCAAAATTTTCACCCTCCAGCGCAACAAAAAGGCTGCCCTCTTTTAAATCCCTTGTGTCTGTGCAAATCTCGCTGACAACGCCGTCAAAGTCTGCATTTGCTCCGACTGCTGCAGCTATTTCAAAAAGGTTCAACTTTTTCAAGCTATCGTCCCTTTCGGTTACATTATTTAACGGAGAGGATGTTTCTGACTACTTCGCGCTCGTCATAGTGAATTTTGCCTGTTTTGAGAATCTGATAGGTTTCATGCCCCTTGCCCGCAAGCACAACTATATCGCCCGCCCGGGCTTTTCTGAGAGCAAGCTCAATCGCCTTTGTGCGGTCAGTCTCAATATAAACCGTATTTTTGGAGCCTTTTGTGCCTTCAACGACTTCGCTGACAATCTGTTCGGGGTCCTCTGACCTTGGGTTGTCGGATGTAACAATTGCAATATCCGACAGTTCGGAGGCTATCCTGCCCATAATCGGGCGTTTTGTTTTGTCCCTGTCGCCGCCGCAGCCGAAAACCGTTATCAGCCTGCCTTTTTTTATTTCATTAAGGGCTTTCAGTATATTATCGAGACCGTCGGGCGAATGGGCATAGTCAATAATGACCGAAAAATCCGTATCCGTAGGTACAACCTCAAGCCTGCCCGGAACGCCCTTTGATTTTGAAAGTATTTCAATTACCTTTAAAAACGGGAAACCCAGTTCAACAGCGCAGACAGCCGCGCCCATTGAATTGTAAACTGAAAACAGCCCCGGAACGCCGAAACGTACCCTTCCGATAACAGATTTGCCGACAAGCTCATACTCTGCGCCGGTATCCTTGAGCTGAAGATTTTTTGCGGTATAGTCCGACTCGTCCTTGGTGACGGAGTATGTGATGCCCCTGCATTCAAGCCCTTCAAGCATATATTCCGCGGCATCATCGTCAAGATTTACTATTGCAAGGTCACACGCCTCAAAGAGCTTTTTCTTTGCCGCCTTGTAATTTTCAAAGCTGCCGTGATAGTCCAGATGATCCTGTGTAAGATTTGTGAAAATACCCGCAGCAAAGTGCAGCCCAGCAACTCTCTGCTGTGCAAGCGCCTGAGAGGACGCCTCCATAACGCAGTAATTGCAGCCCTTTTCAACCATTTTTGAGAACAGCGTGTGAAGCTCAAGCGGGTCGGGAGTCGTCAGGCTTGAGGGGTATTCCTCACTGCCTATCATGTTTTTGACCGTGCCGATAAGCCCGACTTTTTCGCCCATCGCTTCAAATATATCTTTGAGCAGAAAGCAGGATGTTGTTTTTCCGTTTGTACCCGTAACACCTACAAGCCTGAGCTTTTGCGCGGGGTTGC
>CAZBHG010000053.1:3120-9561 GCA_964491735.1 uncultured Eubacteriales bacterium
CATGATTGAATATGCCTCACGGCTGTCTTTTACAAGCACCTGCTCTTCAAGGCCGGTATCTTTTTGAGCAATTACAGCTTTTGCACCTGCTTCAACGGCTGCCTTGGCAGCACTGTGGCCGTCAAACTTATTGCCCTCTATGCACACAAAGGCACAGCCCTCGGTTATCTTCCTTGAATCGTCTGTGATACCGGTAATATCAACATCTGTTCGGGGGGCGAACAAAACTCCGGCATTTTTCAATAGAATTGAAAGGTTCATTGCTGTCCTCCTAACTTATTGCTCCACTTCATTGACTCCTGAATTTGATTTGAAATAAACGGTGATTGTCGTTCCGTACTCAAGCTCCGAGCCCGCCGTCTCGCTTTGCTTGTAGGAGACAAGCTCACTGCTGTTGAGAGTGTTGCCAGAAATTTTAATATTAAACCCTGCATCAACAGCCTTTTTATTTGCCTGAGTAATTGTCAGCTTTGTAAGGTCCGGAACGGTCACCTTCTTTGATGTTACATCCTTTTCGGTATACAGAATTATAATACCGTTCTTGGGCAGGCTTTGTTTATAGGCAGGGATTTGTGACGTAACGCTGTTTCCTTCGCCTACAACCTTTACCATATAGCCTTCGCCCGTGAGCTGGGTTTTTGCGCTTTCAACGCTCATGCCGACAAGATTGGGGGCCTCCGTATCAAGCGCCGCAAGCTCTTCCTCAGTGTACTGCGGCTCAACATTGAGATACACCATTGTGTTTTCAATTACCTCCGCGGCAACCGGCGCGGCAATCTGACCGCCGTTTATCTGCCCCTGCGGGTCATCAATCACTATCAGCACGGCTATCTTCGCATCGTTTGCCGGTGCAAAGCAGCCGAAGGATGCCACATAATGCTCCTGCCCGTTTTCGTCCGTTGAGGAGAGCTTTTCGCTTGTACCCGTCTTGCCCGCAACGCGGTAACCGGCAACATAGCCGTTTTTGCCTGTGCCGCCAATGACAACCTGCTCCATCATGCCTGCAACGGTTTTTGCCGTTGACTCCGAAATGACCTGCCGCCTGGCTGTCGGCTTGGCTTCGGAAATGACGTTGCCGTCCTCATCAAGCGTTTTTGCAACGACATAGGGCGTCATAAGCTTGCCGCCGTTTGCAATTGAAGATATTGCCGTAATCATCTGAATCGGGCTTATCTGGAAGCTCTGGCCAAATGATTCGCTGGCTAAGTTTACTATGCTCATTGTTTCGAGAGGATGGTAGGTTACGCCCGCAACAGGCTTCGCCTCCGCAGGCAGGTCAATTCCCGTTTCTTCGGTGAACCCGAACGCATTAAAATATTTATAGAATTTTTCCTGCCCCAGCCTTTGCCCGATGGTTATGAAAAACGGGTTGCAGGAATTCATTAAACCTTTTGTAAGGTCCTGCGTGCCGTGACCTGCGTGTCTCCAGCAGCTCATTCTTCTGTTTGCAATCTGTATACTGCCTGTGCAGGTAAAGGTCGTACTCGGGGAAACAACCTTTTCCTCAAGCGCAGCCGATAGAGTGAAAATCTTGAAAACAGAACCCGGCTCATAAGTATCACTTATCGCCCTGTTTCTCCACTGGGCATACTGGGCGCTCTGAAGAGCTGTAAATTTTTTATCGCTGTCGGTTATTTTATCAATTTCCGCCTGCTTTTCTCCGTTTGAAATCGCAAAAGGATCATTAAGGTCATAGTCGCCTTCGTTTGCCATTGCAAGAACGGCGCCGGTATCGACATCCATAACTATGCCGTATGCTCCCGCCGCGTTAGCGTCGATATAAACCTGTTCCAGGCTCTTTTCGAGGTAGCGCTGGATAACTTCATCAATTGTCAGAACAAGGCTTGTGCCCTGCTTAGCGTCATATATTGATTCGTACTCAATCGGCATACTGTTGCTGTTAAGCCCGCCGTTCTGAGCCGTAATTATTCTGCCCGGTGTTCCTGTCAGCACGCTGCTATATTCAAGCTCCAGCCCAGAAAGTCCGACATCATCAGAGCCGGTAAATCCGATGACCGAGGCAGCGAAATTTGAATACGGATAATATCTTTTTACATCCGGGTCAATTCCGATAAACCTGCCGATGGAAATATTTGCGAGCTTTCCGGTTTCGGCGCTGATTGCCTGCACCGTTTCGTCCATAAAACTGCTGACAGCTTCCTTCTGCTCTGTCTCAACCTTGCTCTTTATTACAATATAATTTTTATCCGTATAAAGAGTTTTATTCCTGACTTTTTCTTCAGACATGCCAAGAATTTCCGCGAGACGTTCAACTATCTTGGTTCTGACATTCTCGTCATCGCCTATAAGATTTGGTTTGACATAAATCTTATAAGCCGATGCGCTTTTTGCCAAGACCTTCATGTTGCAGTCGTAAATTACGCCCCTCTCTGCGGATATCTCGGTATCGCGCAGCTGATTATTCTCCGCAATCACTCTGTACTCTTCGCCGTGTACAAGCTGCACAAGAACAACGCCGAAAACGCCTGCGCCAAATCCGCCAAAAACCAGCAGCATCATGATAATCATCAGGCGCTGCATCAATTCCTGCCTTGCAGTTTTTACAGCCATATCCATCTGCCTTTCAAAAAAAGGGCTTCCCAAAATGATTTTCGCGGCTGCCGCATGAGCTACTCTGCCGCCATTCCATTTTGAGATACCCATAGCAAAAATTCAAAATAACCCCTCGCATAATTATATGACTGAGCCATGCCGACATATAACTGCAAACCGAAAGAAAGGCTAATCAACTTTGGAAACAATGACCTTGTCGTCACCGGCCAAATCAAAATAGGTTATCTGGTATCTCTCACACTTAACCATACCCAGCTCGTTCTGAGCATATTCCTCAATTTTATCAAGCGATACAAGTGAGCTGAACTCCATTTTAAGGCGTGTATTTTCTGCCTGCGCCCTATCAAGACGCTGCTGCGTCTTCTCTTGGGTATAGGCTATCTCTGTCAATTCAGCCTTTGAAAAAACCGAATAGCCGATAACAACAGTGCACAGTGCCGAAAACGCAAAGACCTTGATGACCTTTGGTATGTTGCGCAAAAATTCGGCAGTAAGCTGACGGTCTGATTTTTGCGGCACAATTTTCGGCTTCTGAACGGGCTTCTGCTTTTCCTTTACAGGTACATCTCTTCTCGGCTCAAACATCGAAAAATCATATGCTGTGTTGTTATTACCTGCCATTGCTTCTCCTCCCCGGATATTGATATATAAATGAATAAAATACTCATCAGTTTGGCGGCCTGCTACGCCGGATTAATCTATCTTTTCAATCACCCTGAGCCTTGCGCTGCGGCAGCGCGGATTTTCTGCGAGCTGCGCTTCATCGGGTGCGGCAGCCTTGAACGGCAGGCGTCCCTTTGGCTTTTTTCCGCAGATGCAAACGGGAAAGCTTTTTGGGCAGGTGCAGCCCGAACATAGCTCTGCGAAACGCTGCTTTACAGGCCTGTCCTCAAGCGAATGAAATGTAATCACCGCAAGCCTCCCTCCCGGGAGAAGGCAGTCAAACAAATCCCCTAATGCCCCGTCAAGATTATCCAGCTCGCCGTTAATCTCTATCCTTATTGCCTGAAAGGTTTTTCGCGCCGGATGGCCGCATTCTCTTCTGTATGCGGCAGGCACTGCCGATTTTATCAGTTCCGCGAGTTCTAGCGTTGTCTGAATCGGCTTTTTTTGCCTTTGGTCGACAATTTTTTTTGCTATCGAAGCGGCATAGCGTTCCTCGCCGTATTTAAAAATAATTCTCTGCAGCTCCTGCTGCGGCAATGTGTTGACAAGCTCGGCCGCAGTCATACCCTGCCGGCTCATTCTCATGTCAAGCGGAGCATCGGTGTGAAATGAAAACCCTCTTTCCACCGTATCAAGCTGATGGGAACTGACGCCAAGGTCGGCAAGAATACCATCCGCCCCGCGCAGTTCAAGACTTTTAAAAATATCCTTTATATTAAAGAAGTTATTCTGTACTATCGTTACATTT
The DNA here is from genome assembly GCA_964491735.1 of uncultured Eubacteriales bacterium. Taxonomy (GTDB): domain Bacteria; phylum Bacillota; class Clostridia; order Oscillospirales; family Acutalibacteraceae; genus JAAZFZ01. Next base: position 7,109 of record CAZBHG010000053.1, read on the forward strand.
TTGAACTCGCTGAATCTGCTGTTTAAAATTTCAATTGCATCAGGGTCCCTGTCAATGCAAATCAGGCGGCCTTTGTCGGAAAGCTTTTGGGCAATCGCCATTGAATGACCGCCGCCGCCCGCCGTGCAGTCAACATAAACCCCGCAAGGCTTAATATTCAGCGCGTCAACAGCCTCGCTGAAGAAAACAGGGATATGTGAAAACTCCATTTTTGCCCCTCCGGTCAATTAATACGGGCCGTTAAAGCCTTTGAAGAACGCTCCCTCTTTTTCTTCCATCTCGGCCCATTCATTAATGTCCCAAATTTCAAAATGATTTTCTGCGCCAACTACGAAAACCTCACGCTCAAGCTTTGCGAACTGGCAAAATTCAGTTTTCAGCGTGACTCTGCCCTGCTTGTCCGGCTCGGCGCTGTCAATATTTGCGTTGGCAAATCTTTTGAAAAGAACAAGCTCGCGCCCGTCATATTTTTGCTCGACGGTCTCCATAAACTCGTCCCATCCCTGCTCGGAATACACCATGATACATCTGTCGCCGTTGAGTGGCCTGCAGACGATGAATTTTTCTCCCAGCAAATCCCTGAACTTGGCGGGGATAAACAATCTGTTCTTTTGGTCAAGGTTATGTGTATATTTACCCCTGAACTTTTCTATGTCAATCCCCTCCCTTTTCAAATTATTTTGTGCCGTTGATTACCTTTTTGCCCCTTTTGTCACCACTTGCTCCCTAATTATAAACCAGCGGTTTGTTTTATGCAATAGTTTTGTCCTAATTATTTTTCTATGCTTGTGACTTTGAAATCAGGGAACACCATATATAGCATATATGTAATGTGAAAAAGGAACCGTTTTTTCCTCCGAGACCGTCTTAAAAAAGTAAATACCCGCTGAAAGAACATTTTCTTTCAGCGGGTATCTCTATGCAAGAATATTTATAGCTTTGCTTCAGGAACCTCTGACTAATTAACTGAACTGTTCGCAGTTTCCTGTTGTTTGGGCAATATGCATTTTGTATGCCACAACAGCCATCAGGTAGCTGCAGTCGATTGTGCTGACACCTGAAATTCCATCGATATTGCCTGCCTGCTCAAATCCTATACCCATATCCGCAAGTCTGCATTTGTATGCGGCAGCATTCATAAGGAGAGCGGCATCGGCGCTGCTGATGTTTCCGTCACCGGTTACATCACCGAAGATAACGATATAGTAGCTATCGATTACCTGCCCCGTTGCATTGTCAATAACATCCACCCTGGTGCCTGTGCCGAAATTAAACTGATATGTGTGATAGCTGAGAGAGGCATTGCCCTTAAGCTCAATATAGCTGCTTTCAAATGTGGCAATATCCATCCCTGTGCTCAGACCGTAGATGAGCTTATGCTCCTCATCAATTATGGTTGTTGAGCCGGCTTTTGAAACAAGCTCTATCTCAACTGCGTCAAGGGCAAACGTGCCTGTGACTTCGATATTCTCCGCGGGCATGGTCGTCGGAATTGTTGACCAGCCGCTGAAGGTGTAACCCGTCCTTGTCGGCTCAGCAAGCGGCGTTACAGCTGCACCGTAAGTATAGGTTTCAACTGTATCTTCCTCACCGTCAACCTTATAGGTGATTGTGTAGGAATTGATTGTGAACGAGCCTGTGATTTCGATATTCTCAGCGGGCATTATTTCAGGAATTGTTGACCAGCCGCTGAAGGTGTAACCCGTCATTGTGGGCGCAGCTAGAGGTGTTATCACTGAGCCGCAGTCGTATGTTACAACCTCATGTTCCTTACCGTCAACCTTATAGGTGATTGTGTAGGAATTGGCTGTGAATGAACCTATGACTTCAACATTCTCAGCGGGCATTGTTTCGGGTATCGTTGACCAGCCGCTGAAGGTGTAGCCCGTCTTTGTCGGCACAGCAAGCGGTGTAACCGCCGAGTTGTAGGTGTAAGTCTCAACCGCATGTTCCTGACCGTCAACCTTATAGGTGATTGTGTAGGAATTGATTGTGAACGAGCCTGTGACTTCAATATTCTCAGCGGGCATTGTTGCGGGAATTGTTGACCAGCCGCTGAAGGTGTAACCCGTCCTTGTCGGCTCAGTAAGCGCTGTAACCACCGCGTCGTAGCTGTAGGTTACAACCCTATCTTCCTCGCCTTCAACCTTATAGGTGATTGTGTAGGAATTGATTGAGAACGTGCCTGTGACTTCGATATTCTCAGCGGGCATTGTTTCGGGTATCGTTGACCAGCCGCTGAAGGCATAACCTGTCTTTGTGGGCGCCGCAAGCGGTGTGACCGTCTCGTCGTAGTTATAGGTCACAACACTATGTTCCTTACCGTCAACCTTGTAGGTAATTGTGTAGGAATTGACTGTGAACGTACCGGTAATTGTTAAGCTCTCTGCAGGCATTGTTTCGGGTATCGTTGACCAGCCGCTGAAGGTGTAACCCGTCTGTGTCGGCGCAGC